>NZ_CP102578.1:973653-1291730 GCF_042230915.1 Archangium gephyra | reverse complement strand
TGGCGCAGCTCGTCCACGCTCTTGAACTGACCCAGCGAGCGCACCGTCAGCTCCGTGGGCCCGAGTTGCAACCGGCCCGCCGGCAGATCCAGGTTCTCCGTGCCGATGCGCTGGGCGATGTCCATCGCGGACACCCCCACCGCGCGCGCCTTGTCCAGGTCCAGCTCCACCTGGATCTCCCGCACGTCGCCGCCCTCGATGCTCACGTCCGCCACGCCCTCGATCTGCGCCAGGGCCGGCTTGAGCTTGTCCTCGATGATTTTACGCACCGTGCGCGAGTCCGCCTGCGCGCTCGCCGCGTAGGTGAGGACGGGCACCGCGGAGATGTCCACGCGGCTCACCATCGGCACATCCGCGTCCTGCGGCAGCTTGTTGACGATGCCCGAGACCTTGTCGCGCACCTCCTGAGCCGACCGGTCCAGGTTGGCCGACAGCTTGAACTGCACCACCACCGTGCCGACGTTCTCCCGGCTCCAGGAGTGGATCTTGTCCACGCCGCTGATGCCGGCGACGGCATCCTCGATGGGCTTGATGACCTGGGTCTCGATCTCCCCCGGGCCCGCGCCCTTGTAGACGGTGGTGACCACCACCACCGGGAAGGAGACGTCCGGGAAGAGATCGGTTCCCAGCCGCGTGTACCCCATCACCCCGAGGACGATGAGGCAGAGGGACATCATGGCCGTGAAGATCGGCCGGCGAATGGAGACGTCGCTGAGGAGCATGGGGGGGACGCCCTGGAGTCGTGCGGCGGGGATTACTTCACGGAGACGCGCGTACCCTCGGAGAGGGACGGCGTGGGGAACTCGACGACCTTGTCCAGCGGGGCGGCGGCCTTCACCACCACCTCGCGCATGCCGCGCTCGATGACCTGGACGTCCACGCGGTGCACCTCGCCGGTGGAGCCCACCACGTAGACGTGGTCCCCGCCCGAGGAGGACAGCGCGCTGGTGGGCAGCGCCTGCGCCTCCTGCGAGTCGCTCAGCGGGAGGAGGACGCGCGCCAGGGTGTTGGCCACGAAGCGCCCCTCCTTGTTGGGCACCAGGATGTCCACGGGAATCCGGCGCGTGGCCGGGTCCGCCGAGGCGATGACGGTGCGGATGACGGCCTCGTCCGTGGTGGCGCCGCCCCCGATGACCTCCACGCGCACCTTCGTGCCCGGCTTGAGGTGGGCGCGGACGGAATCGGCCACCGTCGTCTTCAGGAGCAGCGTGCCGAGGTTCTCCACCGAGAACAGGGGCACGCCGGGGCCCACGATGGCGCCCACCTGCTCGGGCGCGTCGACGATGGTGCCGGAGAAGGGCGCCTTGAGGTCGTGCTTGCGCCGGCCCGCCTGCGCCTGCGCGAGCTGCGCCTTCGCGGCGAGCAGCTGCGCCTCGGCCTGCTTCGCCTGGGTGCTGGAGGTGAGGTTCTGCAGGTCGCTCACGTTGCCCTGCTCCTGCAGCTTCGCGTTGCGGCCGGCCACGTCGGCGGCCATGGCGGCGCTCACCTCGGCGGCGGCCACCGCGGCCTGGGCCTGCGCGAGCTGGGCGTCGGAAATCTCCGCGTTGAGCTGCGCGAGCACCTGGCCCTCCTGCACCGTCTGGCCCTTCTTCACGCGCACCTTGTCCAGGCGGCCGCCCACCTCGAAGCCCACCTGCAGGGCCTGGGCGGGGAAGAGCGTGCCCGTCACCTCCTCGCGCAGCGACGTCTTCACCGCGCGCGGGGTGAGCACCGTCACCGAGGGAACCTCCGCCGGGGCGGCCTTGGTGGAGGCGGCGGCGGGCGAAGCGGCGTCGGCCTTGCAGCCCGAGAGGGGCAGCGCGGTGGCGGCCAGGCCCACGGCGGCGAGCCCGGCGACAAGCGGCGTCCTGGAGAGTTTCACGGTCATGACCTCGAGGTGCTACGGGGACGAGAGAGCGCGCGAGCCTGGGGCTTGCGCGGGGAAGTCTTCCGGGCCACGGGCCGCGGAGGCAGGCTGCCCTCGCGGATGAGCCGGTGGATGGAGCGGGCCCACTCCGCCAGGTCCGGCTTGTGCTCCATCTGGCTCATCTGCTGCGCGAGCAGCACGTACGTGCCGACGATGAGCGAGCCGATGACGGTGGGCGGCACGTCCGCGCGGCTCACGCGGTCCGCCTGCAGGCGCTGGAACTCCTGCGCCACCCGCGTCACCTCGCGATCCACCAGGCCCCACATCAGCGACTCGAACTCGGTGCCCTGGCTGCCGCGCATGAGCACGTGCACCACATCGCGGTAGGCCCACATCAACTCCAGCGTGCCCAGGTCCGCCTCGGTGTTCATCTCCACCATCAGCTCGTAGCGCTCGGAGCGCTCGGCCACGTCGCGCGCCTCCAGCGCGCCGTGCTCGGCGTGGAAGCGCTCCATCTCCTGGATGCGCCGCTCGACGAGCACGTTCATCGCGGAGGTGAACTCGCCCACCAGCTCGCCGAAGAGGGCCTCCTTGGAGGCGGCGTGCAGGTAGAAGGCGCCCTTGGAGAGGCCGCAGGCGGCGGTGATGTCCTCGATGCGCGCCCCGCGCAGGCCCTTCTTCACGAACTCCGCGCGCGCGGCGGCGAAGAGGGCTGCTCGGGCATGAGGATCCGCGGGACGGGCCATGACGGCCGCATGACTAACCCGCCGGTCAGAAACTCCGCCAGGGGGTTACTGAATCACGGGTCAGAAATCCCCCATGCGTCACTTATCGAACACATCAGAGAAGCTGATGGGTCCAGCAAGCTACGGCGAAGGAGCGCCGAGCCGTCCCAGGGCAGTGCACAGGGGGCACGCGGCCGGGGCGTGGGGCACCTCGCGGCGGTGGAGGTCCAACACCGCGCGGGACACCTCGGCCAGCTCGCGGCGCACCTCGCGCCGGGCGCCCTTCACCCGGGCGATGGAGAGGTTGTCGTAGGCCGTCGTCTGGTGGCGCATCCAGGCGATGACGGCGGCCTCGGCACGGCGCTCCAAAGGAATCCGCTCGGTACGGGCCACCGTGCCGCTGCCCACCGGGGTGGCATGGGCGGACACGGCCACCGCCAGCTTCTTGGCCTGGGGCATGAAGACGGGCGCGAAGGCGAGGAAGCGCAGCACGGCGTTGGCGAAGTCCACCTCGTACTCGGCCTGCTCGCGCTCGCGGCGGCGCACGTCCGCCTCGCGGCGTTTGGCGTAGGCGGGGGTGGCGCGCTCGGACTCCAGGGCGGCCCGGGCGGCGGTGATGTGGGCCTCGGGCGCCCATACACCCTGAGAGAAGATTTTGCGGCCCTTCTTCTCCACCACCGTCCAGCTGGGGCCGGCGGCCTTCACCCGGCGCGTGAGTCCCGCGTCACCCGGGGGCAGCAGGGCCCAGCCGGGGGGGACGGAGAGGAGGGAGCCATCGGCCGCGCGCACGCGGCGCGGGTCGCTCGTGGGGGAGACGGTGAGGGTGTCGCTCATGTCGGGGGCTGGCGCCTATAGCGCATGCATGGTCAGAGGGGGAAGCGCCCCCGCGTCAACCTCTGCTAGATGGGGCATGTCGCCAGCGCTCGGACGCGGCGCGGGAGGGTCTTCAATCGTGGGCAGCGCTGGCATGTCCATTCTCAGGCTCACCTTCCTCGGCACCTCGGCCGCACAGCCGACGTTGCACCGCAACCTGTCCGGGCTGGCGGTGAAGGCGGACTCGGACCTCCTCCTCTTCGACTGTGGCGAGGGCAGCCAGCGGCAGATGGTCCGCTTTGGCACCGGCTTCACCGTGGACGCCGTCTTCTTCACCCACTTCCACGCCGACCACTACCTGGGAATCATCGGCTTTTTGCGCACGCTGGGGATGATGGGCCGCGACTCGCCGGTGCAGCTGTACGGCCCGCCCCCAGCGCGGCGGCTGCTGAACCAGGCGGTGCACCTGGGCGTGGAGACGCTGTCCTTCCCGGTGGAGTTCCACGAGCTGCGCGACGGCGACAAGGTGGAGCGGCGCGGCTACACGGTGCAAGCGGTGGGGGTGGATCACCGCATCAACGCGCTCGGCTACGTGCTGCAGGAGGACGAGCGCCCGGGCAAGTTCAACCTGGAGAAGGCCAAGGCGATGGGGATTCCCTCGGGGCCCATCTACGGCCAGCTGCAGCGGGGCGAGACGGTGACGCTGCCGGACGGCCGCACCATCCATCCCGACGAGGTGGTGGGAGACACTCGGCCCGGGCGGCGGCTGGTCATCTCCGGCGACACCCGCCCGTGCCAGTCCCTGGTGCGCGCGGCGAAGGACGCGGACCTGCTCATCCACGAGTCCACCTTCTCCGACGACGAGCAGGCGCGCGCACACGAGACGCGGCACTCGACGGCGCGCGAGGCGGCGCAGGTGGCGCGCGACGCGGGCGCCAAACGGCTCATCCTCACGCACCTGTCCAGCCGCCATGACACGGACCCCTCGCGGCTGCTCATCCAGGCGCGCGAGGAGTTCAAGGGGCCCGTCGAGGTGGCCTACGACGGGCTCACCGTGGAGCTGCCCCTGCGCGACTGAGCGCGCGGGGCCGGGCGCTACTTGATGGTGTTCTCGGCCTCGGTGCGCAGCGCCTTGGCCGCCTCGGGGTCGATGCGCTGCAGCAACTCCCACTCCATCTCCATGTCACGGACCATGTTGGTGGTGTCGGTGCCAATCTCGCGGCGCTGGCCGGTCTGCGCGTCCACCGGGCCCTGTCCGGCCTCGACGCGGTTCTGCTTGAAGATCTCCACCGAGCACATGGCCGGGGTCGGCTGCTTGCCGCGCACCAGGTAGCGCACGTAGTTGGTGCCCAGCGTCGAGGGCGCGCCAACCATCTGCCAGTCGGTGCTGATCTCATAGGCGCCCGGGGCCTCGCGCAGCGGCAGCTCCTTCTCCTTGAGCAGCATGCGCACCTGCGGCCACACCTCGGCGATGGGCTTGCGGTAGACGTGCTGGGCCGCCTTGTCCTGGATGTAGGCCTCGCGGCGGCTGGCCGCGCAGCCGGTGGCGAGGGTGGTGACGGCGAGCAGCACCAGCGACAGGGACCACGGCGAGCGCTTCGACGGATTCATTCGGTTCTCCCCCACTCGAGTTGATGATGAGGAGTGGATTTGAAGCACGGGCTCCCGCTCGCGCCAAGCCACCCGAGGTGAACGCTCCCGGGGGGAGGTAGTGTGCAGCGGGCCTGCAACCCAGCAGCTTGCCTGGAAACCGCCCGGGGAGCCGTGAGGGCCGGGCACCCGGGTAGACTCCTTTCCCCATGAAGGACGGGCCCATCCGCCGTGCCATCAAACGGGTAGCGCTGGTGCGCTACACCATCGACCTGTGGCTCACCCGCCTGGTGCTGCGGGCCCGGGGAGAGCCGCGCTACCGGCTCAAGGGCGCCTGCAACGGCTGCGGCCGGTGCTGCGAGACGCCCGTCATCCCCGTGAGCCGGCCCGTGTTCTTCCTGCGCTCGCTGCGCTGGCTCACGCTCACGTGGCACCGCGTCGTCAACGGCTTCGAGTTCGTGAGCGATGACCGGCGGCTCAAGCTCTTCGTCTTCCGCTGCACGCACTACGACCCGGTGACGAAGCAGTGCGACTCGTACGGCAGCCGCCCGGGCATGTGCCGGGACTACCCGCGCAACCTCGTCTACGAGGCCCTGCCGGAGTTCTTTCCCGAGTGCGGCTACTCGGCCTCGTACAAGAAGGGCGAGCAGATGCGGCAGGCCCTGCTGAAGGCCCACCTCCCGCCGGAGAAGTACGCGGAGCTGGTGCGCAAGCTCCACCTCGAGGAGTGAGCCGGGGCCGCGTCACGCCGGGGCTCGAGGCCCCTCGTGGGACTCCACCACCGTGGGCCAGCGCGCCTCCTCGAACGTCATGGGGCGCCCCGCGGAGAAGTGCTCGATGAGGAGCGCCGCCACCTTCTCCGGCGCCTCCAGCGGCACGAAGTGGCCCTCCTCGGGCAGGCAGTGCACCGCGGGCTTGCGTTCGAAGTACGGCTCCAGCCCCTGGGTGAGTTGCTTGCGCAGGGCGGCGTCCTGCTCGCCCCAGATGAGCAGGAAGGGCGCGCGGATGCGCGGGTAGGGCCTCGACTCGCGCAGCCGGCGCGGGTCGACGGTGCGGCGGAACAGCATGCGGTAGTAGTCGATGGCCGCGCGCGCCGCCTCGCGGCTGGAGAAGTTCGCCTCGTACTCGGCCAGCCGTCCCGGGGGCACGCGCTCCGGGTCCACCATCGCCCGCCGCAACAGGCGCGGCACCAGCGCCCCACCCCGCGCGGAGAGCAGGTACTCGGGCAGGAAGGGAAGCTGGAAGAAGAAGATGTACCAGGAGCGCACGAGCTGCCCGGGCTTCCACAGCTCCCGGGCCATCTGCTCCGGATGCGGCGCATTGACGACGGCCAGACGCTCCACCACCTCCGGGTACAGGGCCGCCACGTGGTAGGCGATGAGCCCGCCCCAGTCGTGGCCCACGAGGTACACGGGCCGCTCCGGCTGGAGGTGGCGCGCCAGCTGGACGATGTCGTTGGCCAGCGTGTCGAGGTCATAACCCTCCTGGGGCCGGTCCGTGCCGCCATAGCCGCGCAGGTCCGGCGCCACCGCGTGGAAGCCCGCCATGGCCAGCCGGGGCAGCACCTCGCGCCAGCTCTCGGACAGCTCGGGGAAACCGTGGAGCAGGAGCACCAGCGGCCCCTCGGCGGGGCCCGCCTCCAGCACCTGCATGCGCAGGCCCGGCAACGGAATGGAGCGAGGAGTGATGGGATTCATTGCGCACAGAGCTAGGGTCGTCCCCCTCCGCGAGGAAGCGGCCCCGGGGCAGGACGTCAGGCGCCATACACGCGTGACGTGCTCCCCCTCCCCCACCGCTCCACCGTGGACATCATGGAGCCGCCCGATGATTCCCCTCAGCGACGACAACCCCACACTCCGCACGCCGGTTGTCACCTACCTGCTGCTGGCCGCCATTGGCGCCACCTGGGTCTTCGTGCAGGGCGCCGGCCTGAACCCGCTGGTCCTGGTCTCCAGCGTGTGCAACCTCGGGCTCGTCCCGGGAGAGCTCACCGGGCGGGCCCCGCTGGGCCTCGCGGTTCCCCTGGGAGACGGCCTGTCCTGTGTGGTCGATGACGAGGCCATCAACCGCTACACGCCCCTCACCTCCATGTTCCTCCACGGCAGCTGGGGCCACATCCTGGGCAACTGCCTCTTCTTCTGGGTCTTCGGCAACAACGTCGAGGACAGCATGGGCCGGCTGCGCTTCCTCGTCTTCTACGTCGTGTGCGGCCTGGCGGCGGCGGCGGCGCAGGTGGTGATGGACCCCGGCTCGCCCATCCCCATGGTGGGGGCCTCGGGCGCCATCTCCGGAGTGATGGGGGCCTACCTCATCCTCTACCCGCGCGTGCGGGTGAACATGCTCTTCATCTTCTTCATCATCTTCCGCATCATCCCCCTGCCCGCCTGGGCGGTGCTGCTGTGGTGGTTCGGCGTGCAGATCATCACCGGCCTGCCCCAGCTCAACCAGCTCGAGTCCCAGGGAGGGGTCGCGGTGTGGGCCCACGTAGGAGGCTTCGTCGCGGGGGTGGTGTTGGTGAAACTCTTCGAGAATCGGGCGCTCACGTCGCAGCGCACCGGGTGGCGGCACCGGCTGCACCCGGACCATCCGTGAAGCGGGGAGGTGGCGTCGGGAACAGCCGTGCCGAGGCGTCGGTTGGGGTGCGCGACAGGGGCATGCGGTTTGCTCCATGACAGCGCGAGGCTTCGAAACGTGGCCCGAGGGACTCACCTCCCTCGGAAGCCGTTCGTGAGGGTGTGGCACGATGCGTTGGGGGTGGACCGTCCAGTCTTGCATTCCGCGGCGGCCGGCACTGGTGCTGGCGCTGCTGGCCCTGTTGCTGCTGGACTCGCCGCGAGGCGCGTCCGCGCAGTCCGAGACGGAGCCCTTGCTGCCCCAACCTCTGACGCTGCGTGTGCCGCCCCTCCAGACGGTGAACGAGGAGGAGCTGCTGCGCGTCACGGTGCAGGTGGAGGGAGCCCAGGGACGCACCCGCGTCTTCGTGGACGGGCTGCCGCCGGGAGCGCACTGGGACGAGGCCGCTCGCACGCTCACCTTCCAGCCGGACTTCATCCAGGGCGGGTGGCGCCACGAGGTGACGTTCACCGCCCAGGACAGCCGGGCCACGGCGCAGACGCGGATGACGATCGCCGTGCGCGACACCGTGCGCCCGCCCGAGCCGCGCATCATCGGGAGCGAGGAGCTGCCCGGCACCCTGCGGCTGACGGTGGAGCAGCCCACGGACGCGTGGCTGGACAGCCCCGGGTACGCCGGGCGCACCTTCCCCGCGGTGGTGTCGGTGCCGCTGGCGGCCTCGGCCGGCTACCCCATGCCGGTGACGGTGCGCCTGCACGGCGTGGGCAACTGGCCGCCTGGCACCCAGGTGTCCCCGGACCGCTTCGTCATCGAGCCGAGTGATCCAAACCTCACCTACTGGTGGGGCTACGCCGAGAGCCTGCCGCGCAGCCAGTCGCTGGCGGGCCCGGTGCCGCCGTACACCACGCGCCGGGTGCTGGCGCTGCTGGAGTGGGTGCTGCGCACCTACCCGGGCGCGGATCCCGAGCGCGTCTTCGTGGAGGGAGACTCCATGGGCGGCGCGGGCGCGCTGGCGCTCGGCCTGCTGGAGTCGCGGCACTTCGCGGGGGTGTTCGCCCGGCACGCGCAGCCGGTGGCGCGCGCCCACCGTCCCTGGCGGCTGGCGCAGCTCTCCTCGCTGTGGGGCATGCCCGAGGAGGAGGTGCCGGACGCGGATGGCCTGGGCGTGTGGAGCCGCCTGGACTTGACGCGGGCCCTGCGCGACGAGCCCGGCGCCCGCTCGCAGTTCCTCTTCCTGGAGCACGGCAAGGACGATCCCATCATCCACTTCGGCTCCGTGGTGGGGCCCAGCAGCCTCACCGGCGTGTCCTTCTACGAGATGCTGCAGACGCAGCACATCGGCCACGTCGCCGTCTGGGACGAGGGCGGCCACGTGGAGACGGACCCGTGGCTGGGCCCGCGCTGGTGGGACCGGGGCTGGAACCCGCGCGCGGACGCGCAGACACTGCTGCGGCGCGACCTGGCCTTCCCGGCCTTCAGCCGCTCCTCGTGGGACGGCCACCCGGGCAGCGGCGGCAACGGGCGCCAGCCCTGGCGCAACGACTCCGGCTACGCGGGAGACCCGAAGGTGGCCGGCGACACGGGCTGGGATGGAGACGTGGCGGGCATGCTCAACCGCTCGCTGCGCTGGGACACCCGCCAGCTGGTGGACACGCACGGGCGCTTCGCGCTGCCGCTGCGCGCGGTGATTGGCCCCGGTGTCACCGACTCGCCCGTGGTGGACGTGACGCCCCGGCGCGTGCAGCGCTTCCGGTGCCTGCCCGGCGAGCGCATCCGCTGGACCTTCGGCAAGGCCAGCGGCACCGTCACCGCCGCCTCGGACGGCACCGTCACCGTGCCCCGCCTGCGCCTGGGCGCGGAATGGACGCAGCTGGTGCTCGAGCGCGGCTGAGCCGCCTCCTCCGGCCCCTCCCCGAGCCCGCCCCGAGCCCTCCCCCTCCACCGGACGGAGCGGCGCCCCACCGGCTTGACTACAGCCGTAGTCACCGCTACCTTGCTTCGTGACGACACTTGTAGTCACGCGGGTGAGGGTCATGAAGAAGCCGGTGGGAGACCAGGAGCTGGTGGTGCTGCGCTGGGTGGCGGAGCACGGCCCCGTCACGGTGGGCGAGGTGGCGGAGAAGTTCGGCGAGCCGCAGGGGCTGGCGCGCTCCACCATCCTCACGGTGATGGAGCGGCTGCGCGGCAAGGGGCACCTCACGCGGCACAAGGTGGAGGGCGTCTACCAGTACAGCTCGAGCGTGCCGCTGGCGGAGCTGCTGCGGGGCGTGGTGGGGGACTTCGTGCAGAAGTCGCTGGCGGGCTCGCTCTCGCCCTTCGCCACGTGGCTGTCCCAGGCCGACGAGGTGAGTGACGAGGAGCTGCGTCAGCTGGAGGAGGCCGTCGCCCGGCTCAAGTCGAAGAAGGAGGGAGAGGAATGAGCGCCCTGGACATGCACGCGATGATGGAGCACGGGCTGGGTGTGCTGCGGACGCTGTGGCTGGTGACGTGGCAGGGAGCGCTCTGCGCGCTGGCCGTGTGGGCCCTCACGCGGCTGCTGCCGAGGCTGCCCGCGTCCGTGCGCACCATGCTGTGGTGGTTCGTGGGCCTCAAGTGCCTGGTGGGCCTGTGCGCGCCTGGGCCGTTGCGCCTGCCCCTGCTGCCCGCGCCCGAGGCGCCCGCGGCCGTCGTGCGGACGGCGGTCCCCACCGTGGCCCCCACGGCCGCCCCCGGCCAGCCCACTCCGAGCGTGCTCGCGCCGGAGCACACCGAGGCGCGCACGGACTGGCGGCCCCTGCTGCTGGGCGCGCTGCTGCTGTGGCTCGGAGGCATCGCCTGGCAGGGCCGCGAGTTGCTGCGGGGACTCGTGCAGCTGCGCCGCATCCGGCGAGAGGCTCGGCCCCTGGAGGACGCCCCGCTGCACCAGGCGGCGGAGGTGCTCGGACGCGAGCTGGGCCTCGAGCGCGTTCCCCCGCTGCTCGTCTCCGAGCATGCGCCGAGCCCGCTCGCGCTCGGCCTCTTGCGCCCGGAGATCATCCTCCCGCGCCGCGCGCTGGAGTCCCTGTCGCCCCTGCAGCAGCGCATGGCCCTGGCGCACGAGCTCGCTCACGTGCGGCGCGGGGACCTGTGGCTCGGCTGGGTGCCGGCGCTCGCGCAGGTGGCGCTCTTCTTCCATCCGCTCGTGCGGCGCGCGTGCCGGGAGTACGCGCTCGCCCGCGAGGAGGCCTGTGATGCCGCCGCGCTCCAGGCCACCGGGGCCGAGCCCCGCGAGTACGGGCGGCTGCTTCTCGTCTTTGGTGTCGCCCGCGCTCCGGCTGCCGCGGCGGTGCCTGGTGCCTCGTCACACCTCGCAGCCCTGAAACGGAGGATCGCCATGCTGGAACACGCCGGTACCGATTCGAAGCAGCGCCATCAGTGGGTTCGCTGGACCCTGGGAGGCCTCGCCCTGGTGGCACTCGTGCCCTTCCAGGTGGTGGCCCGGGAGACGCCCGCCGCGCCCGCGGCCGCCGTGGCGACGTCCACCGTCACTCCGCCCGCCGCGCCCGTGAAGGCCTCGGCGCCCACCCTGCCCGCGCGGGCCCCGGCTCCCCTGCCCCGGCTCGCCCTCGCGACGCCTCCGGTCCCGCCCACGCCCCCCACGCCCCCGAGCGCGCCGGTGGCGGTGGCGCACGAGGAGATGGACGGCGACATGTTCGCCTATGTCCTCCTGCGCGGCCCCGACAACAACACGACCATGGGCGGCTCGATGCGTGACCTGCGCCGGGCCCGCTCCCTGGCGGGCGGGACGCTGCCCGTCCTCTACATGCGCCAGGACGAGCAGGAGTACCTCATCCGCGACGCGGCGACGCTGAAGTCCTTCGAGAACGCCTTCGCGCCCGTGGAGGAGATCGGCAAGAAGCAGCAGGAGATTGGCGAGAAGCAGTCGGAGCTGGGCGAGAAGATGGGCGAGCTCGGCGAAAAGATGGGCGAGCTCGGCGGCAAGCAGGGCGAGGTGGGCGGGAGGATGGGCGAGCTGGGCGGCAAGCAGGGCGAGCTCGGCGCGAAGCTGGGCGAGCTCGCGCGGAAGGAGGCGGAGCTCTCCCGCGCGCAGGAGCAGTACGAGGAGGAGCACGGCAAGGAGTCCCCGGAGCTCGCGCAGCAGCTGGCGCAGCTGGAGCGTGAGGAGGAGGCCATCGACAAGCAGATGGACGAGCTCGGCCGGCAGATGGATGAGATCAGCGGCGAGATGGACAAGTACAGCGGGCCCATGGAGGAGCTGGGCCGCGAGATGGAGAAGTACAGCGCGCCCATGGAGGAGTACGGCCGGCAGATGGGGGTGCTCGGCGAGCAGATGGAGAAGGCCCACCACGAGGCCCTGAAGAAGGCGCGGGCCCTCCTGGATGACGCCGTGCGCAAGGGGCAGGCCGAGCCGGTGAAGCGCTAGCCCCACCCCCGTAATTCCCACTCGCGCGCGAGTGCGCCAGAGTGCAGCGCCACCGACCCCGGCAAGCGGGGCAGTCTGAAAGGTGTGCGATGCACGGTATGAAGTCTCTCCTTGGCGCGGTGCTCCTCGTCGTGTGCGCGGCCGGTTGTGCCCGGCGTGCTCCCGAGGCGCAGCAGACCCCCTCTTCTTCCACCACCACCGTGTATGTGGCGCGGCGCGTGCGGACGCTCGATGCGGAGCGGCCCGTGGCCGAAGCGCTCTCCGTGCGCGCGGGGAAGGTGCTCGCGGTGGGCACCCGGGACGAGGTGCTCGCCGCGGCGGGAGAGGGCGCGCGGGTAGTGGACCTGGGAGACGCGACGGTGGTGCCCGGCCTCACCGATGCGCACGGGCACCTGGCGGGCCTCGGCGCCAGTCTCGCCGGGGTGCGGCTGGAGGGCACGGCCTCGCGTGACGAGGTGCTGTCGCGCGTGGCCTCCGCGCCCGCCACGGCCCGTCAGGGGGACTGGCTGATCGGCCAGGGGTGGGACCAGAACGACTGGCCGGAGAAGAGCTTCCCCAGCCGCGCGGAGCTGGACGCGACGCATCCGAACACGCCCGTGGTGCTCGATCGCATCGACGGCCACGCGATGTGGGTGAACAGCGAGGCCCTGCGGCGCGCGAAGATCACCAAGGACACCCCCGACCCGGAGGGAGGCCGCATCCTGCGCGGCGCGGACGGCGAGCCCACGGGCATCCTCGTGGACAACGCGATGAACCTGGTGAACGCGGTGCTGCCGCCGGCCACGGACGCGCAGCACGAGGCGCGGCTCGCCGCGGCGCTCGCGCACTGCGCCGAGGTGGGACTGACGGGCGTGCACGACGCGGGCATGGACCTGCGCACCTTCCGGCTGATGCAGCGCTGGGACAAGGAGGGCAAGCTGCCGCTGCGCCTCTACGTGATGGCGGATGGCCAGGGAGCGGACCGCGAGACGTACCTGCGCGAGGGCCCCTTCCAGGGCCGGATGCTGACGCTGCGCGCGGTGAAGCTGAGCCTGGACGGAGCGCTGGGGAGCCGGGGCGCGGCGCTGCACGCGCCCTACAGCGACGAGCCGGCCCACCGCGGGCTGCTGCTGCTCTCGCCCGAGGAGTACGAGGCGCGGGTGAAGGCCTTCATGGAGCGCGGCTTCCAGGTGGCCACGCACGCGATTGGAGACCGGGCGAACACGCTGGTGCTGGAGACGCTGCTGCGCCAGGCGGAGGCCACGGGGACGCGCCACCTGCGGCACCGGGTGGAGCACGCGCAGGTGATGCGGCTGGAGGACATCCAGCGGCTGGGCCAGAACGGCTTCGTGGCGAGCATGCAGCCCACGCACGCGACGAGCGACATGCCCTGGGCGGAGACGCGCGTGGGCCCCGAGCGCATCCAGGGCGCGTACGCGTGGCGCAAGCTGAAGGAGGCGGGGGCGCCGCTGGCGTTCGGCAGTGACTTCCCGGTGGAGCGGGCGGACGTGCTGCTGGGACTGTACGCGGCGCGCACGCGGCAGGACGCCGAGGGCCAGCCCCTCAACGGGTGGTTCCCCGCGCAGCGGCTGAGCGGCGAGGAGGCCCTGGAGGGCTTCACGGTGGGTGCGGCCCAGGCGGCCTTCGCCGAGAGCGAGCGGGGCCGGCTCAAGCCGGGCATGGACGCGGACTTCGTCGCGTTCTCGGTGGATCCGGTGGATGCACCTCCAGCCGAGCTGCTCAAGGCCCAGGTGAAGCTCACCGTGGTGGCCGGCACCCAGGTCCACCCGGCCCGCTGAGCCCCCGGTTCGACGTGTCGAAGAGGGCTCTCGACGCGTCGAAACCCCGCTCGCCCAGCCCCGCCCCGGCGTCACGGGCGCTGGCCTCCTCCTTGCTGAAGCCTTGGAGCTTCACCCGCGAGGATGAGGTTGTAAGATGCGCTCGTACACAGGGGGAACGTTCGTGAGCGATGCGTTCGACTCGGAGCTGCGCATGGCCGTGGCCGAGGGTCTTCTGTCCCGGGAGGAGGCGGAGGCGCTGCGTGAGGAAGCGCTCCGCGTGGGGCGCCCTCCGCTGGAGCTGCTCGTGGAGCGGGGGAAGCTCTCCGAGGACTCGCTGGCCTCGCTGCGCAAGGAGGCCCAGGAGCAGACCCGGACCACGATGGAACCGGCGGACGACACCGTCACGGTGCAGCGGCCCTCGCGCGAGCTGCCCGTGCTGGCGGTCGCGGACTTCCCGGTGCCCGGCTGGGAGCGCTACCAGTTCATGCGCCTGCTCGGCCAGGGCGGCATGGGCCAGGTCTTCCTCGCGCATGATCCCCGGCTGCGCCGCGACGTGGCCCTCAAGTTCGTCCGCGGCGACGACCCGGACGCCGCGCGCCGCTTCCTCTTCGAGGCCCGGGCCCAGGCCCGCGTGGTGCACGAGCGCGTGTGTCAGGTGTACGAGGTCGGCGAGGTCCAGGCAAAGCCCTTCATCGCCATGCAGTACATCGACGGGCTGCCGCTCAACCAGCTCGCCAAGGAGCTCACCGTCGAGCAGAAGGCGATGGTGCTCCGCGACGCCGCCGAGGGCGTGCATGCGGCCCACCGCGTCGGGCTCATCCACCGGGATCTCAAGCCCTCCAACATCATGGTGGAGCGCCCCCAGGATGGGAGCCTCAAGCCCTACGTCATGGACTTCGGGCTGGCGCGCGACTGGAAGGAGGGCATGACGGCCTCGGGCTCGGTGCTGGGCACGCCCCACTACATGGCGCCCGAGCAGGCCCGCGGCGAGGTGACGCGGCTGGACCGGCGCGCGGACGTCTACAGCCTGGGCGCCACGCTCTACCACCTGCTGACCGGCACCTACCCGGTCCATGGCAGCAACCACCTGGAGGTGCTCAGCAACATTCCCACCGTGGAGCCCCGGCCGCTGCGCGTGCTCGACAAGGACATCCCGGTGGACCTGGAGGCCATCGTCCTCAAGTGCCTGGAGAAGGAGCGCTCGGCCCGCTACGACTCGGCGCGCGCCCTGGCCGAGGACCTGGACCGCTTCCTCAATGGCGAGCCGGTGCATGCCCGGCCCGCCGGGCTCTGGTACCGCCTGCGCAAGAAGGCCCGCAGGCACCGGGGCGCCGTGGTCATGGGCTCGGTGGCGCTCACCATGGTGACGCTCGCCGTGGGCCAGAAGCTGCAAACCCGCCGCGAGGTCGCCCAGGCCGAGCATCGAGCGCGCTACTTCGCCGGGGAGGCGAAAGATGTCGAGAACGACGCGATCAAATCGTACCTCTCGGCGCCGCACGACATCCGGCAGGACCGCAAGCGCCTCCAGAAGAAGCTCGACGGGTTGAAGGCCCAGCTGAGCGAGGCCGGCACCCAGCTCCAGGGACCGCTCCACTACGCCTTGGGGAAGGGCTACCTCGCGCTGGGGGAGAAGACCCAGGCACGCGAGCACTTGGAGAAAGCGTGGACGTTGGGCCCCCAGACGCCCGAGGTGGCCTACGCACTGGCCGTGGTGTCGGGACAGCTCTACCAGGAGCACCTCCTGGAGATGGAGCGCCGCTACCGGCAACGTCTCGGGACCCGGCTGGAAGGAGAGCCCACTGCCGAGCAGTGGCGCAAGACACGCCTCCAAGAGCTCGAGCGGGACTGGCGCAACCCCACGCTCGAGAAACTCCACTGGCTCGAGGAGCGGATGGGGAAGGACGGCGGGGACGCACCAGCGCCGCCCGCCTACGTGAAGTCGCTCCTCGCCTTCTACGAGGGCCGCTTCGACGAAGCTCTGAAGCAGCTGGATGCGCTGGGCGAGGTGCCCCCCTGGTTCTACGAGGCCCCCCGGCTGCGGGGCGACATCCGCCTGGCCTGGGGCACCTGGCATTGGAACCAGGGCAACTCCGAGCAGGCCAGGGCTGATTTCACAGCCAGCCGCTCCGCCTATGAGAAGGCCGCGGAGATCGGCCAGAGCGACCCCGCCCTCTACCACGCGATGGCGCAGCTTGCTCGTACCCGGATGGGACTGGAGGTCTCCAGCGGGGGAAAGGAGGTCGAGACCCTGTACACCCACGGCCTCGGGACGGTGAAGCAAACCCTCGAGAGAGATCCCGACCACCAGGGGGCCAGGATCCTCGAGGCACGCTTCCACAACCTCTTCGCCTGGTACCAGGAGGTCCAGGGAGCGCAGGCGCACAAACCCCTGGAGCGTGCACTCGAGGCCCTACGGGCCGATAGGGAACTCGAGCCCCAACCGCCGGAGGCAAGGGTCGAGCAAGCCTGGTCCTACTGGCAATGGGCACAGAGCCGCATCTCCAGGGACGAGAAGCCGCACGAGCAGCTCGCCAAGGCCGCCGACGCCATCGCTCGCATCGCCCCAAAGGACCGGGGCTTCGAGGCCCACCAACTGCTCGGCCGCATCCACAAGACCTGGGCCGAATACGAGGACGGGAACGAGACAGGCGACCAGGATGCGGCCGCCCGGAACGCACTCACCCAGCTCGACAAGGCCATCGAGTCCTTCTCCGTGGCGTTCACCATGGACGCGCGCCAGATGTCCACCCGGGTCGCGCTCTCCAGCGCGTACCTCATGCGCGCCTTGAATCGCTACGGCCCGGATGCGCAGGGAGACCTGGAGCAGGCCAGGAAGACGCTCGAGAACGGCCGGAAACAGGATCCCACCTACGTCCTGCTCTACTTCTATGAGGGGCGCGTCCACCGGAAGATGGCCGAGAGGATCCGCTGGCATGGCGGGGATCCCCGGCGCGAGTATGCGAACGCCCTCTCGCTCTTCCAGGAAGGGCTCACCCGCAGCAGCAAGTACACGCTGCTGCGCTACAACGCGGCTCAGATCCTGATCGAGCTGGCCAGGGAGGAATGGGAGCGTGGAAACGACCCCTTCCCATCGCTCGAGGAGGCCAGGAAGCTTCTCACGCAGGCCGACGACAAGGAGCGGAACACCCACTTCATCCAGCTCACCCTCGGGGACATGCTGGCGGCGCACGCCGAATACCTGGCGATGCAAGCAAAGGATCCGCGCCCGAGCGTGCTCGAGGCCGAGGCCGCCTTGATGCGGGCCGCCGGTTTGAACGAGACGAGCCACCTCCCCTGGGCCAACCTGGGCTGGGTCCACCTCACCCAGGCCGCGTTCGACCTGGACGGCCACAGAGGCGACCCGGGCAAGAGCCTGGAGCGGGCGTTGAAGGAAATCACGGAGGCCGACCAACGCGAGGCCGACGGCTTCAACGGGTTGCAACGCGGCAGGGCCCTGGAGCTGAAGGCACTGCTCGGCCAGGCCCGCGACGAGGACTTCGAGCAGGCGGAGCGAGCCTACCGCCAGGCACTCCAATTCGACCCCAGCGACCAGGACGTCCGATTGGCCCTCGGCCGTCTCTACTGGGAGTGGGCCTCCTGGTTGGAAGCGCAGAACAAGGCTCCCAGCCCGCCGCTGGCGAAGGGACTCGAATTGGCCAACGGGCTGCTGCGGGAGCGCGGCCAATGGCAGGACGCGCAGGTGCTGCGTGCGCTCCTCCTGCTCCTGGCCAGGGACTCCACATCGCCCGGGCAAGGCGTGCTCCAGGTCCGGCGGGAGCTCACCCCGTTGCTGCAGGCCAATCCAAACCTCGAGGCACGGTGGAAGCGCCAGCTCCTGCGCCTCCAGCACCGGGGGTCCCGGTCCCCGGAATAGGCCGCTCTCCCCTTCGAGGAGAGCGGCACCGCTTCTCCCTCACGCCGCCACACGCGAGGGCTGCGAGGCCTGCACCATGCAGGCGCACTGGGCGCGGACCGGGTAGAGCACCAGCTCGCTGGAGACGCCCCACACGAGCCCGGGCGGGGGCGGAGGCGGGCACTCCGTCTCGCTCTTGCACACCTCGCCCCCATCCTCCTCGCCGTCCGCCCACAGCGACATCCCGTTCTCCCACAGGTCCTTCGCCTTCACCCACAGCTTGTCCGCCTCGGGCGCCGGATCCTGCTGCCCCAGCAGTCCCCAGCCCGCCGCGACACAAGGGCAGATGGAGTGGGCCAGGGCATTCTTCTGCCACGCCTTCTCGACACGGAGCGACGCGGGCTCGGGCAGTGCCTTGAGCTCCCTCCCGTTGGAGTCCACGCACGCGTTGCCCATCACGTCGGTCAGGTTCTGCTTCCAGGGCAAGAGGCGCCTCTTGGACCGGGCAACACAAGCGCACTTGGGCGATGCGGCGAAAGCCAGCCCCTTCTTGGAATCGTGCTTCGACATGACTTCCCCCTCCTGAAATCAAATGACGTCTAAGCCTGGGTACTCCAGAGGTCCGGAAGGAGCCGCCCCCCTTGCTGCTCGGCTCCTCCCGGCCCCGGATGCCGACGGGCTAGAGCAACGGGCGTGCCGCACCGCGGAGGCGTCAAGGCCCGTTTTCCCGGCCGGGCTGTCTCGAATCCGCAGCCGGAGAGAACGGCTCGACATGTCGAGCGGCGTCGAGCGGCGGGCCCGGGCGCGTGCTCGACATGTCGGCGGGACTACGCGTCGAGTCCCTGATCCTTGAGGCGGCGGCGGAGGCCCTGTTTGGAGACCTTCAGACGCTGCACCATGGCGTCCAGGTTCCCCTGACAGGCCTGGTAGCAGTCGATGAGTTCCTGGGGAGTGAGGTCTCCCGCCTTCCGGATGTTCGGACTCCTGTCCATCTTGTCGTAGATGGAGGGGCGGGCGATGCCGAGCCGATCGGCCGCCGCCTTGGGCTCCCAGGCACACGCCTCCAGCGCCGCGAGCAGCTCCTGCTCGGAGACGTCGGAGGGCTTGCGGCGGGGCACGGCCTTCTGCTCCGGCGGGGCCTTCTGCTCCGGCGGGGCCTTGGGCCTGGGCGTCACCTGGGGATCCCAGCCCTCCCCCAGACGCAGGGGGCGTCCGGGAGGGGTCGCAGCCGAGCCCAACACCTTCTCGAGCTGGGGGTCCATGCGCAGGTGCGGCTGGCCGCGGCTGGCGATGACGAGCTGGCGCGCCACGTTGCGGAGCTCGCGGATGTTGCCGGGCCAGGAGTAGCGGACGAGCCGGGCCGCCAGCGACGCGGGCAGCCACGGCTCGGCGCTGGGATCCCTGGGTTCTTCCAGGCGCCAGACTTCCCCCAGCTCCTCGAGCGCCTCGCGGGCGAAGTGGAAGAAGAGCAGCCCGATATCCTCGCGGCGCTCGCGCAACGACGGCAGACGGATTTCGAAGCCCGCCAACCGGTACTTCAACGGCTCCTTGAAGCGGCCTTCGCGGATATGCTCCTCGAGGTTGGCATCCGTCGCGGAGACGAGGCGCACGTCCGTGGGGATGGGGATGCTCGAGCCCAGGGGGAACATCTCCTTCTCCTGCAGCACCCGCAGCAGCTTGGCCTGCACCTCGGGGTGCATCTCGCCCACCTCGTCGAGGAACAGGGTGCCGCCCTGGGCGGTGCGGAAGTGGCCGTCGGTATCCTTGGTGGCGGTCGAATGTGAGCCCCTCTTCGCGCCGAAGAGTTCGGCGGCCGCCAGCTCCTTGGTGCTGGCGGCCAGGCTCACGCCGAGGAAGGGCGCTTCCCGGCGGCGGCTGTGCTTGTGGATGGCCTTGGCCACCAGCTCCTTGCCCGAGCCCGTCTCTCCGCGGATGAGCACGGGCTCCTCCAGCCCGGCGACCTGCACGATGAGCTGGCGCACGCGCCGGATGCCCGGGCTCTGCCCCACCATGCCCAGCGAGTCATGGGCGTCTCCCGTGTCGGGCTCCGTCAGGTGGAGCAGCAGCACCACGCGCTCGGCGAGCTCGAGGGGGATGCCCACGGCCAGCTCCTCGGGGCTGAACTCCCGGCCGCCCCGGATGGGCTCGCCCGCCACCACCTGGGTGCCGCCCTCCTCGACGAGCAGCCGCACCCGGCCTCCTTCGCCAGGTGTGAAGATGATGGGCTTCCGGCTCAGACAGGGATCCGCCAGGGGGGCACCCTGCGTCTGGCCGGGCCGCAGGAAGTCCGGTGCCCGCCGGGAGACGGGGACCTCGCCACCGGAGAGCAGCTCCTCCAGCAGGAGCCGCTCGCCGACCCGCTGGGTGGTGGGATGGGAGATGAGGGTCAGCGCTGGAACGAGCCGAGGGGCCCGCTCGCCCGCGCCCCGTTTCGGCAGGGAGACCGTACTGACATCATCCAGCAGACCTTCACGCATGGCCTGCAAATCTACACCGTCGCTGCTGCCCGCCGAGCGCCCAGGTGGGCAAAAGTCCGGAGGTGTGCGGGCGGCACGACTGGCAGTGAGAGCCACGGGGAGGGCCGCCGGACGGGTCCAACACCGTCATCGACTTCAGGACGTCATTCATGTCCCGCGGAAACACCCCGGTGTATCAAGTCTCACATGCGAATGCGCCACTCTGCCCTTCCCCTGGCCGCCGCGCTGCTGGGCACGGCCCTGTCCTTCCTCCCCGGCTGCGAGAGCACGAAGTCGAGCGGCCCTTCTCCTTCCGACACGCAGGCCCAGAACCCCTCGCCCGTGCGGACCGGCAACGACGCCTGGCAGCGCGCGCGCGTGGGTGACCGCGTCGCCTACGCCTTCGCCGCCAACCAGGGCGCCTCGCCCCAGGGCAGCCCCCCGCGCGCGCTCACGGGCCAGGTGGTGCTGGAGGTGGTGGGCGTGCAGCAGCCCTGGGTGTGGCTGCGCGTGTCCTTCCTCGACGAGGCCGGCAAGCCCCTGACCCACCCGCGGCTGGCGCAGGACCAGCTCATCCCCGTGCGCGCGGACACCACGCGCACGCTCGACGTGCCCTTGCAGGGCCAGGCCACCGCCGAGCGCGCCTCCGCCGTGGGCCGCGAGTGGGACGCCATGCGCTACGTGAGCGACCAGCGCCCCGTGGACGGCCCCCTGCGCACGAGCATCTACGCCGTCCAGCCGGGCCCGCTCTACCTCACCCGCGGTCTGCTCCAGACGAACCTCACGCTCGCCGGCTTCCACACCCCGGGCAGCTACACGCTCACGGTGCGCGAGGTGCGCGAGGGCTCGACCGGGAGCACCGCCGCGACGCCCATGCTGGAGCGGCCCCTGGGCCCTGGCGCGTACTACGACCGGCGCGTGGAGGTGGGCCCCTCGCCGTCCGTGCAGCGCGTGTGCTTCGCCGCCGAGCGCGGCTTCCTCCTGCGCACCGAGGGCCCCGTCGACGCCAACTCGCCCCCCTGCTCCGACTTCTCCCAGGCCGAGCCGCAGCCCCTCGAGGACGTGCTGCTGAACCTGCCCTACGAGGCGCTGGCCTCCGGCGAGTGGCCTCCGGCCGCGGTCGCGTCCGCCACCCGGGGCACCTTCACCGTGGAGGGCCGCGACGTGCCCGCCCTCAGCGTGCAGCGCACGGCGGATGAGGAGAACGCCCAGCGCATCTACTCGGAGACCTACGCGGCCGATCCGTGGGCGCCCGTGCTGTCGGGCCTGCCGTACGAGGCGCGCTTCCTGTCGCTCTCCGAGAGCACCGAGCGCGTGGGCGCGGGCGGCAAGCGCGAGCCCGAGGGAAGCATGCGGCTCGTCCGCTGGGGCATCTGGCTGCCGGGGGTGCAGAAGTGAAGCCGGCCCTCTACTCCGTCACCGTCGAGGTCGCGCCCGGGTCCGAGGCGGCGTGGAACCGCTGGCACGAGGACATCCACGTCCCCGAGGTGCTGCGCCAGCCCGGCTTCCTGCGCTGCCGCAAGTGGAAGGACACCACCCACGCGGCGGACGGCTGGGTGCGCTACGTGTGCCACTACGAGCTGACGAGCCTGGAGGCCGTGGAGCGCTACGTGGCCAGCGACGCCGCGAAGCACCTGCGCGCCGAGTCGGACAAGCACTTCGGCTACGTGACGCGCCCCTCGCGCGCCGTGCTCACCGAGGTGGCCAGCTTCGGGTGAGGTGGACGGGCCGGGGAGATTGAACGCTCGCCCGGCCCTTCGTAGTGTCGGCGGACCCCTGCCCAGGAGCTTCGCCTGCACGCTTCATCCCGCCTTCTGACGCTCTCCGCCGTCCTCGTGCTGCTGGGGCTCACCGCGGCCCGCCCCGCCTCTGCCGCCGCCGCACAAGGCCCGGTCCTCAAGCGGATCGACACGTTCGTGGCCGAGGAGATGGCGCGCCAGAAGGTACCCGGTGTCGCCATTGGCATCGTGCAGCGCGGGAAGGTCGTGCTGGCCAAGGGGTACGGCTTCGCCAACCTCGAGCATCAGGTCCCGGTGAGCGCCGACACCCTTTTCCAGACCGCCTCCTTGGGCAAGCAGTTCACCGCCACGGCGGTGATGCTGCAGGTGGAGGCGGGCAGGCTCGCGCTGACCGATCCCATCACGAAGTTCTTCCCCGACGCGCCCGCCGCGTGGGGCGCCATCACCGTGCGCCACCTGCTGACGCACACCTCCGGCCTCACCGATCTCGAGGGCAAGCTCGACTACCGCAAGGACTACACCGATGAGGACCTCGCGCGTTACTGCTACACGCTGCCCCTCGAGTTCACGCCCGGCTCGCGCTGGAACTACAGCAACACCGGCTATGTGCTGCTGGGCATCATCGTGAACCGGGTCGCCGGTACCTTCTATGGCAACGTGCTCCGCGACCAGGTCTTCAAGCCCGCCGGCATGACGACGGCGCGGATCATCAGCGAGGAGGACATCGTTCCCCACCGCGCGGCCGGCTACCGCCTGGTCAAAGAAGAGGTGAAGAACCAGGAGTGGGTCTCGCCGTCGCTCAACACCACGGCGGACGGCGCCCTCTACGTCTCCGTGAAGGACATGATCGCCTGGGATGCGGCGGTCCAGGCCCGGGCCCTCCTCACCCCGGAGAGCTGGCAGGAGATCCTCACGCCGGCGAAGCTCTCCAGCGGCGCCACCTATCCCTATGGCTTCGGGTGGGTCATCGACGAGCGCGGCGGCAAACCGCTGCACCACCACTCGGGGTGGTGGCAGGGCTTCACGACCTACTACGCCCGCTTCCTCGGAGACTCGCTCTCCATCATCGTTCTGACCAACTCCGCCAATGCGAGACCCGTGCTCTTCGTGAACGGCATCGCCGCGATGATGAACCCCGCGCTCGCCATGCCGGTCCCCACACCGATCCCGGACACGGAGCCCGAGGTCACCGCGAAGCTGGCGGCGCTGCTCGAGCAGGTGCGGAAGGAGCCGCTCACGCCGGCCCACTTCGCGTACGCGTCCAGCCATTTCTTTCCGGAAGGCGCCAAGGCGTCCCATGAGCAGCTGAACGCCCTGGGGCCCGCGGGGAAGCTGGTGCTGGTCCAGCGGCGCACCGTGGGCGATGACCGCATCTACACGTACGAGGTGCCGTTCGGAGCCAAGACGTACCTCTACGCGGTGGGGCTCGCCCCGGATGATCGGCTGACGATCTTCCGGCTGCGGCCGAAGTGATGGAGCAGGCCCGCTCCCAGGGCTGACCCCGGGGCCTCCACCCGGGAGGCGAGGAACCCTCAACCCCGACCCCTCTCCCGATGGGAGAGGGAAGAGCGTGTGCGCTCAGGCCACCTCGGACGAGAGCTTCACCTCGATGTTGCCCTGGGTGGCCAGCGAGTACGGGCACACCTTGTGCGCGGCGTGCATCAGCTCATCGGCCTCGGCCTGCGAGACGCCCGAGAGCTTGCCGTGCAGCTCCACCGCCAGACCGAAGCCGCCCGCCTGCGTCTTGCCGATGGTGGCCTTGGCCGTGATGTGGGCGTCCTTGATCTGCTTCTTCATCTGCCCAGCCACCAGCCGCAACGCCCCCTCGAAGCACGCCGAATAGCCCGCGGCGAAGAGCTGCTCGGGGTTGGTGGAGCCCGCAGTCTCCGGACCGCCCAGCGCCTTGGGCATCGTGAGCGCCATGTCGATGGTCCCGTTGTCCGAGCGGACGCGGCCGTTGCGGCCCCCGTGCGAGGTGGCGGTGGCGGTGTAGAGCGGCTGGATGGCGACAGGGGCCATGGGGAGACTCCTCTGGTGTGGACTGCGAGGTGAGCGGCCCTTCTAACCCGCTCGCCCCGCACTCGCATGGTTCCGGAGGAGTCCCGGCGCCTCAGTGTCGGGGGTGCTTCACTTCCAGGAGGCGGCGTGCTGCCTGGCGAACCCGGCGAAGCTCACGGGGTCGCGGCCGGTGATCTTCCGCACCGCATCCGTCACCTCGCCGGCGTAGCCCGCCTTGTCGATGCCGTGCAGCTCCATCATCGCGTCCACCATCCACGCGGGCATGCCCATGTCGAGCATGGCCTTGTTCGCGGCCGCCTCCGGCACGTCCACGTAGTTGGCCTTCTTGCCGGACACCTCGCTGAGGGTGGCGGCGGCCTGGCCGATGGTGAAGGCCTCGGGGCCGGTGAGGTTGTAGCCCTTGTTCTCATGGCCGCTCGAGGTCAGCGCGACGGCGGCCACCGCGGCGACATCCGAGCCCGCGATGAAGCTGCACGCCCCCTGGCCCCAGGGCAGGTAGATGTTGCCGTCCTTGCCGGGCGGGTAGAAGTTGATGAAGTTCTCCATGAAGTTGTTGGGCCGCAGGAAGGTGTACGTCAGGCCCGAGCCCTGGATGTAGCGCTCCAGGGTGCGGTGCCACCGGCCCAGCTGGATGCCGCCCTCGTAGTCCGCGCCCATGGCCGACAGCTTCACGATGTGCTTCACGCCCGCGGCCTTGGCGGCGTCGACGAGCCGCGCGCCCAGGTCCACCTGGTCCTGGGCGAAGGGCGTGACGAGGAAGAGCTTCTCCACGCCCGCCACGGCCTTCTGGAGGAGCTCCGGCTTCGTGTACTCGAAGTCCACGGGCGTCACGTTGCCGCCCTTGAGGGCCTCGGCCTTGGCCGCGCTGCGGACCGCCGCACGCACCGTCACACCGTTGCGCCCCTTGAGCGCGGCCACCACTTGCGAACCGATGGTGCCCGTGGCACCCGTCACCAGAATCGTCGTCATCGCTGCTCCCCTGTTTCGTGGAAACGGAGAGGACGTTGGCCCGAAAACGCCGCGCGACTCAAGAGGGGTCCTACCGCCGCCCGCGCACCATGCGCCCCTTGGTCAGGTGCCCCACCGCCTCACCCAGGCCCTCCAGCGTCAGCGGGAACATGTCGAAGACGTTCTTCACCGCCTGGATGGTGTTGCCCCTCCACGTCTGCACGGGCTCCGGGTTGAGCCAGGCGCTGCGCTCGAAGTGCCGGGCCAGCTCCATCAGCCACACCAGCCCCTCCTTGCCGTCCACGGGATCATACCGGCCCTCCGCGTTCGTCCGCATCGCCAGCTCGTACGGCGCCATCAACGCGTCCCCCACCACCACCAGCTTGTGGTGCCGCCCCACCTGCCCCATCAGGTCCGGCACGCTGATGCCCCCCACCAGGTGCGGCGAGTCGAACACGCGCCCGTACACACAATTGTGGAAGTAGTACGTGCGCAGCTCCTTGAAGTGCGTGGCCTGCTTCGCCACCGAGAAGAGCCGGCTCACCAGGTGCGCGTATGGATCCATGGAGCCGCCCACGTCCATCAGCAGCACCACGCGCGTGTTGGGCCGGCGCGGCGGGCGCACCACCACCTCCAGCTCGCCCGCGTTCTTCGCCGTGGCCGAGATGGTGCCCTCCACGTCCAGCTCGTCCGCCACGCCCTCGCGCGCGAAGGCCCGCAGCTTGCGCAGCGCCACCGCCATCTGCCGCGTGTCCAGCACCACGTCGCCCCGGTAGCCCTGGTACCGGCGCGCGCCCGCCATCTTCATCGCCATGCGGCCGCCACCGCCCTCGGCCCCCTCGCCTCCCACCCGGAAGCCCTCGCGCGGGTTCCCCGAGTGTCCAAACGGCGAGGCGCCCCCCGTCCCAATCCACTTCTTCCCGCCGTCGTGCCGCTCGTCCTGCTCCTCCAGCCGCTGCTGGAAGAGCTTCTCCAGCTCCTCCGCGTCGAACTGCTCCAGCAGCGCCCGCTCCTCGGGGGTGAGCTCGCGCTTCTCGCGCGCCTCCTTCAACCACTCCAGCAGCTCGTCCGTCAGCTTCTGCCCCGCGCCCTCCATGCCCTTGAAGTGCGCCAGGAAGGCCTGATCGAAGGCGTCCAGGTGCGTCTCCGCGTGCACCAGCAGCGCGCGCGCCACGTGGTAGAAGCCATCCAGCGAGCTGTCATGCAGCCCCGCCTTCAGCGCCCCCGCCAGCGCGAGCGCCTCCTGCGCGCCCACCGGCACCCCGCGCCGCCGCAGCTCATAGAGGAAGGGCAGGAACATGGCTCGCTCCCCCTCAGGCCTTCGTCCGGCGGCCCCGCCCGAAGGCCTCCGCCACCGCCATCAGGTCCTGCTCACGCTTCAGCAGCGCGCCCAGGAAGGGCAGGTTGTCGTCCAGCTTCACGTTCGTCACGCCGTTGGCCTTGAGCACGGCGATCCAATCCACCAGCTCGCTCGTGGACGGGCGCTTGCGCAGCCGCGTGAAGTTGCGCAGCTCGTAGAAGACCTTGAGGGCCTGCTCCGTCAGCGACTCGTCCAGCCCCGGGTGGTGCACCGCCACAATCCGGCGCATCAGCTCCTGCTCCGGGAAGTCGATGAAGTGGAAGACGCACCGGCGCAGGAAGGCGTCCGGCAGCTCCTTCTCGTTGTTGCTGGTGATGATGACCACCGGGCGGTGCGCGGCCACCACGTCCTCGTTGGTCTCCGAGATGCGGAAGCGCATCCGGTCCAACTCGTGGAGCAGGTCGTTGGGGAACTCCACGTCCGCCTTGTCCACCTCGTCGATGAGCAGCACCACGCGCTCCTTCGAGGCGAAGGACTCACCCAGGGGGCCCATGCGGATGTAGCGGCGGATGTCGCGCACGTCCCCGTCACCGAAGCGCGAGTCGTACAGGCGCTGCACGGTGTCGTAGACGTAGAGGCCGTCCTGGGCGCGCGTGGTGCTCTTCACGTGCCAGGTGAGCAGGCGCTGTCCCAGGCTCTCGGCGACGGCCTCGGCCAGCAGCGTCTTGCCGGTGCCGGGCTCACCGCGCACCAGCAACGGACGCTGGAGCGTCAGCGCGCAGTTGACGGCGGCCTGGAGGCCCTCGCTGGAGAGGTAGGAATCGGTTCCGCGGAAACGAGGAGGAGAGGACGTCATGGCGTGTCTCCTCCTTTAACACCGGCACGCCTCCGGCGCCTGCCTGTCCGGCTAGTTGCTGGCGCCGTTGGGCACCACCACCAACTGGTCCGCGTTCACCCGGCGGCCCACGAAGCGCAGCGAGGCCTCACAGTTGGGAGTGCACCCGGTGCCCCCGCTGCACGTGGAGCTCAGCGCGATCGAGCCCTCCACGGTCTCCCCCACCTTGTCGAAGGTGTAGGTGGCGCGGCTGGTGCGGTTGGGGCCGGTCTGCGTCCGCTCGATGGTGAAGGTCGGCTTGTCGGCCTCGGTGCTCACGATGGCGTCCCCCGAGGTGAGCTGCACCCGGGCATCGCCCAGCCGGTAGTCGATGTCCCCCACCTCCAGGTACTGCCGGTCCTCGACACCGTCCCAGAGGACCCACTGGCTGACGTCGACGACGTTGACCGTCCGGTCGTCGGTGGCGGGCGGCGTGCCCGAGCTGTAACAAGTGCCGGGCAGGTTGCCCAGGGGCGAGCGGTCGATGGACACCCGGTAGAAACGCGGCTGCTCACCACAGCCCATCAGGCCGCCCACCAGCACGGCGGCCACGGCGTACAGCGTCGAACGCATGTTCATGGTTGTTCCTCTTCGGATAGGGAGCGCGGGGATCCGCGCCGGACTCCAGGCCCGCTGCCAGGCAACGGGCGGTCTGCATGCTTCCGGGGGAGCCGAGCAACCCCGGTAGCGGCGGAGTATCCGGACCCGGGGGGGATGCGCAAGGTCCAGGGTGCTCCCCGAGGAGAAGGAGCGGCAGTAACTTCCCCCTACGTCCCGCCTCCACGCGGTGCATGAGCGAGCATGGCCCATACGCCTCTACGCATCGTCAGCTACAACGTCCGTTACTTCGGACATGCCCTGCGCGGGCTCGCCAGCACGCTCGGTCCCAAGCGGCGGGTCGCCGCGGCGCTGGCCACGTTGGATCCACTACCCGACATCGTCTGCCTGCAGGAGGTGGAGACCCAGTCCTTCCGCAGCAATGTCGCCCACCGGCGCGCCCGCCCCGACGAGACGCAGCTGGAGGCCTTCATGGGGCGCATGGAGGAGACGTTCGCCCACCTGCGCCGCCCCATGCCCTACGAGGCCTTCTACTTCCGCGCCCACCACTACAAGCTGGGCGAGTTCTCGCTCTACACCACCGGGCTGGCCATCCTCGTCAACACCCAGCGGCTCGCCGTGGACACGCACAACGTGGACTCGCCGCACCAGATCACCCACCACCACGTCCGGGCGCTGCGCGAGCGCAAGCAGAGCCGCATCTGCGCGCACATGCGGCTGCTGAGCCGCGAGGACGGGCTGCCCTTCCACATCTTCAACACCCACCTGAGCCTGCCCACGCCCTTCTCGCGCGCCTTCTGGGCCACCCGGGAGAAGATGGGCAACGGCATCAACCAGCTGCATGAGGCGCGCGCCCTGGCCCAGATGGTGAAGGCCCGGGCCAACGGCGAGCCCTTCCTCGTGTGCGGAGACTTCAACTCGCCGCCGTCCTCGCCCGTCTTCCACTACCTGTGCGACGAGGCCTGCTTCATCGACGCCCAGGCGGCGGTGGGACAGATAGACCCGCGGCAGCCGCGCGGCTTCCCCACCGCCGGCTTCATGCACATGCGCATGCACCTGGACCACATCTTCTCCGGCAGCGGGGTGCGCTGGCTGGACGCCGACGAGACCTCCCCCTTCGGAGACGTGCGCAGCCGCTTCCACGGGCTGTCGGACCACATGCCCCTCATCGCGCGCTTCCAGCTGGAGCCACCCGCGGCGCACGCCGAGCCGGCCGCGCCCGCCGGGGCGTGAGTCACTGCGAGGACTCGCGGAAGAGGAACGTCACCCGGCCATTGGGCTCGAGGAAGGCCGCGCGCACGCTGCCCAGGTCGTCCCGGCCATGGGAGCGCAACCGGCTGAGCAGCTCGCTCCGGGAGATCTGGCTCTTGCGCAGGTTCTCGTGCACCAGCTCGCCCTCGTGCACCAGCTCCAACGGACGGCCTTCCAGCACCCGGGCCGCGGCGCGGTCGCGGAACGACAGCCACGAGAAGAACCGGTCCCAGGCGCCCAGCGTGGCCAGGGCGATGAAGCCCGTGGTGAGGCTGTCGTCATCGCCCACCAGCGTGCGGCGCAGGCACACCGTGAGGAGGAAGAGCAGCGCCAGGTCGAAGGTGGAGTAGCGCCCCAGCTCCTTGCGCCCGAGCAGCCGCAGGACGAGCTGCGAGAAGAGGAACACCATGGAGACGCGGAAGACGACCTCCAGCGGATGCATTTCGGGGACCCAGATGCCATGCCAGTCGATCGGCCTCATGCAGGGAAGCTGAGCATGGGAGCCATGTCTGGCTTCCCCCCGCTCCCACCGCCGTCGAGCGGCCGGGCAACCGGGGGCACGGCTCCGTCCCTCGCCCCCTGAGAGGGAGCGCGGCCCGCTGGTGCCCCCGCTGGCGGGACTCACCGGCCCGCCCCGCCGTCTCCACCCTGTAGGCTCTAAGGAGGAGTCCCCTCCCACCGAGGGAAACAATGGCTGGCGACGACTTCAGGGAGCTGCTGGACGCCATGGCGGATCCACTCGTGGCCTGCGACGGCGACGAGCGCGTCCTCTACCTGAACCCGGCCGCCGAACGCCTGCTTGGCTGGACGCAGCGGGAGCTCACGGGACAACCCTTCGCCCGCCTCGTCCCCGAGCGCCTGCGGTCCTTCGAGGACCACTCCTTCCTGCGCTACCTGTTGGGCCGGCGGCGGGCGCTGAGCGGGCGGCCCGTCCGGGTGGCCCTGCTGCGCCACGAGGGGCCGGAGCTGGAGGTGGAGGTGACGGTGGGCACCTCCATGGGAGCCGAGGGGGAGCGCATCGCCGTGGTGCTGCGGCGCCCTCCCGAGCTCCCCGACTACACCGACGAGCCCCTGGAGCGGTTGTCCTCGGCGGCGCCCTCGCGCACGGCCCCCCCGGGCTCCGCCGGGGAGCGCGCCTACCAGCTCGTCTTCGAGAACGCCCCGCTGGGCCTCTTCCACTTCGACACCACGCCCGTCATCGTCGCGTGCAACGACTACTTCGTGCGCATCATGGGCTCCTCCAAGCGGATGCTCATCGGGCTCAACCTGCTCACCCTCCAGGACGAGGCCATCCTGACCTGCGTGCGCGACGTGCTCTCCGGGCGGCACGCCTACTACGAGGGGGAGTACCAGTCGGTCACCTCGGGCAAGGTCACCCCCGTGCGGACCCACTTCGCGCCCTGCCTCAACGAGCACGGCGAGGTGGAGGGGGGCGTGGGCATCGTCGAGGACGTCACCGAGCAGCGCAGCACGGAGGCCGAGCGCGACCGCCTCTTCCGCGAGGCCCAGGAGGCCATCCGCGTGCGCGACGACTTCCTCACCATCGCCTCACACGAGCTGAAGACGCCGCTCACCCCGCTGTCGCTGCGGCTGGCCAGCCTGGAGCGCCGGCTGGAGCGCAAGGAGCCGGTGGACCCCACCCTGCTGCGCCACGCGCGCCAGCACCTGGTGCGGCTGGCCGCGCTCATCAATGACTTGCTGGATGCCTCGCGCATCGAGGCCGGCCGGCTCGCGCTGCACTTCGAGCCCACCCGGCTGGATGCGCTCGTCGAGCGCGCGCTGACGGCCATGGACGCCGAGCGCGGCCAGCACCGCATCGACTACTCGCACCCGGAGGAGGCCGTGCGCATCCGGGGGGACCCCTACCGGCTGGAGCAGGTCATCGCCAACCTGCTGGAGAACGCCCTCAAGTACAGCCCGGCGGACAGCACCGTGCGCGTGACGCTGGACGTGCGCGGCGACTTCGCGCTGCTGTCCGTGGCGGACGAGGGCATTGGCATTCCGAGAGACCAGCAGGAGCAGCTCTTCGAGCGCTACTTCCGCGCCCGGAACGTCGCCGTCACGTCCTACGGCGGGCTGGGGCTGGGCCTCTACATCAGCCGGGACATCGTCGAGCGCCACGGCGGCCGCATCTGGGTGGAGAGCGAGGTGGGCCGGGGCGCCACCTTCTACGTGGCCCTCCCGCTGCTGTCCGCCGCCAACCCCACGCCGCCGGAGCCGCGGCCCGCAACGGACTCGCCCCAGCCGGTGCACTGAGCCCATGAAAAAGGCCGGGCCCCGCCTCCACGAAGGGAGGAGAGCCCGGCCCGAGTCACGGCCCGTGAGGCCTCAGCTCCGGCGGCGGCGGCGCGCCAGCGTGAGGAACGTGCCCAGGCCCATCAGCACCAGCGAGGCGTCACCGCCCGTGGCCGAGCAGCCCACGCCATCGCCCAGGAAGGCGATGTCCCCGTCCCCATTGCCGGCCGACACGGTCCAGGTGCGGCCGGCCGGGGAGTCATCCACGTTGCCGGCGGCGTCGCGCGCGCGCACCCGCAGGGTGTGCTCGCCCTCGGCCAGGTCCGTGAAGGTCACCGGCGAGGTGCACGGCGTGTAGGCGGCGCCGTCCAGGCTGCACTCGAAGGTGACGCCCGGCTCGTTCGAGCTGAACTCGAACGTCGCGGTGCGCTCCGGGGTGGTGCCCGAGGGACCGGAGGAGATGGTCGTCTCCGGCGCCGAGGTGTCCTGCACGACGGTGAAGGTGCGCGGCTCGGACGTGGGGCTGACGTTGCCCGCGTCATCCGTCGCACGGACCCGGACCTCGTGGGGGCCCGTGGTCAGCGGCGTGGTGGGCGTGTAGCTCCAGTTGCCGGCCGCATCCGTCCGGATGGGGCCCACCTCGGTGCCGTCGATGATGAGGGTGATGGAGCTGTTCGGCTCCGCGTTGCCGGTGATGGCCGGCGTGAGGGTGTCCACCGTGCCGTTCTGCTCGGGGCTCACCACGCCGGGCGCGGCGGGCGGGGTGAGGTCCACGGTCCAGGTGTAGCTGGCCGGCGAGGGGTCCACGTTGCCCGCGGCATCACGCGCGCGCACCCGCAGGGTGTACGCCTTCTCGGCCGTCAGCCCCGTGAAGGTCTCCGGGTCCGAGCAGGCGGTGAAGGAGGCTCCATCCAGGCTGCACTCGTACGTCACGCCCGCCTCCGGCGAGCTGAAGTCGAACGTCGCGCTCGTGGAGTTGGTGAGGCTCGGCGGGCCCGAGACGATGGTGGTGTCCGGCAGCGCGGCGTCCACCGTCCAGGTGTAGCTGTCCGGAGAGGCGTCCACGTTGCCCGCGGCGTCGCGCGCGCGCACCTCGAGCGTGTGCGAACCGTCGGCCAGGCCCGTGAAGGTCACCGGGTCCGTGCAGGAGGTGAAGGCGGCGCCATCCAGGCTGCACTCGAACGTCGCGCCCGCCTCCGAGCTGAAGTCGAAGGTGGCGTCCGGCGAGCCGCTGGTGGCCGCCGGGCCCGAGACGATGGTGGTGTCCGGCGCGGAGGTATCCACGCTCCAGGTGTAGCTGGCGGGAATCGGATCCACGTTGCCCAGGGCGTCACGCGCGCGCACCTCGAGCGTGTGCGAACCGTCGGCCAGGCCCGTGAAGGTCACCGGGTCCGTGCAAGAGGTGAAGGCAGCGCCATCCAGGCTGCACTCGAACGTCGCACCCGCCTCCGAGCTGAAGTCGAACGTCGCGCTCGTGGCGTTGGTGAGGCTCGGCGGGCCCGAGACGATGGTGGTGTCCGGCGCGGTGATGTCCACCGTCCAGAGGTAGACCGCCGGGGTCGGGTCCATGTTGCCCGCCGCGTCCACGGCGCTCACCTCGAGCCGGTGCGCCCCGTCACCCAGGCCCGTGAAGGTCGCCGGGTCCGTGCAGGGGGTGAAGTCCGGCGCGGCATCCAGCCTGCACACGAAGGAGACACCCGCCTCCGGCGAGCTGAAGTCGAACGTCGCGCTCGTCGACGCCGTGGGGCTCGACGGGCCCGAGTCGATGACGGTGTCCGGCGGCGTGAGGTCCACCGTCCAGCTGTAGGTCTCGGGCGTCGGATCCACGTTGCCCGCCGTGTCACGTGCGCGCACCTGCAGGGTGTACAGCCGCTCGGCCGTCAGTCCCGTGAAGGTCACCGGGTCCGCGCAGGAGGTGAAGGCAGCTCCATCCAGGCTGCACTCGAACGTCGCGCCCGTCTCCGAGCTGAAGTCGAACGTGGCGCTCGTCGCGTTGGTGCGGGCGGGCGGCCCCGAGACGATGGTGGTTTCCGGCGGCGTGAGGTCCACCGTCCAGGTATAGGTTTCGGGCGTCGGGTCAACATTGCCCGCGGCATCACGCGCACGCACCCGCAGGGTGTACGCCTTCTCGGCCGTCAGCCCCGTGAAGGTCACCGGGTCCGTGCAGGAGGTGAAGGCGGCGCCATCCAGGCTGCAATCGTACGTCACCCCCGGCTCCGCCACCGCCACCGCGAAGTCGAACGTCGCGCTCGTCGCGTTGGTGCGGGCGGGCGGCCCCGAGACGATGACGGTGTCTGGCGCGGAGGTGTCAACGACCCAGGTGTAGCTCTCCGGAGAGTCATCCACGTTTCCCGCCGCGTCGATGGCCCGCACCAGCAGGGTGTGCGAGCGCTCGGTCAGCCCGAGGAAAGTCACCGGATCCGTGCAGGAGGTATAGGTGGCGCCGTCCAGGCTGCACTCGTACTTCACGCCCGTCTCGCTCGCGTTGAAGTCGAACGTGGCGACCGTGGTGTTGGTGAGGCTCGGCGGGCCCGAGACGATGAAGGTATTGGGCTTGGTGACGTCCACGGTGAAGGTGTTGGCCGTGCTCCTGGGGCTCTGCACGCCGTTGAGCTCCGTGGCCGCCTGCACCGTATGGCTGCCCTCGGAGAGATCCCCTGGCAGCGCGAAGATGTAGGCACCAGCGGCGTTGGACGTCGCCCGGCCGACCTCGACCCCGTCGATGTAGATGACCACCGTGGTGTTGGCCTGGGCCGTGCCATCGATGAGGGGCCGGCGGTTGCTCGTGAAGCTGCCATCGGCCGGCGTGGTGACCGTGGGCACCGGCGGCACGACAAAGCCACCCGTCAGCGTGGTGACGACGCCGCTGTTGCCGAGCTGCGCACCATACGAGGGCGGCACCGTGCTCGCCTTCTGGGTACCGGGGTTGGCTCCCGTCACGCTGTTGATGTCGGGAACGCAGGTTCCCCCCGTGGACTGGAACAGCACCCGGCCACCGCCACCGCCACCGCCCGGCCCGACCCGCGAGGCGTTCGTGCTGCCTCCCGTTCCACCACTCGCATCGATGTCACCGCAGTCGGCGGTCGTGGCGAGGCGCAGGTAGATGCTGCCGCCGCCACCGCCACCGCTGGCGGCATCGCTGTTGGAGAAGCCACCGAACGCACCCGACGCGGTGATGACGCCCGTGCCGCTGAGCTGGTTGGCCCGGATGAAGATGATGCCGCCACCCGCGCCACCTGTCTGGGCGGCTCCCGAGCTTCCATGCCCCACACCACCGCCACCGCCAAAGGTGAGCTGGCCGAGCATGGGGTACGTCAGCACCACGCCGCCCATGCCACCCACGGCCCGGCCACCACCGTCCGCGGAATTGCCGCCCACGCCACCCGCGCCGCCGTTGCTGCCACCGCCTCCGCCCGCCCTGAGGCAGACACCGCCACCACCGCCGTTGGCGACGTTGCCACGCCCGGTGCTGCTGGAGCCGTAACGGGTGTAGGCGATGCTCTCGCCCTTGAGCGCTCCCGAGGGGCTGGGCTCATCCACGCCCGTGCACGTGAGCTTCCCACTGGGGTCATTGACGAAGGTGCCACCGATGAAGCCGGCGCCACTCGCGCCAATCTCACCGAGGTTGTTGAGAGTTCCCTGGACCAGGAACGCGACGACGCCCCCGCTGCTCCGGTTCCAGGCCTGCGCGGCAATGCTCCCGGCGGGGTCGATGGTGAGGTCCGAGTACTCGGGCACCCGGATGACCTGGGTGACGTTCGCCGCATAGGAGTAGACGAGCGGCGCGCTCAGCCGCAGCGTCGTCCCAGAGACCGACACCAGCCGCGCCAGCTCCCAACGGCCCACCGGGGTGCCACTGATGTCGAGGCTCGCCGTGGTTCCCGAGGCCGGCTCGGGAATGATTCCCGTCGACTGCAGCACCATGACCAGGTCGCCCGCCGCGAAGCAGGCGCTGTCACCCGTGCAGGTGCCCGTCGTGAGCAGGATATCCCCAGGCGCCAGGGGCGCCGTCACCTGGGCATAGCTGTTGATGACGATGCCCGGTGTCGACACCGTGCGCGAGCCGTTGCGCCCGGTGCCCAGGTAGAACGAGTCCGGCTCGGCCAGCGCCGCCGTCGAGCCGAAGGTCAGCACGCACAGCGCCGCCGCGAGCCACTTCTTGAAGAGTTGGTTCTTCATGTTCTTCGGTTCCTTCGGTTACGGCAGCTCGCGCTCGGGGGTGACGATGATGAACTCCACGCGCCGGTTGGCCGCGCGGCCCTTGTCCGTCTTGTTGGATGCGATGGGCTGATCGGGACCGAAGCCCTTGGCCTCCAGGCGCGCCTGCTCCACGCCCTTGCTCACCAGATAGCCCTTCACCGCCTCGGCGCGCGCCAGCGACAGCTTGCGGTTGGCCTCCGCGTTGCCGCGGTTATCGGTGTGGCCCTCGATGACCATCTTGTCCACCTCGGGGTGCTGCTGGAGGATGCGCGCCACCTGGTCCAGCATCTTGAAGGACCGCGGCTGGATGACGGCCTTGCCGGTGGCGAAAAACACCTGCTCCTTGATCTCCAGCTTGCCCTTCTGGATGGCCACCATCTGCTTCTGCTGCACCGGGCAGCCCGCGTTGGTGGTGACGCCCTTCTCGGCGGGGCAGTTGTCCAGGTGGTCCGACACGGTGTCGCCGTCGGTGTCCTTCGCCGGGCAGCCGCGCAGCTCCGTCAGGCCGGCCTCCGCGGGGCACGCGTCGCGCTCGTCCACCACGCCGTCCTGGTCCGTGTCGCGCACCGGGCAGCCCTGGCGCTCGGCCGGGCCCGCCTCCGAGGGGCACTTGTCCGCGCTGTCCTCGGTGCCGTCCTGGTCCGTGTCGCGCACCGGGCAGCCCTGGCGTCCAGCCGGGCCCGCCTCGGCGGGGCACTTGTCCGCGCTGTCCTCGAGGCCGTCCTGGTCCGCGTCGCGCACCGGGCAGCCCTGGCGCTCGGCCGTCCCCGCCTCCGTGGGACACGTGTCCGCGGCGTCCTCGATGCCGTCCTTGTCGGTGTCCTTCACGGGGCAGCCCTGGCGCTCGGCCGGGCCCGCCTCGGCGGGGCACTTGTCCTCGCCATTCTTCACGCCATCGCCGTCGTCATCGCGGCGCGAGGCGTCCACCCGCTCGCCCCCGCCCACCGCCATGCCGAGCAGCACGCGGAAGGTAGGCGTGCCCGGCGCATCCCCGAAACCGGGGCCGCCCAGCGCGTAGGCCTCGAACGACTCGCCCAGGGGCAGCCTCAGGCCGGCCAGCACCTCCAGGGAGCCCGCCTCACGGGTGAGCGGCACGCTGCCGCGCACGTTGAGCTCGCCGCGCAGCCCCTGGCCCGTGGTGGCCAGCACCGCGCCCAGACGCACCTCGTTGCCCAGCTCGTCCTGCACCTCGCCCACGTCACCGAGGACGACGGCGGGACGGATGAGCACGCCGGCCTCCACGCCCGCGCGCAGCATTCCGAAGCTGCGGCCCACCATCACCTTGGGCGAGAGGCGGACGATGTTGTCGCGCGAGAGCGTGTCCACGCTGCCCACGGGCAGCCCCACGCCCAGCTCGAGCGCCAGGTCCACCGGCGCCTCCCGCCGCTGCGCGAGCAGTCCCAGCCGCACGTGCGCCGTGGGCGTGGACAGGCCCGTGCCGGCCGGCGCCGCGACGCCCTGCCCGCTCAGGTCATCCCCGCGCTGCCAGGCCACCAGCGGCAGCTGCACGCCTAGCTCCAGCCACTGCATGGGCGCCCAGGCCGCCAGCAGGTGCGCCGTCACCCGGTCGCCCACCACCGAGCCCAGCCGGTTGCCGTTGCGGTACATCACCAGGGGATCGTTCTCGTACTGCCCCGCGAGCGAGAGGCGGAAGCCGCCCTGGGGCAGCAGCTCGCCGGTGCCCATGAGCAGCGAGCCCCGGCCGTTGGGGTTGAGCTCCAGACGCTCCAGCTCGAAGGCCGGCAGGCCCGCGGGCTGCGCGAGCGCGGCCGAGGCGAGCAGGAAGGTGGCAACAGCGGACAGGCGCGCGACTCCCGCCCGCATCGTCCCGCCATCGCGGGACGGCTTGGTGTGGCTCATGATGTCTCCGTGTCGGGGCCCCTGCGGGTCCACTTCTGACTGGACCGCCCCTCGGCACTGCTTCCTGGTGGAGCGCAAGGTGGGAAGGACTCCCCGTGCGGCCCCTGGATGACGCCGGGCGCATACAGACCCGACCCGCGACGCGGTGTCCAGAGATCGTTCAGGGTCTGGCGCACGCCCGGCTGTCCTTCGGGGGACCGCGATTCCGGCTTCCAGTCCCGTTGGAGAAGTCCCACGTCCGCCTGCTCTGTCCTTCAGTGAACCGGTGATTCGTACTCCCAGTAAGTCCAGAGGGCAAAGAAACGTTGCCGTGACGGCAGCAGGTGCGCACCGTGGGGCACGATGAGCGTCCTGGGGCGAATCGGTTGCGGCCTGGGCCTCGGACTGCTCGGGTACTTGGTGAACCTGGCGGCCCTCGAGGTGCTGCCCGGGGTGCATCTGCTGCTCGGGCCGCTGCTGGTGCTCACCGCCGGGGTGCTGTTCGGGCCGGTGGCCGGGGCGCTGGCGGGAGCCGTGTCCGGGGTGAGGACGCTCTGGCTGTGGGGCCACCCGTGGGGCTGGCTCAACCTCACCCTGGAGGGCCTCTTCGTGGGCGTGCTGCGCCGGCGCCTCACGCCGGTGGTGGCGGACGCGCTGTACTGGCTGCTCAGCCCGCTGTACTTCCTGCTCACCTACTTCCTGCTGGCGGACATCCCCACCTCGGCCATCCTGGTGGCGGGAGTGAAGCAGGCGGTGAACGGGCTGCTGGCGGCGCTCATCCTCCAGGTGCTGCTGCTCATCCCCTGGGTGCGCGGACGCCTGCGCCCCCTGCTGCCGCTGCCGCTGGCGGACACGTCGCTGGGGCGGGCCATCGGCTCGGCGCTCACGCTGGGGGCCATCATCCCGCTGCTGGTGGTGGGCGGCTCCGAGGGCCGCGAGCGCTACACCTCCGAGGTGCGGCAGGTGGACGAGGCCAACCTGCATGCCGCCCGGGTGGTGGCCAATGAAATCGAGAGCAGCCTCGCGCATGCCCGCCATGGCGTGTCGCGGCTGGCCCGCACGCTCTCGGCGAGCCTGTCGCCGGAGGGGGCGCTGCCGGGCCCCAACTTCCTGGAGGGGGAGCTGGACGCGTTCGTCACCTACTCGCCCGAGGTGCTCAACGCCTACGTGGGCAGTCCGGAGGGGGTGGCGCTCGCGTTCTCCCCGCGCACCGACGTGGCGGGCCGTCCGCTGGCGGGCACCGACTTCTCGGACCGGCCCTACGTGCAGCAGGTGCGGCAGGCGCGCGAGCCGCTCGTGAGCGACGTCTTCCTCGGGCGCGGAGGTGCCCAGGGGCCGCTGGTGGTGACGGTGTCCCCCATCCGCCGCGACACGCGGTACGCGGGGTATGTGCTGGCGGCGGTGGATCTCCCGCGGCTGCGCCGGCACGCCCGCGCGCAGGTGGGGGACACGCAGCGGCGCATCCTGGTCGTCGACGCACGGGGCGGCCTGGTGTTCGACTCGGCGGAGGAGGAGCCGGGGCAGGTGCGCAGCATCATCAGCACGGCGCTGGCGCAGGCCCTGGAGAAGGTGGGCAGCGGCGGCACGGGCACCTACGAGGCCAGCGGGGAGGACGCGGTGCGGCTGGTGCGCGTGAGCACCCTGCACCACTTCGGCGTGGTGGAGGTGCCGCCGCTGGGCTGGAGGGTGGTGGTGCAGCAGCCGGGCACGCGGCTGCAGCAGGACGTGGAGCGCTCGTACTTCGCCCTGCTCGGGACGATGGGGCTGGCCACGGTGTCGGCGGTGCTGCTGGCGCTCGCCTTCTCGCGCACCATCGTCGCGCCGGTGCAGGGCGTGTCGCACGCGGCGGCACGGCTGGCGGCGGGGGAGCGCACGGCCCGCGCCTCCGAGGCGGCCGTGGACGCACCGCGCGAGTTGAACCAGCTGGCGGAGACGTTCGACCGGATGGCCTGGCAGCTCTCGCGGCAGCTGGAGGCCATCGAGCGCACCAGCCGGGAGAAGGACGCATTCCTCTCCATCGCCTCGCACGAGCTGAAGACGCCGCTCACGGCGCTCAAGGCGCAGGTGCAGCTGTTGCGGCGCAAGCTGGGGGACGAGCACGCGCAGCGGCTGGACAACGTGAGCCGGCAGGTGGACCGGGTGACGCGGCTGGTGAATCAGCTGCTGGACGCCTCGCAACTGGGCCTGGAGCAGCTGCCCGTGCAGCGCACGCGGATGGACCTGAGCGAGGTGGTGCGGCGGGTGGCGGAGGCGCTGGTGAGTGCCTCGCCGCTGCACACGCTGGAGCTGGAGGCGGAGCCCGTGGTGGGCGAGTTCGACGAGCTGCGCCTGGAGCAGGTGGTGCACAACCTGGTGTCCAACGCCATCAAGTACAGCCCGACGGGAGGCGCCATCGAGGTGTGGACGCGGATGCTACCGCAGGGCGAGGTGGAGCTGGTGGTGGCCGACCGCGGCATCGGCCTGCGGGTGGAGGACGAGGAGCAGCTCTTCGGGCGCTTCGAGCGGGGAGACCGGCGCGAGCTGACGGGCATCTCGGGCATCGGCGTGGGGCTGTACGTGTCGCGGGAGATCGTCCGCCGCCACGGGGGGCGCATCACGCTGCGCCCGCGCGAGGGAGGTGGCGCGGTGGCCACGGTGCGGCTACCGGTGGCCGTGCAGCCGGAGCGGGAGCACCGCGCCTCCCACGCGCCCCAGGACGAGGGGCGGGGGCCTCATCACTCGTAGCGCCCTACCCCAGCACGCCCAGCGCGTGCGCCAGCCGCCAGGCCACCACCAGCAGGTGCGCGTCCCGCACCACGTCCAGCTGGCTCACGAGCACCTCCAGCGGTATCCAGCGCAGGCGCGAGTCGCAGGCCGCATCGGCCTCGACCTCCACGGCGAACGGCCAGACCAGCTCGGGGGTGACACCCGGCGTCGCGTGGTACGAGCCGCCGAGCTCCCAGGTGCGGCGCACCGTGACGGAGAACTCCTCGCGCAGGCGCTCGGCGATGAAGGCGGGCACCTGGCTCAGGTGGGTGAGCGTCCGGGGCAGACGCCAGGCCGGTGTCACCGCGAGGGTGGCGCTGCCCGTGAAGTGCTGCACCGTGGGCAGGTCCCTGTGCTCGAGGCCCACCCGGATGCCCTCGCGCGTGCGCACCACCGGGAGCGCCACGGTGGTGTTGCGGCTGGCCTCGCGGGGGACGAGGTACTCGCGCGGCACGCTCGCCAGCTCGCGCCCTTCCGCGTCGTGCTCGGAGAAGGTGCCGGTGCGCAGGTCCAGGTAGCCCGCCGTCCCGTCCTCGTGCATGGAGAACACCGCACGCCGCGCGGGGGCCAGCGCGTCATCGGCCCACTTGGGCCCACCGGATTGCTCGGTGAGCTGGATGGGGGCGCCGATCCACGGCCCGGGCGAGGTGCCCAGGTGGCGCAGCAGCCGGTGGATGTTGAGCTCCAACCGGGCATCCACCATGCCGCCCACGTGGCAGGCGCGGAGCACCTGGCGCGCGTCCAGCTCCCGCACCGAGCCGGAGCTGGTGAACGGGCCGTAGTCGGGCGCCGGCAGTCCAGAGGAGGGAGCCACCTCCACCAGCCAGGCGGACACGCGCTCGCTCACGCCGCCGGGCGAGGTGAAGTAGTGCGCGGGCTCACCCAGGGCGCGGATGCTGCCGGCCGGGAGCCCGGCGCGCTCGTGGAGGATGCGCGCGATGGCCTTGTCCGAGGCCTCGCCCGCGTGGGTGATGGCGGCGAGGGGCTCGGTGATGTAGCCGGACAGCGCCGCGCCCCCGAGGTTGGGGTGGTCCGCGCACGCGTTGACGATGGGCCGCGGGAAGCCCTTCTTGGCCAGCACGAAGACCTGGCCGTCCTGGCGGAACCAGGGCAGCAGGTCCACCGTGCGCCCCGGGCGCTCCACCAGCTCCCAGACGCGGCCGGTCTCCCCGTGGCGCCAGGCACTGAGGGACAGGAAGCGCGGCGCCGCGAGTGGCTCGCTGTGCTCCTCGCGCAGCGCGACACCCGCCCCGGGGGGCACCTTCTCGCCCACGATGAGGTAGTTGGTGGGCGGGTACGGCAGCGGCTGCCCATCGAGCCCCGAGAGGTGGAACTGGCCCTCGTAGCGGTTGGCGATGATCCACGGGTTGCGGATGGGCATCGAGCTGAGGATGCGCAGCCCGCGGCGGCGGAAGGCGGCCTCGAACTGGGCCTGGGAGTAATAGGAGTACTCCTCGAGCAGCTCCACGTCCCAGTCGGTGCGGTAGTCCTTGCGGAGGATGAACTCGTTGGCGGCGCGCAGTGCGAGCCGGTAGCGCACGTGCCCCGGGTGGGGCGAGTCGAGCCGCGTGTAGGGCACCGGGCCGTCCCGGTTGACGCTGCAGCAGAAGTCGCGTGCGAAGCGCTCGAAGAGGGCGGCGGTGGACAAACCCTGGACAGGGCCCTCGGCGGCCCCATTCGTGGTGGGCAGATCGAGCCACACCTGCTCGGGCCCATCGGGGACGAGGAAGTCGCGGATGATGATGACGCCGCCGGTGCGCAGCGCGCGCACCTGGTTGTCCAGACACGTCTCCAGGCGGGCGAGCGAGAAGTCATTGAAGCTGGTGACGTGGTGGAGCACCGACGAGTCGAGCACCCCATCCAGGGACTCCGGAGGGAAGACGGGGTCGGCGATGTCGCCCGCGACGAAGCGGAGGTTGGGGCGCTGCCAGGCGGCGGCGGCCATGTCCACGGACACGGGGTTGATGTCCACGCCCACCAGCTCCAGGCCGCCGTAGAGACAGGCCAGGTCATAGGTGCCTCGGCCCGAGCCGCTGCCCATGTCCGCCACCCGGCCGCGCGTGGGGAAGTGCGCGGTGGTGAGGGCCACCTTCTGCTGCATGGACGCATCCATGCCCGCGAAATAGGTGGCGTAGTGGTCCGCATCGCCGCGGTGCTGGGCGGCGTACGTCTCGGCCGTGCTCGTCTTGGGCGCCATCGCCGCCACTCTATGATGAGGCCAACCCCTCGCGGTACGGGGGGGTGGCAAGATGCCGCCATGGCGAGGGTGAAGACACTCACGGTCCGCGCGGGGCTCGGCGCGCTGCTGTCACTGGGGAGCACGGGCTGTGCGCATGCTCCGGTGCTCGGGGCGCATCCCGACGCGGACAGTCCGGCCTACGTGGGGAAGGCGCTCGTCACGGGCAGCCGCTCCACCCAGGAGCTCTTCGCGGCCTATCCCAGGCGGGAGCCCGACTCGAGGCTCGCCGCGCGGCTCGGCGAGATTCTCGCGGATGGAGGCAAGACCCTGCACTGGAGCGCCTCCGGGAGCGTGGAGTCCTTCCAGCATGGCGAGGTGACGATTCCGCTCGTCATCCGCGTTCCGCCGCCGTGCCAGGACCGCGTCTGTCCCGTCATCGTCTTCTACAATGGGGCCTGTGCCCCGCCCCGCTACCACTGGAGGCCGGAGTTCTTCCTGCGGGCGGGCTTCATCTTCGTCGAGCCCCACATCCGGGGAAACCGCTGCGACGAGGCGTGGGCCGACGCGGACAACGGCTCCCGGAAGCCCGAGGCGCAGACGGACATCGAGGCCAGCGGCCGGTACGTCCGGACACGCTTCACCCGGGACGGCGTGGCGCCCAAGGTCGGCATCCTCGGTTGGAGCTATGGCGGCAACCAGACGCTCATTGGAATGACCCGGTTCGCGGGCACGTACGACGCGGGCTTCGCCCTGTCGGCGAAGACGGACCTGCTCTCCTTCTTCCAGAACGCGCCGGAGGACCTGAGGCAGGCGCGAGCACGCGAGTACGGGGACCCGGACACCGAGCCCGAGTTGCTCCGGTCCATCTCCCCCATCACCTACGTGGACAGAATCCAGGGCCCCCTCGCGCTCATGCTCGGAGGGCGCGACCCCAAGGTCTCCCTGTCCGACGCGGACGTGTTCGTCAGGAGGGCCCGGGCCCGTCAACAGGATGTGTCGCTGATGATCGTCCCCGAGCACGGCCACCTCACGGAGCAACCCGGAGAGATCGTCTTCGAGCACGCCCATGTGATTCAGTTCTTCGCGGACCGATGGGGAAGGCCCGTGGAGCTTCACTAGGAGAGGGCCTCCTCCCCCGCCGGCCGTCCCGGGGCGGCCAGCGGAACGAAACCACCCGTGTTAGCGTCCAAGGGGTATGCGTCCCGTCCCCGAGCCGCCGCCGATGTCCACCCGCGCGCTGCTGGCGTGCCTGGTGCTCGCCGCCGCGGCCAGCCTCTTCCTCTGGCAGACGGTGTGGCTGTACCCCTTCCGGCTGCTCGTCACGCTCATGCACGAGAGCGGACACGCCTTCGCCGCCTGGGCGGTGGGCTCCCACGTGAGCAGCGTCACCATCAGCCCGGCGACAGGCGGGCTCACCTACCACTCCCTCACCGGCTCGCTCTGGAGGGAGCTGCTCATCGCCTCCGGCGGCTACGTGGGCTCCTCGCTCGCCGGAGCGCTGCTGCTGGTGGCCGCCGGGCGCATGCGCAGCGGACGGGCGCTGCTGTGGGCGCTGGTGGTCTGGATGGTGGGCGTGGCCGTCCTGTGGGTGCCGCTGCTCCCGCCCGACCCGGGCCAGGCCCACGCGCTCGCCACCGGCTCGTCGCAATCGGACGGACTCTTCACGCTCGGCTTCATCGCCGGCATGGGCGCCTTGCTGGGACTGGTGGCGTGGAAGGGGCCGGTGTGGCTGCGGCGCGGGCTCGTGGTGTGGATCGCCGCGCTCTCGTGCCTCCTGGCACTGCAGGACATCAAGGGGCTGTTCGGCTACGGCCTGGAGGTGGGCGTCTCAGACGCGCACGCCATGGCGCAGCTCACGTACCTGCCCGCGCCCTTCTGGGCGGCGGTGTGGATGGTGGCGTCGCTCGGGGCCATGTGGCTGGGGCTGCGCTCCATCGTCCGGCGCCGGCAACTGGTGGCCTCCCGGGGCCTGACCATGTCGGGCCGGCTGTCCCCGCGGTAACGCGCGGGGCGGCTCAGAAGACCAGGGTGGTGCGGCCCTCCCGGTGGGCCTGGAAGAACTCCCGCACCTGCCGCACGACGAAGTGCCCGGCCAGACAGCTCACATCCACCGTCTCCAGGCGCCGGCACAGCTCCTTGTCGAGACGTATCCTTTCGAGCCCGAACACCGCCTCCAAGACGCGCAGAGGCTCGGTCTGGCCTCGAGTCCATTCCTCCTCCGTCGGCTCCCGCCCGAGCACCTGGCGCAGCACGTTCCGGTCCTGGAAGAGCATCACCTCCGCGTCCGGCACCACCAGCACCACCTTCCACAGGTCCGTGTAGTCAACCTGGACCAGCGCGTAGACGAGGAAGCGGTGCAGCTCGCGAATCTTCTGGAGCTCGGCCGAGCGCGTCCCCGCGACGAGGGCCACGATGGCCTTGCGGTTGCTGAGGACGGACCTCGCCAGGGAGACACTCTCCGAGAAGACATCCGTTCCGAGCACCCGCAGCTCAGGCCCGAACTCGGGTTCGAGCAGCTTGCGAAGCACCAGGGCGTTCACCTCTCCTCGCACGACGAGACACGGAATCATCGAAGGTCCTCCGCCTTGAGCTCGTAATCCACCTGGGCTTCCTCCACGGCCTTTCGCCATTTGGCCCCGAGGGCCGCACGCATGCCGGCCCTCAGAGCAAGAGAGATATCCCTGCCGTGCCACAGCAGGACATTGCGCAGTGGCTGCGCGTAGGACTCTCGTAGTGCGGGCTCGGTGAACCCGCTCACGCTGAACATCAGACCCAGAGCGGCCGGGGGCCGCCGATCGACCCGGACCTTGAACTTCGCGATCGGGTTGAAGTCGACGGGCTCCCGCCAGTGCTTGCACTCGACCAGACACGAGAGCCCATCGACGTAGATCGCCCCATCCACCTGCTCCCACAATCCCCTGTAGGGCCAGATGACCTGCGCTCCTTCGAGCTGGAACGCACGCAGGATGAGGTACTCGAAAGCTCTCCCCGGCGGCCAGGGCCCCAGGTCCTGCGCCTCCTGCAGCTGTTCCCACAGATCGATCAGCGCGGCCCTCCCCATGGACCGCACCCAGCCGACGTACCTCTCCTCCCCCACTTCCACGCCCCACCTCCCGCCACCGACCACGCCCCCCACATGCGCAAAGGCTAACGAGCCCCTCTGACACGCGTTGTGATCGGACCTCCCCGCCATTCATTGCCCACGCACACGTCGTGCGTATGACGCGCACGAAAGTATCCGCCGTGAGAACCCGTCACGTCAAGTCGTCCCACCTGCCCTCTGCGGTCATCTGCACGCATGACAGGACAGGGGGCGGGCACGGCCGCCGAGGCGTTCCTACCGCAGCCCGTCCTGGACCAGTCCGCGTTGCAGGAGCCCGGCCATCTGCGTCTCGTCGTGCGCCACCACGAGCTCGAGCTCCGGGGTCGTCTTCCGCAGCTCGTGGAGATAGCGGAGCTGATGCGCCATCGCCTCGCCGTCCTCCCGGACGAGCCAGTTCACCAGCCTCGGGTGCATGCGCGGCAGCCAGATGTTGTCCTGGTGCCAGGCGATGTCTCCCACCAGGAGGAACTCCCGGCCGTCCGCCAGCCTCACGTAGAGCAGTTGCGTCCCCGGCGTGTGCCCCGGCGCCTTGATGAGCACGAGGCCCGGCCGCAGCAGGTGCATCCGCTCGTAACGCAGCGGCTTCAGCCGGCCCACCACGTCCCCGGTGAAGCCGGCCATCTCGGCCTCGCGCCCGTGGAGCTGCTCCTCCGTCATCATCACCCGCGGCGCGAGCTCGTCGAAGTACGGCGAGTGCGCGATGCCCGAGCTGTGGTCGAAGTGCTCGTGCGTGAGCGCGATGGCGTCCGCTCGCCGCATCGCCTCCTGGAGCCGCGAGTAGCTTCCGGCGTCGAGATGGGAGCCCGGGAGGTGGGCCTCCAGCGTCCGCGCATCACACCCGGCGTCGAGGATGACGGTCCGCCCATCGCCATAGACCACCTGATGCGCCTGGTAGACGAGCGGATACGTGCCGAACAACCGCCCCGCCACCACGGCGAGCGCCGGCATCACGCCCGCGCCCACCGCGATGCGGCGGAACTCCGTGGGCAGCGGCTCGCCCGCCGACGTGGCGAGCGCGCGCAGTTCCGAAATCGAGGGACCGAAATCCGTGCGCTCGGGGACCGGCACCGCGGTGAGCGCGATGGCGAGAAACAGCACCCCCACCGCCAACACCCCGAGCAACACCTTCCAGACCCGGCGCACGGGTTTCTTCATGGTCAGAGCTTCTCCACCGCCACCGTGTTGTCGTCCGGCTTGCGGTCGATGAGCTTGTTGAGCGGATCCACTCCCGCCTTCGCCGGACGCTTGTCCACCAGGGCCGTGAACTCCACGTCCTCCTTCGTCACCTGGAGCTTCTCCAGGTAGAGCGGCTTGCCGTCCTCGTCGAGCACGCCCACGTCCATCCAGTCCGCGAGCGGCTGCGGCGTCTCGGCGCCCGTGTCGTTGGCCGCCACCTTGTGCGCCTTCGCGGTGACCTTCACCTCGAACTTCCCGCCGGCCACCTCCGTGTACGTGGCCTTGAGCGCCCGGTTCTCGTACAGGGTGATGCGCTCGAAGAAGTCATGGAGGACGTACTGCAGGTGCTCGGGCGTCACCGCGCGCAGCTCGGCGAGCAGCTCCGGCGAGTGCGTGAAGGGCGGCTGCTGGAAGGCCACCTTCTGCCGGTACGCGGCCAGCGCGCGGTTGAGGGTGTCCTCGCCCAGGTAGTCCTGCAGCGCGTACATCACCACGCTGCCCTTGTTGTAGTGGATGTATGGCTGGTTCTCCACCCGCAGCAGCGGCATCTCCCGCTTGCGCTCGGAGCCACGCTGGCGCAGGTACCGGTCCATCTCGTAGCGCAGGAAGCGGCCCATCCGCGCCTCGCCGTACTTCTTCTTCATCACCATCAGCGCCGAGTACTGCGAGAGCGTCTCGGACAGGAGCGTGGCGCCCTGCACGTTGCCGCCGATGACCTGGTGGGCCCACCACTGGTGCGCCACCTCGTGGGCCGTCACGTAATAGGGGTAGTCCACGTCCTTCGGATCCTCCGGGTCCACCTTCGCGATGAAGCCGATGCTCTCCGAGTACGGAATCGTGTTGGGGAAGGACTGGGCGTAGGCCTGGTACCGGGGGAACTCGAGGATGCGCACCTGCCGGTGCTGATAGGGCCCGAAGTTCTTCGTGTAGTAGTCGAGCGAGTCTTTCACCGCTTGAATCATCCGCTCGACGTTGTACGTGTGGCCCGGGTGGTGGAGCACCTCGATGGCCACGCCGTTCCACGTGTCGCGCTTCACCTCGTAGCGCGCGGAGAGGAACGAGTAGAAGTTCAGGATGGGGCTGTCCATCGTGTAGTGGAAGTAGCGCCGCCCGTTCTCCGTCCACTCGCGCTGGAGGTAGCCGGGCGCCATGGCGATCTGGTCCGGCGAGGTGCTCACCGTGGCCTCGAACGAAATCCAGTCCGAGTCCGAGGCGATGTACGTGTTGCGCCGGGCCTCCAGGTCATTCACGTCCGCCATGCGCTCCTTGGGCGTGAGCCCCTGCTTCTTGCGCGACTCGTCGTCCTGGAGCTCGTACTGCTCCAGGTAGCCCAGCCGCGGAAGCAGCGTGCTGTGCAGGAAGGTGCCGTTCTCCACGAGCGCCGTCTCCGCGCCCTTGTTGCGGAAACCGCGCGGCTCCAGGCCCAGCTCGAACTGGAGCTCGGCCGAGGCGCCCGGCGCCAAAGGCGTGGGCAGCGTGTACGTGAAGAAGCCCAGCCGCGTGTCCTGCTCGGACGCGGACTCCGCGCCCGCCACCGCCAGCCGGTACACCTTCAGCTCCACGGGCAGGTTGACGTACACCGTCTTCACCGGCTCGGCCGTCTTGTTGACGAGCCCGAAGGTGCCCCGGGCCCGCATGCGCGGCTCCTCGGGGAAGAGGTCCACCTGCACCTTCGCCGAGACGATGCGCGGCTGCGCCACCATCGCGAGCGGCTTGTACCGCTTCTCGTAGTCGGCGGACTCCGTCAGCTGCTCGTGCTCCGTCTTGTACGGATTGAGGCGGTTGGTGTTGTAGAAGATGAAGGCGCCCGCGGCCACGGCGGCCATCACCGACAGGCCCAGGCCCACCCGCACCGGCCTCGAGGCCCGCGCGCCGGCCAGCCGCAGCCGCCACTGGCCATCGCTCTCCGTGCCACGCACCCAGAACAGGTGGGCCACGAAGGCGAGCGCCACCGCCACCAGGGCCCAGTACGCGCGGAACCACACCATCTGCGGGACGAACGGCCCGTAGCCATTCATGTCCGAGTACGTGTGCGTGGGCGCGCCCGCGTAGTTGTAGAGGCCGTGCTCGAAGCCCATCGTCGAGGCGAACGTGCTGACCACCAGGTAGAGCACCATCACGAAGTGGCCCACGTACTTGTGGTTCACCAGCACGTGGACGGTCACCGCGAGCACGCACAGCTGCCACAGGTCCACCAACCGGAAGCCGAAGAGGTCCTTGAGGTAGAGGCCGGGCTCGAGGTGGGTATAGCCCTTGGAGAGCTGCACCAGCACGCCACAGACGAGCAGCACCCCGCTGAGCAGCACCTGCACGCCCATCAGCGCCAGCAGCTTGGAGAGGAAGGGCAGCCAGCCGGGCACGGGGAGCGCGTCGGAGAGCTGGTTCATGCGCGCGTCACGCTCGCGCCAGATGAGCTCGCCCGAATAGAAGGTGATGATGATGACGTGGAAGAGGCTGAAGCCGCCGCCCACCAGCTCCACCACCAGGTACGTCACCGGGTAGACGGGGGTGCCGTACATGAAGCCGAGGGTGCGCGTGGCGCCGAAGACCATGATGATGCCGGCCAGCACCATCACCAGGAAGTAGACGTTCTTCACCGTCTCCTTCAAATCCAACCACGCCAGGCGCGGGAGCAGCCGCAGGAAGGTGCTGCCCCGGAAGTCGCGCGTGACGGAGAGGGCCGTGAGCGGCGCCCGTGCGGCCTCGGTCTCAGGGGTGGCCTCCGCGCGGCCTCCCGCCAGCGCGTGGGTCCGCTGGAAGCGCAGGAGGGTGAAGCCGAGCATGGCGGCGCCCAGGCCCACCCAGAGGAGCCGGTTGACGAGCAGCCAGCCCTCGAGCGGCACCAGGAGGGTGTTCTTCTCCGAGGTCGTCCAGTACTCCGTCGCCAGGCGCATCGCGTTCATGCCGAACGGGTCCACCAGCGCGGCGATCCACTTCGTGTCGAGCTCGTTCAACAGGCCGCCGCCCACGAGGTAGCCCACCAGCAACACCACGCTGGTCACGTAGACGGGGAGGATGCGGCGGGTGAGCGCGGCCACTCCGAAGAAGAGCGCGCCGGTGAAGAAGAGGTTGGGAAGGATGCTGAGGAGATAGGGCCTCAGGTACGCGCCTGGCACGGGGGGACCCACCATGCTCGGCTCCAGGAAGGGCATGAGGGCGCCGAGCCCGGTGCCCAGGCCGATGCTCGAGAAGATGATGCTGAGCGTGAGGAAGGCACCCAGGAAGCGGCCGAGCAGGTAGCGGGTGCGCGAGATGGGGGCGGTGAAGAAGAGGGGGTGCGTGCCGTGAGCGAAGTCCTGATAGACGGCCTGGCCCATCACGCCACCGGTGACGATGACCCCGGTGAAGCCGAGTATGGTGAGCAACATGACCAGGTTGTAGGGCGAGTTGGCGAACACCTTGCCGCCCACTCCCCCTCCCACCGTGATGCTCTTGAAGGCGCCTCCCGAGGCGATCATCGCCAGGAAGGAGAGCCCGAAGTAGACGCCGAAATAGACCCAGGTGGACAGCAGCTTGAGCCGCTGGCGCAGCTCGAAGAGGGCAATGGAGAGCATGGTGGGTGGCTCCTCAGCCCGCGGTGGCCTGGAGGGCGGGAGCCGCCTCCTGCGTGAGGTGTCCCTTGATGGCGGCGAAGTACGCGTCCTCGAGGTCCGGCACGGCCGGCGAGAAGGCGGCGTCCGGAGCCGCCTCGCTGTAGACGTGCACGAGCGTGCGGCCCATCAGCAGCCGGTGGGAGATGACGGGCAGCGCGGACTGCAGCGCCGCCAGCTCCGCCTTGTCCACGAACTTCTTCCAGATGCGGCCCTCCAGCCGGGCGATGATGTCCTCGGGCGCGCCGGTGAGCAGCACCCGGCCTCCGTTGAGCACCGCCATCTGCGGGCACAGGTCGCGCACGTCCGAGACGATGTGCGTGGAGAGGATGACGATGACGTCCTGCCCGATTTCGCTCAGCAGGTTGTGGAAGCGCACGCGCTCCTCGGGATCCAGGCCCGCGGTGGGCTCGTCCACGATGAGCAGCTTGGGATTGCCGAGCAGCGCCTGGGCGATGCCGAAGCGCTGGCGCATGCCACCGGAGAAGCCGCCGAGCTGCTTGCGCCGCGCATGGTGCAGGTTCGTCTGCTGCAGCAGCGCGTCCACCACCTGCTTGCGCTCGCGCGCGTTGGAGATGCCCTTGAGGGTGGCCAGGTGGGTGAGCAGATCCTCCGCGGTCACCTTCGGGTAGAGGCCGAAGTCCTGCGGCAGATAGCCGAGCACCCGGCGCACCGCGTCCTTGTCCTTCAGCACGTCGATGTCACCGAGGAAGGCGCTGCCGCTGTCGGCCTCCTGGAGGGTCGCCAGCGTGCGCATCAGCGTCGACTTGCCCGCGCCGTTGGGCCCGAGCAGCCCGAACATGCCGGGCTGGATGGTGAGCGTGACGTCCTGGAGCGCCTGGGTGCCGTTGGGATAGCGCTTGGACAGGTTCTGGATGCGGAGCTCCATGGAGCCCTCCGAAAGAAGAGGAGGGCATCATGGCATCACGAATTGAGGCGGACGATTTCTTCGTTGAGCGCGCTGGCGAAGCCCACCCAGCCCAGGTAGGGCACCATCATCCACGCCGCGCCCGTGTCCACCTTGCGCGCCACCGCGGTGTACGCCGCGAGGCTCACGCCGAGCGCCGCGATGTCCGCGAGCGCCTGCCGCTGCCGGTGCTTGCCGAAGAAGAGCGGGGACCAGAGCGCGTTGAAGCCCAGTTGCAGGCCCCACAGGGCGAGCGCCCACGAGCGCCGGGGACCCGCCGGCCGGTTCCACACGCGCCACGCCGAAACGGACATCAACCCGTACAGCACCGTCCACGCCGGGCCGAACACCCAGGACGGCGGGGTGAAGCCGGGCTTGCGCAGCCGCCGGTACCAGAGCTGCCCGCTGTTCGACACCCGCCCGCCCAGCACCGCCGTGCCCGCGGTGAGCGCCCCAATGGTGCCCAGCGCCACGAAAGACTCCCGGCGCAGGGATGGATTCCCCAGGGCCGGGTTGTCTGGATTGTGTTGCTCCAACATCGTCATGACCTCCATCGGGGTGTCTCCGTGAGAAGCTGCGCCCTCCCCTCCCCGGCGGCCACCCTCGTCCGGCGGCGAGTGCTAGAAACGCAATCCCAGGAGGCAGCCATGGCCAGCGTGGACGACATCCTCACCTTCTGGTTCGGCCGTCCGTCCGAGCCGGGTTACACCGAGCCTCGCGGGCGCTGGTTCGAGCAGGAGCCGGCCTTCGACGCCGAGTGTGCCCACTGCTTCCTCGCCACCCACGAGAAGGCCGCCGCGGGCGAGCTGAAGGCGTGGCGCGACGAGCCGCGCAGCGCGCTGGCCCTGGTGCTCCTGTTGGATCAATTCCCGCGCAATCTCTTCCGCGACTCGGCCCGCGCCTACGCCACCGACGCCCAGGCCCTCGAGGTGGCACGGCACGCGCTCGCCCGCGGCCTGGACGTGCCCCTGCCCCCGGTGTGGCGGTGGTTCTTCTACCTGCCCTTCGAGCACAGCGAGGACATCCACGACCAGCGCCTCGCCGTGTCCCTCTTCGAGGCGCTCGTCCCGCAGCACCCGGCCAGCGCCACGGTGCTGGCGTACGCCCGGAGACACCACGACATCATCGCGCGCTTCGGGCGCTTTCCCCACCGCAATGCCCGGCTGGGCCGGGAGCCGACTCCCGAGGAAACCGCCTTCCTCCAGGAGCCGGGCTCTTCGTTCTAATCCCCTTCGGGCAGCCATGCGCTGATCACTCGCGGCCATTTCCCCTCGCCCTCCGGGAGAGGGACGGGGTGAGGGTGTTGGGTGAACCCGGGTTGAACCCCCTGTCCACACCGTGGGCCACGGGTTGAAGAACGGGCCCGGGCACCCTCACCCTGACCCTCTCCCGAGGGGAGAGGGGAGAGGGGAGAGGGGGGGAGAGAGGTACTGGAGCAGGTACGCGGCCGGTCCACTACGCCGGAGCGCCCGCGGCCTCCTCGCCGACCCTCGCCTCCAGCCTCGTTCCAGCGGCGATCCACGCCCGCACCAGCGCCAGGTGCTCCTGCTCCACGTCCAGCGCCCGCTGGAAGTCCTCGGCCAGCTCGTGGTGACCCAGGTCGCGCGCCAGCTCGATGAGCAGCTCCCAGCTCGCGTTGTCCACCAGCTCGGCCGTCAGCAGGCCCTCCAGCGACTGCAGCAGGTTGATGTGCGGGTCCGCCAGCATCTTCGGCACGCCCTCGGACATGTTGGCCTGCAGCTCCGCCGCGGGCGTGAGCGCCGTGGGGTCCGCTCCCAGCTTCTCCAGGGTGCGTTTGACCAGCGCCATGTGCGACAGCTCATCCAGGCGGATCTTCTCCAGCTGCTCGCGCGAGGGCCCGCCGGCCCACGTCCCGAACACGTCCAGCTTCGACAGGGCGCACTCGTACAGCCGCGTCCCAGCGCGCTCGAAGCCCAGGCGCTGGCCCAGCTTGTCCACGAAGACGGTGGCCCGGCCCCCCTTGAGCAGATCCATCGCCGCCTTGGCCATCCCCTTCAGGTTGGGCGGCGGCACCGTGCCCAGGCCCCCCACCTCGCGCGAGACATCCTGGCGCTCCTTCGCGATGAGCGAGGCATCTCCTGGGATGTCCGGCCCGTACTTCTCCGCGCCCTCGATGGTCTCCTTGCTCTTCACCGGGTGGACCATGAGGCCCGTGCGGTTCATCCCCATCTCACTCGCCTTGCGTTCCATTACTGGATCCTCCCGTCGGCCAGGGTGCTCAGGCTCTCGGCCTCGGGCGAGAGCTCGGTGCCCGGACGCCAGCGGTAGCCGGCGGAGGCGATCGCGGACGGACTCCCCTCGGAGTTGAGCTGCTGGCGGTAGAGCACCGTGCGCTCGGCCTCCTCGGCGCGCGGCACGAACTCGGTGCCCTTGGCGCTCAGGCCCTCCTCGTCGCGCAGCACCTTGCGCACGAAGTCGCGGTGGCTGTGGTAGCCGATGGGCTCCGGCAGCTCCCGCGGCAGCACCTCGGCCGGATCTCTCCCCTCCAGCCGCTGGAAGAGCTCCATCACGTAGTGCAGGTGCCCCAGCTCGTAGTCCGTGAAGCGCTGCCACACGTCCTTGATGCGCGGGTTCGTCTCGGACTGCAGGCAGCTGTAGTAGTTGTAGACCTCGTTGGCCTCGTGCATCAGCCACTTCTCCAGCCACGACTCGTCCGGGTCGCACAGCGACTCGTACTGCGTGACGTGCTGCTCCTCGATGGCGGCGATCTCCGCGTAGAGCTGGCGCGCCACCGGGTCGGAGAACATCGGCCCGATGTTCATGTAGAAGGTGTGAACCTGGTTCTCGGCCGAGACGATGGTGAGCGCGTTGAGCTTGGTGATGGGCGCCGCGGTGCGCGCCTCATAGGGCCGGCGCACGTCGTCCAGCGGGTGGCGGTGCTCGATGGCCGTGAGCCGCCCCGGGATGATGTCCGTGTAGCTCTGGGTGATGTAGTTCGGGTCCTTGCCGAACAGCCGGTCGTACAGCGCCGAGTACCGGTACAGATGATCGAAGTCCTCGAGCATGCCGAAGCGGTAGACCTGGGCGAGGTACGGGTCGGGCTCGTGCTGGGCCACGCTCGCCGTCACCTCGATGGCCGTCTGCTCGTAGCCGAGCGTGGTCTCCAGGGGAGATTGGTTCGCCGGATTCATCCAGTTGACCAGCGTCTGCTGGAAGTGTTCCACCCGGCGGATGAGGGCCAGCGGCTCGCGAAGCTCCCGGTTCATCCGCGCACAGGCGTGGCTGAAGCGCACGGACTCCGATTCGATGCCGTTCATCAGGATGACACGCACGCGGGTGAAGGCGTCGTCATCCAGCTTGCTGATCATCCGCCGCGTCAGGTCCTTCCAGGTGAACCTCTGGCGATCCAGCGGGACACCCTTCTCCTTGAAGAGGTCTAGAGCCACGTGCCACTCCTTCCGAGTGTCTCGGGGAAGACGGCTGGCCACCCGGCCCACACCCCTCCCCGGGTTCGCCGGTAAAGCTCCGCCTCGTGGATGAGCCCGGCAACGGAGCCCGGCTCTCCGCCTGCTCCGCGGACCGCCAGACGCACGAAAGCCCACCGGCTCATGAGGACCGGTGGGCTTCGGAAGCGGGAGCGGGAGTGTACCCGGGTACTAGCGGGAAACCGCCTGGCTCAGGGCGCGGTGCACGGCCTCGAGCGCCTTGCGGGCCTCGAGCAGCTCGGCGCGCTCGGCGGTGAGCGAGGCCACCTGCTGGGCCAGCACATCGCGCTCGCCCTGGAGCGTGTCCACGGTGCGGCGCAGCGCGGAGGCCTCGTCCTTGGCGGACTCCAGCTCACCGGCGAGCCGCTCCTCCTCGGAGAGGCTGTCGGCCAGGGCCCGCTTGGCCTCGGCGACGGCGGCCTCCAGGGTGGTGCGCTCCTGGGCCTGGGCCTGCATGGCCTGACGCGCCTCCTGCAGCGACAGCAGGGCCTCGTCGCGCTCGCCCTCCAGCGCGGCCAGCTCCCGCTCCAGGTCGCCGAGCAGCTTCACCCGGCCCTCCATGTCGGTGGCGAGCCGGCGCGCCTCGTCCATGCGCAGGCGGGCCTCCTCGGTGGCCTTCTCCGCCTGGCGCCGCGACACCTCCAGCTCCTGGGTGAGCGTGAGGTTGAGCGACTTCACCTTGGTCAGCTCGGACTGCAGCGCCGAGATGCGCTCCACCGCGCGCAGGCCCGCCTCGGCCACGCTGGCCGGCAGGGGCTCGGGACGCGGATTCTCGCGCACCGCCTTGAGGCGCTCCTTGAGCCGCTCGCGGCGGGCCTGGTTGTCCAGGTCCTCCCTGGGCGAGGCCGGCGTCTGCACCTCCACCTCGTGCTCGGGCGCCTCGACGCGGGCCACCGGAGCCGGGGCCGACTCCTGGGGCGCCTGGACGGCGGGGGCGCGCAGGGCGGCGTCAATCACCTCGGAGGCGGTGGGACGCGGCGCGCGGGCGCGCTCGACACGGGCACGCACCTCGGCGGACAGGTCGTGGGTGGCGGACGGCGGCTCGGGCGCCAGCTCCGGCTCGGGCGCGGGGGCCGGCTCGGGTGCCTGGGTCTGCGCCAGGGCCTGCTCGGGCTCCTGCGTCTCCTCGGGCGCGGCGGGGTCGACGACGCCGGTGAATGCCCCCAGACGGAGGCGCGGCTTGGCGCGGGACACGTTCTGTTCAAAGGCCTTCTTCATGGACGAGCCTGGGAGCGGGAGAGAGGGGGGTTATACGTCAACCGGCCCGCTGCGCACCGCTATCATCGGTACCGGGAGCCGCGCCCACCCGCAAGCGCGGAAGCACATTCTGGATGAGGGCCTCGATGTCGGTGGCCCCCTTGGAGCTGGGGTCCGCCACGAAGACGGGCCGCCCCTCGCTGGAGGCCTGGGCGAACTTGGTGCACTGCCGGATGATGGTGGGCAGCAGGTACTCCGGGTAGTGCGTCTGGAGCGCCTCGAGCGCCTCCTTCGCCAGCTTGAAGGTGGCGTTGAAGGAGTTGACCACGATGAAGACGTGGTCCAGCACGTGGTTGAGGTCCTCCTCCAGGCTCTGCACCGTCTCGAAGAGCAGCTTGAGGCCGTGGAAGGAGAGGAAGTCGGCCAGCACCGGGACGAACAAGTCGTTGGCCGCCATCAGCGCGTTGAGGTTGAGCAGGCCGAAGGAGGGCGGCGCGTCGAAGACGATGACGTCGTACTGCGCCTCGACCTCCTTCAGGGCGTTGCGCAGCTTGAACTCGCGTCCCGCCATGGGCATCAGCGCCAGGTCCACCGTGGACATGGTGAGGTTGGAGGGGACGAAGTGCAGGTTGGGCAGGGAGGACTTCTGGATGACCTCCGACATGGGCGACTTGCGCACCAGGACGTTGAGCAGCGTCTTGTCGAAGTCCTCGCCCTCGAAGCCCAGGCACTTGGTGGCGTGGCCCTGGCTGTCGAGGTCGATGAGCAGGACGTTGTAGCCCAGCTCCGCCAGACGCCAGGCGTAGGAGGTGGACAGGGACGTCTTGCCCGTGCCGCCCTTGAAGTTGAGGAAGAGCTGCTTGCGGCGGCCGAGCGGCGGCGGGTACGCGCCGAGCTGCGCCCGCAGGGCCCACACCTCGGCGCCGGTGTAGCTGTCCTGCTTCAGCGCCTGAGCGATGGACTTCGGTGGCAAGCCGAGCATCTCGGCCACCTGCTTGGAGCTGTACGTCGGCGCATCCATGGAGAACCCTTCGTCGAAACCTGGCGGCCCCTACCTTGCCCTAAGCGGCGAAGTATTTGTGGCCCCGCCGAATGATCGCTCCCCTGGCCACCAGGAGGGTAAGCGCCTCCTCGGCCAGCTCGGGAGGCGCGGAGATCCCAGAGGCCAGCTCACCGAGCGAGCGGCCCCGGATGGCCGCGCGGATCTCCGACATCAGAGGCCCACACAGCGCCTCCACCGGAGAGGCGGGCTGGCGCGCGGTGGGACGCGACACGGGCTGGGCCTGGGCGGAAGTGGCCGCGGCGGTCCGGACGGCCTGCTGGGCCGCGCCCCGGGTGGGAGCCGAGGCCGCGGCTGGGACGGCGGCGCGGTGGGCGGTGGAGGAAACGGGCGCGGGACGGACGGCGGGCGCGGGGGCAGCGGCTGGCACCGGGGCCCGGACGGCCGCCGGGGTCACCGGAGCGGGAGCGGCCACGGGAGCGGCGGCGCGCGGGGCGGGCTTCGGCAGGAGCGAGGCGCGCACCGGCAGCACGGGGAGCGTGGCGAGCCGGCGGATCTCCCGGCGGCGCCGGCCCTCGTCCATGTCCACCACCGCGGAGACGTCATGGCCGAGGATGCGCGAGAGGCTCTGCGCGGCGGAGCGGCGCACGCGCACCTCGTCATCCTTGAGAGCCTCCAGCAGCATCATCCGGGCGTTCTCCCCGCTGCCGGCTCCCAGCGCCAGCGCGGCGAGGCTGCGCACCTCGGGGTCCGAGTCGTGGATGGCCTCCTCGCCCAGACGCCGCGCGCCCTCGCCTTCCAGGCCGAGCGCCAGTAGCGAGGCCCGGCGGCGCACGGAGCGGTCCGGATCCTTCACGGCCTGGGCGAGGTGGGGCGCGGCCTCCTGGGGCGCGATGCTCAGCAGCGACTTGAGGGCGGCGATGCGCACCTCGGGGACGGAGGAGGCCAGCAGGGGCGACACCACGAGGACGCCCTCCTCCTTGCCCACCTCGGCGAAGGCGGCCAGCAGGGCCACCTGGACGGTGGGGTCCTTCTCCGCGTGCAGCGCGGTGGCGAGCGCGGGCGCGGCGGCCGGCTGGCCCAGGGCCTTGAGGCGCTCGGCGGCGCGCACGCGCGAGGTGGCATCCGGCGCCGACAGCTCACGCACGGAGAAGCCGAAGAGCGTCTCGTCGCCGCCGCCGGACAGCTCCGCCATCTGCCCGGGGCTCACCGCCAGCCGCCCCTCCAGGAAAAGGCGCTGCGCGTGCTGCATCACCGGGGAGACGCCCGCCGTGGACGCCGCCACCACCGCGAGCGCGGGAGCGGGCTCCACCTCCTGCGGGCGCTGCGGCTCGGACTGCGAGGGCCACGGATAGGCAGGAGCAGCCGGGGCGGCGGCGGACGCGGTCACGGCGGGACGCTCGAGCGCCTCGCTGCGCAGCTGGGAGATGAACGAGGCCAGGTCGATGCCCAGGCCGTCATCGTCGTCGTCGTCGCGCTCGCGCCCGTCCGAGGTGCGGATGCGGCTGGCCTCCAGCAGCTTGCCGAGCAGCTGGCTGCGCTCGGTGCGCAGGGCCTGGTTGAGGCGGGTGAGCTCCTCGCGCTCGGAGGCCATGCGGCCCACGCGCACCTCCAGCCCGGCCACCTCCCGGCGCAGCGCCAGCTCGCGCTCCTCGGACTGGGCCAGCTCGCGCCGCAGGTGAGCCATCTCCTCGCGCGTGGACGTCAGCTCGTGGTTGAGCTGCTCGGCACGTGCCTCGAAGTAGACGATCTTTTCGAGTGCGCTCTTCAGCAGCGCGTCCGGACGCTCATCGCTCACGGCCTGTACAGCCCTCCCTACCGGGGCACGCCTGGAGCCCCCGCGCCTGGGAACGCGGCGGGGCTCCGGTACCCGGGGACCCCCGGGAGCGCGCCACCATATGTCAGACCGTCATGCGAGGTAAACCCCTGAAATGGTTGGGACTTTTCCGTCCCGGCCCACCTCTGGCGTTGACAATCGCGCCGGGGCCGATTTCTCGGGCCTCCGCGCGATCAGGGAGAGGTGTGTCCACCGATCTCCGCCAGGCGCTCATCGGCGCGATCGGGCTTTCGATAAGCCGAGAGTCCCAGCGATGGACGCTGAACATTCATTCAGACATCCAAGCCATTGCCAGGAATCACGGGCGGGTGAACCTCGTACTCCGGCTCGACTTCGGAGGTCGGTCCCGCGCCACCGCGGTGAGCCGCGTCCCCCCCACGTGCCGTGAGACCTCCCGCCGTTTCGACCCAACCCGATTGGTCAGCCCGGTGTGTTAGGAGTCCTTCCCGGGAGGACACACCATGGAGAACGAAAAGGAAGACAGTCCCCGAGGCGATGCACCACCGGAGCCCTACCGGGTTCTCAAACGCTACCGGGGCATCAGCGGCGGACTGGGACGGCTGTACGAGGCGCGCAACGACGAGACGGGCAACCCGGCCCTGCTGCTCATGCCCGGACCGAAGGGAGATCTGCGGGCGGAAGAGGACTGGCAGGTACGGGCCACCGCCAACGTCACCCCGCCCTACCTCGCGCTGGAGGTGGAGCGCGCGCCCGCGAACGGACAACCGCGGCAGCTCACGTGGATGATGGAGCGGTGGGCGGCGGCGCTGGGGCGCATCGACACAAAGCCGGAGGCGCGAGCCCACCTGACGGCCGGCCCCCAGAAGCCCTCTCCTCCTCGGCACCGCGCCCTGGGCGGAGCCGTGGCGCTCGTCACGCTGCTGGCGCTCGGGGCGGCTCCGTGGACGCACGCCTCGCCAGAGCCCGTCCCACCCTCCGCCGCTCCACCGGTGCTGACCGTGGACAGCCCGGACCCCGCTGCGGCGATCTTCGCCGACGCAGCGCAAGCCATTGCGATTCCCATGCCCCAGGGACCCTTCAGGGGACAGAACCGCCCGCCCTGCAAGTCGAGGTTCGAGGTCGTCATCCGCGGTGGATGCTGGGTCGCTATCGAGGCCCGTCCGCCCTGCGGAGAGGATGCCTATGAGCTCGAGGGCAAGTGCTACCTGCCCGGCTACAGCGCGCCGCGCCCGCCGCAGGCGCTCCAACCCTGACGCGAGGCACAGGTGACTTGACAGGTGGGTAGTCCCGACTCAATCTGATAGGCAATGTGAAGACAGCGGGTCTTCTGGGTCGTCCACCAGTCGGCTCGTGCGGGGGCGAGGTGCGTGGTGGCACCGGACCCCTGCCCGCACCCAGGTATGGGCATCGGACGGGAGAGGCGCCTGCCTTGACCCGTGATGCCTCGAGAGGCTCCCGGCACGTGCCACCAACACGCGCCGGGAGCCTCTTGCTTTCGTGCGCGGTGACAATCCGTAGCCAACTTCAAAAGTTCGCCGCTGACACATGACTCACCGAGTCATATAACCCACGAGTCAGGACGGAGCGGAGCCATGGTGTCGAAGACTACTTCCACAGTTGTCCCCGAGCAGATCCCGCCTCCCCCGCGGCGCCCCCGGGCCAGGCGCGAGGCGAAGTTGAAGCTCTCCAAGTCCCTGGGAGACGCGGCCCGGGAAGCCCGGCACAAGGCCGGTCTGACGCAGGCGGACGTGGCCGAGCGCATCGGGGTGGCCACCGAGGTCTACGGCCGGCTGGAGCGCGGGCTGCTCATGCCGAGCGTCCCCACGCTGCGCCGCATCTGTCTGGCCCTGCACCTGTCCGCGGATGCCATGCTCGCGCTCAGCTCGGCCCAGCCTCCGGTCTGGGAGGAGCCGCCGCCGCCCCCTCCTGTCGAGGAGGAGGTGGAGCGGGTGATGCGGCGGCTGATGCGCAACGTGCGCAAGCTGAGCTCCACCCAGCTCCGGGCGCTCTCGCTGGTGGCCTCCACCCTGAGCCGGGACTGAGCCGCGGCGGGAACTCTGTCGGGAAGTGCCCGGGTTTCGCGCTCGTGCAACCGATTGGCGCCTGCAATGAAGCGGTTCACACTCCGCGTGCGTACATCGATAACGGTATGCCCCACCGCCCCTCCGCCCTCCCCGCGCTCGATGTGCCCCACCTCGCCGTCCATGCCCTCTGGTGGACCTGGCTCCCCGCGCTGCTGTGGAGCTGGGACGCCCAGCCCATGACGGGCCGCGTCACCCTGCTGGTGGCCGGCGTCCTGGTGCTGTTCTGGAACTACGCCGTCCTGCACGACCACATGCACCTGCCCATCGCGCGCCCCCGGGCGTTGCGCTGGCTGGTGTCGCGCACGCTGGGCCTGGCGTGTGGCTTCGCCTACCGCGGCTACCACATCCATCACTTCAACCATCACAAGTACAATGATGGAGAGGGGGACTGGGGCCGGCGCCGTCCCGGCGAGGGCGCGCTGACGTACCTGGTGCGCTCCACCCTCACCCCGTGGTTCTGGCCCTACGCGCTGCTGGGCAAGGTGTGGAAGGCCGCCTCGCAGAAGAAGGGCCAGCGCGCCGAGCTGGTGCTCGACTTCGTGCTGCTGCAGGGCTCGCTGGTGGCGCTCGCCCTGTGGCGGCCCTGGCTGGCCCTCTCCTACTTCGGGATGGTGCTGGTGGGGCAGTCCTCCATCTACCTGCTCAACCTCGCCGCGCACCACGAGACGGACGCCACCCGGAGGGACTCCCTGGCCGTGACGTCCACGTCCCGCCTGTACAACCTGCTGTGTTTCAACGCCGGCCACCACCAGGCCCACCACCTGCGTCCCCAAGCCCCCTGGCGGGAGCTGCCCGCGCTGACGGCCCGGCTGGCCCACGAGGGGATGCTTCGTCCAGCACTGCAAACCCCGCTGGCCCCCATCCATCCCTTCTGGGTGGCCCGGCTGCTCAAGCGCTATGCTGCCGCGCCGTGCACCCCGCAGAAGGACTCGACGACTACCTCCGAGACCCCATCGGCCGCTATCTGACGGGGGAGAACTTCCTCCACTGGTACGCCACCCCCGAGCTGTGCGGCTTCACCGTGTGGGGCAGGCCCGGGGAGGTGCAAATGCAACGGCTCACCCAGGTGCTGGACGTGGAGCTCGCGCCCGCGGCGCCGCACCTGTCGCTGGTGGACGCCAGCCGCGTGGAGGCCCCGGACGCCAACGGCCTGTCCGTGCTGGTGAAGTACATGGTGCCGCGCATCTCCGGCTTCTCCCAGACGGTGAAGCGCCAGGCGCTGGTACGGCCCGAGGGCATGGCGGGCGCGGTGGTGGGCGGCTTCTACAGCCTCGTCAGCTCCGGCTACCCCACCCGGGCCTTCGCCGACCCGCATGAGGCGCTCGCCTGGCTGGGCCGCCCCGAGCCCGAGTCCCGCGCCTTGATGGACGAGCTGAACGAGCTGGTGCTGCGGCAGATGGGGCAGTCGCCGCTGCTCGGCGAGCTGCACCGCGTGCTGCGCACCCGGCTGGCGGACGCCCACCTCTCGGACGTGGCCCGGGAGCTGGGCATGTCCGAGCGCACGCTCCAGCGCCGCCTGCACGAGACCGGCACCTCCTTCCAGGCCGAGCTCAACACGGTGCAGGTGCGCACCGCGCAGGCGCTCCTGCTGGAGAGCGATGCCAAGCTCACCTCGGTGGCCGTGGAGGTGGGGTGCGCCTCGCTCCAGCACTTCAGCGGCCTGTTCCGCAAGATGACGGGCGAGTCCCCCAGCGCCTGGCGGGCCCGGCACCGCAAGACGCCCTAGCCTCCCCGGACCCGCCTCACGCCGCGGCCGAGGTGAGCGCCCCCACCGCGGGCAACCACAGGACGAAGCGGGCGCCACCCTCGGGGCGGTTCTCCGCGTGGAGCGAGCCGTCCACCCGCGAGAGGTACTCGCGGCACAGGGCGAGTCCCAGCCCGGTCCCCTTCCCCGGCGGCTTGGTGGTGAAGAAGGGCTCGAAGAGGCGCGGCAGCACGTCCTCGGGAATCCCCGGGCCGTTGTCCTCCACCTCCAGCCGCACCCCGCCGCCCACCTGCCGCGCCCTCACGGCGATGACGGCCCGGCGCGCGGGCTCCGCGTCCTCCACCGCGTCCGCCGCGTTCACCAGCAGGTTCAACAGCACCTGCACCAGGTGCCGCTGCCCCAGCCGCACCAGCGGCAGCCCCGGGCCAATCTCCAGCGCCATGTCCCCCAGGCCGCGCAGGCGCACCGAGGCCAGCCGCTTCGCCTCGTGGATGGCGTCCTCCACCAGCCCCTCGTCGCCCCCCTCCATCTCGCGCGAGAAGCGCCGCAGGTCCATGACGATCTGCTGGATGCGCAGCACCCCATCCTGCGTCTCGGCGAGCACGTCCCGCAGCTCGGCCACGTCCAACGGCCCGCCCTCGTTGCGCAGCTCGCGCTCCAGGAAGCCCAGGTTGGACTTCACGAAGGCCAGCGGGTTGTTCACCTCGTGGGCCACCCCCGCGGCGAGCTGCCCCACCAGCACCAGCCGGTCCACCTCCGCGCGCTCGCGCTCGGCCCGCACCCGGCGGCGCTCACTCTCGGCCAGCTGCTCCAGCACCGCCAGCCGCTCCTGCTGCGCCACCAGCCGCTCCTGCTGCGCCACCTTCTCCGCCTCGCTCATGCGCCGGTACGTCTGCCCTCCGACGATGGCCACCGCCCCCAGCAGGCCGAAGCTCGCCACATGCATCAGCATCTCCCGCAGCGCCACGCCAGCCATCACGTCCAGCACCACGGTGCTGGCCACCACCCACACGCTGGCAAGCACCGTGGGCAGGCGCGTGTCCGGGGAGAAGATGGCCATGGCGAAGGGGAGGGAGCCGAGCATCGGGAAGCAGGGGCTGCGGGGCCCTCCAGTGAGGTGGATGAGCACCGCCGTCGCCCCGAGCGTGACCGGCCCGGTCCACAGCCCCGTCGACTTCACGGGAATCCACCCCGCCCCCACCGCCGCCCCCACCGCCATGAAGCTCGCGCACCACCCCAGATACGTCAGCGCGAGCGCCAGGCTGAAGCCGCCCGCCAGGCCGTGGGCGATGAATCCCCCGATGAGCAGCGCCGAGCAGACGAAGAAGTTCTTCATCTTCACCCGAATCAAGGCCCGCTGTCCGGTGGAGTCGGCCGTCATGGGGTGACAATCGTAACACCCCGAACACCTGGAATGTATGGGGGGGGGCCGCCTAGGGCTTCGCCGGGCGCCCACGCACCAGGCGCCGCGCCTTGCCCAGGCGGATGCCGTTGGCGGGGCCCTTCCTCGCCGGGTCCGTGCCCTCGGGCAGGATGGGGTCCGGACACACCGCGCGCAGCCGGCAGCCCCGGCACTCCGCCCCGCTCCACACCGACTCGTAGAGCGCCGTCACCCGGTCGATGACGTCGAAGTCCTCGGTGACGAAGCCCATCTCGAAGTTGCGCACGTCTCCGCCCTTGGCCCCCAGCCCCGCCCCGGTGAGGTTGGCGCTGCCCAGGTAGGCCCACGCCCCATCCACCAGCACCGTCTTGAAGTGCACCCGCGGGCACACCTTCAGCTCCAACCCGCCCCGCACCAGCCTCGAGCGCTTGTCGAACTCCGCCCGGAAGGGCCGGCTGGGCATCTCCGCGTGCAGCAGCCGCAGCGCCACCCCGCGCGCCGCCAGCCCGTCCAGCACCTGCAAGAGCGGCACGTAGCGCCCCGCCTGCTCCACGTACATGGCCTTCACGTTCGCCGTCGCTATCCACACCGACTCGCGCGCGTGCGCCAGCTTGCCCAGCACCACTTCCCGGTACAGCGCGCCGCCGTCGAGCAACTCCGCCTGGATGGGACGCATACCCACATGCTCGCACACCGGCCGGGCCACCGCGAGTTTCTCCGGACCTGAACAGATGACCGCAGGTCACTTGACACCCCTGCCGGGTCCTCATTAGTTGATGACTCATGGTCAGCAACACGGCGAAGCGGGTGATGCCGCAGCGGGCGAGGAAGGAAGAGGACAAGGAGGCGCGGCGGCGGCAGCTCTTGGACGCGGCGCTGGAGCTGTACCGGGCCACCTCGTACGACGAGGTGAAGATGGCGGACGTGGCCGAGCGGGTGAAGCTGGCCAAGGGGACGGTGTTCCTCTACTTCCCGACGAAGGAGGCGCTCTTCCTGGCGCTGTTGGAGGAGCAGCTCTTCGCGTGGTTCGCGCGGCTGGAGGAGGCGCTGGGCCGGAGCGAGGGGCGGTGGACGGGGACGCGGGTGGCGCGCACGGTGGCCGAGACGCTGGAGGGAGAGGAGCCGCTCACCCGGCTGCTGGCGAGGCTGCAGACGGTGCTGGAGCAGAACGTCACGGTGGAGCAGGTGCGCACCTTCAAGGAGCGGCTGCTGGAGGCGGTGGTGCGGGCGGGGGCGCTGGTGGAGAAGCGGCTGCCCTTCGTGAAGGCCGGCGAGGGCGTGCGCTTCTTCCTGCACGTGCACGCGCTGGTGGTGGGGCTGCGGCAGATGGCGGACCTGGCCCCGGTGGTGCGCGAGGTGCACGCGGCCGCCCCGCACCTGGAGCCCCTGCGGGTGGACTTCACGCGCGAGCTGACGGAAGTGCTCGGCACCCTGTTGCGCGGGCTGGAGGCCCGCTGAGTTTCGATGGGAACGCTTTCTCAAGGAGATGACGCGATGCGCGTGGTGAGCATGGAAGAGCAGGGCCGGAAGAATCCCCACCAGGAGACCTTCGAGCGGCTGCGGGCCCGGCGCTGGGACGTGGCGCGGACGAGCGCGAAGGAGCGTGTCGAGAAGCTGCGCAAGCTCAAGCGCGCGGTCGTGGAGCGGCGCGAGGCGCTCTACCAGGCCATCCACGCGGACTTCCGCAAGCCGGCGGCCGAGGTGGAGACGAGCGAGATGCTGCTGGTGCTGATGGAGCTGGACCACGCCATCAAGCACCTGTCCAAGTGGATGAAGCCGCGCAAGGTGGGCACGCCCGTGCTGCTCGCCGGCACGCGCAGCGAGGTGCGCTACGAGCCCAAGGGCGTGGTGCTCATCATCGCGCCGTGGAACTACCCCTTCCAGCTCACCCTCTCCCCGCTGGTGGCGGCGGTGGCGGCGGGCAACTGCGTGATGGTGAAGCCCAGCGAGAAGACGCCGCACACGTCGGCCTTCATGGCGCAGCTGCTGCGCGACGTGTTCGACCCGTCGGAGGTGGCGGTGGTGGAGGGAGGCGCGCAGGAGAGCCAGGCGCTGCTGGAGCTGCCCTTCGACCACTTCTTCTTCACCGGGGGCCCGAGGGTGGGGCGCAAGGTGATGGAGGCGGCGGCGAAGCACCTGGCCGGGGTGACGCTGGAGCTGGGCGGCAAGTCGCCCGCGGTGGTGGACGAGCACGCGGACGTGAAGGCCGCGGCCGAGCGCATCACCTTCGGCAAGTTCCTCAACGGAGGCCAGACGTGCGTGGCGCCGGACTACGTGCTGGTGCACGCCTCGAAGGAGGAGGAGTTCCTCGCGAAGGTGCGCGAGACGCTCGAGCGCTTCTACGGGAAGACGGAGGAGGCGCGGAAGGCCACGCCGGACTTCTGCCGCATGGTGGATGAGGCGCAGTTCGCCCGGGTGAACGGGCTGCTGGAGCGCTCGGTGGCCAGCGGGGTGCGCGTGGTGGTGGGCGGCGTGGTGGACGCGGCCAGCCGCTACATCGCCCCCACGGTGCTGGCGGACGTGAAGCCGGAGGCCCCCATCATGGAGGAGGAGATCTTCGGCCCGGTGCTGCCGGTGCTGCGCTACGAGCAGCTGGACGAGGCGGTGCGGCACATCCGCGCGGGCACCAAGCCCCTGGCCATGTACATCTTCAGCCAGGACAAGCGGGCGGTGGACCGTCTCATCTCCGAGACGTCCGCGGGAGGCACGTGCGTGAACACGTCGGTGGTGCACCTGACGAACGCGGACCTGCCCTTCGGCGGCATCGGCGAGAGCGGCGTGGGCAACTACCACGGCGAGTATGGCTTCCGGACCTTCAGCCATGAACGGGCGGTGTTGCGCCAGGGGCCCATTGCCTTCCTGCAAACCTTCTTCCCGCCGTACACGGACAAGGCGAAGAAGATGCAGCGCATGGCCAGCCGCCTGTTCGAGTAGAAGGACGGCGTGCTCACCGTCGACGCCCATCCCCTGTTGGACACGGTGGCCTTCGAGGCCACCTTCCCCGCTCCCCTGTCCGAGCAGCCCTCGCCCGAGTGGCTGGTGGCGCTGTTGAAGCCGGACGCCCCGGCGCCCCTGAGCGCCGATGACGCCGTGCGCGGCGCGGTGCGCGACTTGCTGCGCCACGGCGGCTACAAGCCCACGGGCCGGAGCAAGCCGGCTTCCGAGTACCTGGTGCGGGCGGCGGGGGATGGGACGCTCGGCTCCATCAACGCGGCGGTGGACGTGTGCAACGCGGTGTCGCTGCACAGCGGGCTGCCCATCAGCGTGGTGGACCTGGAGCGGGCCAAGGAGCCCCTGCGCATCGGCCTCGCCCCCGCGGGGGCCACGTATGTCTTCAACGCCTCCGGGCAGAGCATCGATCTCGGGGGCCTGCTGTGCCTCTTCGACGCGGAGGGCCCCTGCGCCAACGCGGTGAAGGACGCGCAGCGCACCAAGACGCACGCCGGAACGCGCCGCACCCTCACCGTGCTGTGGGGGACGAAGGCCCTGCCGGGGCGTACCGAGCAGGCGTTCACCTGGTACCGCGAGCTGCTCGAGCGGCTGGGGGTAACGGTGGAGCGGCGGTCCTGAGCGCCCCGGACGTCACGTCCCTGCTGGCCCAGGGAGCCCGTGCGCTGTCCGCGGCCTGGGGCCGCCCGGTGCTCCTCAGCATGCCCGAGCTCCTCAGGAGCGAGTCGCGCAGCGAGGTGGTGCGCGCCCAGGTGCGGGGCGGCCCGGTGCCGGCCGTCATCCTCAAGCACGCCCGGGACGAGCCGGTGTGCGGGCTCGATGATCAGGCCGGCGCGGACTTCCTCACCCGCCAGGGGCTGGAGTTCGGCCCCCGCCTGCTCGCGGCCGACGTGGACGCGCGCCTGCTCGTGCTGGAGGACCTGGGACGCGGACGCTCGCTGGAGGCGCTGCTCAATGGAGAGGACGCCCGCGCGGCCACCGGAGGGTTGATCTCCACCGCGCGGCTCACCGGCCAGCTCCACGCGAGCACCCTGGGCCGCCAGTCCGAGTACGAGCTGGTCCGCCAGGCCCTGCCGCCCCGGCACGAGCGCGTGCGGGTGGAGAACGCGCGCTTCCTGTTGGACAACGAGGGCCGGCTGCTGCGCTGGCTCGCGGCGGTGGAGGCCCCGGCGGCACCGGGCCTGCACGAGGACCTCGAGGACGTGGCGCGCACGCTCGCCGACCCCGGGCCCTTCCTCGCCTTCACCCATGGGGACCTGGCCCCCAGCAACGTCCTCTTCACCCCCGGCGGCCCGCGCCTGCTCGACTTCGAGTACGCGGGCATGCGGCACGCCCTGTACGACGCGCTGATGTGGCTCGTCACCGTGCCCTTCCCGGACGAGCTGGTGGCCCGCGCGGACATCACCTACCGCATCACCCTCTCCTCGCGGTGCGAGGCGGCCCAGGCGGACTCGGCGTGGACGCGGGCCCGGGCCACGGTGGCACTGGCGCGCACGGTGAACCTCTTCCAGTGGCTGCACCCGCGCGTGCTGGAGGAGGACCGCGAGTGGGCCCCCGGCATGTCCGAGCGCGCCGCGCTGCTGCACCACCTCGCGCGCTGCCGGGCCCTGCTCGCCCCCGCCGAGGCCTTCCCGGGACTGGGCCGCACGTTGGCGTCGCTGGAGGCCCGCCTGCGCGAGCGCTGGACAGTGCCGCCCTTCGTGTGGCCCGCCTTGCGCGCGCTGGAGTGGCGCTCGGAGTGACGCTCAGGAGGCCGGGCCCGCCGGCCGCAGCGCCTTCAAGAGGAGGGCCACCATCGTGTCCGGGTCCGCCGAGGCATCCACCCGCAGCGCGTCCTCGGGGAGCTCCAGCGCCGCGAGCTGGCTGTCGAGCATCGCCGCTGGCATGTAGTGGCCCCGCCGCGCCTTCAGCCGCTCGGCGATGAGCTCCCGGGGCGCCTGCAGGTACACCCACCGTTGCCGCGCCGCGTCCACCGTCAACCGCTCCCGGTAGGCGTGCTTGAGCGCCGAGCACGCCAGCACCAGGTCCTCCCCCGCCGCCAGCGTGTTCTGGAGCAGCTCCCGCAGCACCGCCAGCCAGGGCGCCCGGTCCTCGTCCGTGAGCGGAATGCCCGCGGTCATCTTCGCGATGTTCCCGGGGGGGTGGAAGTCGTCCGCGTCGCGGAAGCGCCACCCGAGCGCCTCGGCCAGCCGCCCCCCCACCGTCGTCTTCCCCGAGCCGGACACTCCCATCACGATGACGACCACGTGTGTCCTCCGCCCTACTCCGCACGACACCTTTTGCACATCCACCACAGATGGGCAGCGAGAGCAGAAGATCGATCGAAACCCGTGAGATGTGGAAGTTTTGATCAATCCTACTCACGTCCGGCTGAACGAATTGAGCAACCGCCGCGGGGCCCCACGGGGCGTGCGCTGGTGGGCATTGCAATGCCCTGATTTCCCGGCACCGCCCACTCCCTGCGACACCGTGGGGGGCCGCTCCTCTCTCTCAGAAAAGGAGCATGGCGCTTGCAGGTGTTGGGTACCCTCCATGCACTGCGAGAACTGTTCGTCAGAACATCCCGTCAGCGCCCCGTGCGTCGAGCAGGTCACCTGGACGGGCGCCGAGTCGTCGGACTCGGTTCCCAGGACGATTCCAGCCCTGTTCGATCTGCGCGGGCGCACGCTCGGGCACTACCGGCTCACCCAGCTGCTGGGCAGCGGGGGCATGGGCACGGTGTACCTCGCCGAGCAGACCACCATCGGCGCCCGGGTGGCGGTGAAGGTGCTGCACCCGGGGCTGGCGCAGGACGCCCGGCTGCGCGCGCGCTTCTACGCCGAGGCGCGCACGGTGAACCTCATCGGCCACCCCAACATCGTCCGCATCTTCGACATCAATGAGTCCGAGGACGGGCTGCACTACTTCGTCATGGAGTACCTGGACGGCCTGCCCCTGTCGCGGCTGCAGCGGCCCGCGCAGCCGGAGCTGGTGGCGTGGCTGCTCGCCCAGGCCTGTGACGCGCTGGAGGCCGTGCACCGCAGCGGCGTGGTGCACCGGGATTTGAAGCCGGACAACCTCCTCATGATGGAGCGCCCCGGCGAGCGCCCCACGCTCAAGGTGCTCGACTTCGGCGTGGCCAAGGCGCTGCACGGCCCCGGCAACCCGGAGCAGACGATGGCCGGGCAGGTGCTCGGTACCCCCGCGTACATGGCCCCGGAGCAGTGGGCGGGCCAGCCCGTGGATGGGCGCGCGGACGTGTACTCGCTGGGGGTGACGGGCTACCTGCTCGTCACCGGCCAGCTGCCCTACCCGCGCGGACAGCTCGCGGAGCTGGTGCTCTCCCCGGCGCCGCCGCCCCCGCTGCGCGCGCCCCACGAGCTGGCGCCCGACGTGCCGGAGGCGCTCTCGCGGGCCCTGCTGCGCGCCCTCGCCCGCAACCCGTCGGAGCGCTTCACCAGCGCGCTCGAGTTCAAGAAGGCGCTGCTGGCCTCCGTGCAGCCCGCGCCCCGGCTCCAGGCGTCCCCGGGCGCCCACCTCGCGCACGCCGCGCAGGCCGCGCACGAGCCCTCCAGTACGCCCAGTACGCCCATCCCCGCGCTCCCGGCCTTGCCGGAGCCGAATGATCCGACGCCGCCGCCCACCTGGACGGCCCGCGTGCGCCGCGGCAAGGAGGGGGGCTCGGTGGTGGTGCACTGCAGCGAGCTCAGCCGCGGCGGCCTCTTCATGTGCTGCGCCGAACCCTTCCCTCAAATCTTCACCCGCCTCGAGTTCACCCTGTTGATCGGCGGCGAGGAGGTGGAGTGCGTGGGCGAGGTGGTGCGGCACGTGGACTCGGCCCAGGCGCGTGCCTGGCGCATGTCTCCGGGCGTGGGCCTCCAGTTCATCAACCCCTCGGCCCGGCTGCGCGAGCTGCTGATGCGGCTGCATCCGCCCCGCCCTCCGTCCGTGGCCGCACAGTCCGCGGGCGCGAAAGAAGCCCTCGCACCGTTCTGAGACGCTCCAGGTGTCCGCTTTCCGTCAGTTCAGGGAGTGGAACGTCCGGGGCAGGACGGCGGCGTGGACGGGAGCCACCGCGGCCTGTGAGCAATGAATACCCTCATGTGCGCCATGATGCGCGGATCTGATACGGCGGCCCGGGGGGGTTGGAAGCTGGTGCTCGTGTGCGCCGTATTGCTGCTGGGAGGGTGCCGGAATACGGACCTCTCGGGCACGGCGCTCTACGTCACCACGGAGTTCGATCCCACCCTGCTGCTCACCCAGGTGCGGGTGTGGGGCACGGCGGGAGAAGGCCAGCCCTTCGGCCCCCACGTGCTGCCGGAGCAACCCTCGCGGCTGCTCTCCAGCGGCGAGACGTTGCGCGTGCTGCTGGGGGAGGCGGCCAACGGCGCGCAGGCGAAGGTGTACGTGGAGGGACTGCGCGACAGCACCGTGGTGGCCCGGGGCGAGAGCACCGTGCAGTTGCGCGAGGGGCAGGAGGTGGATGTCGTCCTGCGGCTGGAGCCCAGCAACCCGGACACGTTCTGCCTGGGGTGCGCGGGGTGCTGCAAGGACGGCGTGTGCACCGAGGCCGCCTTGGAGACGTGCGGCACGGGCGGCAACGCCTGCGTGACGTGTGACTCCGCGCGCAGCGACACCTGCGATGCCCGCGGCGTCTGTGTCTGCGGCTCCAACCCCGCGTGCGGAGATCTGACGGTGGACCGCTGCGTCAACGGGCAGTGCCGGTGCGGGAGCAGCGGACCGTGCGCGCAGGGCCAGGAGTGCGTGGATGGGACGTGCCGGTGCACGACCAACTCGTGCGCGGGCTGCTGCTCGGGCAACCTCTGCGATGCGGGCAACACGAAGGACAAGTGCGGCAAGGGCGGCGAGGTGTGCCGCAAGTGCAACAAGAGCTGCAACGCGGACCGGGTCTGCATCAACTGAGTCACCGCTCCTGAGTCACCGCACGGTGAAGGTGCGCGAGGTGCCCCGGTAGGGGCGCACCCGTCCATCCCAGCCGGACTTCCAGTCGCCCTCGTGGACGATGCGGTAGGAGCCCGGCGCCGCGTCCAGGGGAATGGCCCACTCGATGACGGCGTGCGAGCAGGCCAGGGTGGGCAGGCAATAGGCGCGCCGCCACGTGTACTTCGTCTCCCAGTCCCAGTCGTCCGCCACGTCCTCCCAGAAGAGGCCCACGCGGCGCTGCACGCGCAGGAAGGTGCCCTGGAGGCGGACGTTGTTCTTCGGGTGCCCGCTCCAGAAGGTGACGCGCACCGTGTCTCCCCGCGCGTAGGACTCGCGCGCGTCGGCGAAGACGTCCCCGAAGCCCACCCACAGCGGCTTGTCATCGAAGAGGACGCCGGGGCGCAGCCGGCTCTGCTGGTGGCACAGGTCGCGCGGCGTGGGGCCCGGCGGCACGGGGGAGGCCTCGCGCAGGGCCCGCGCCAGTGCGTCGAACTCCTGCTGGAGGGCCGCCAGCGTCCAGGGCCCGAAGTGGGTGGAGGCGCCCTCGTACTCCTGCCGGGCGTACTCCTCGCGGGTGGCCACGTAGCCGGCGTAGGCGTTGGACAGGCCGGCGATGACCACCTCCGTCACCCCCGCGGGTGCCAGCCGGGCCCGCACCGTCTCGCGCAGGCGGCGCCCCGCCATGGTCGTCAGCTCGAAGGGCACCGCCACCAGCGCCACGTTGCCCAGCGTGACGAGCTGCAGGGGCAGCACCTCGGGGCTCCACGGGAAGGGCTGCATCGAGCCCATCTCCAGCGCGATGGGCTTCTCCGCCTGGCAGGCCGTGGTGGTGGTGGTGCAGGTGAAGGCGCTCCACACGTCATGGATGGCGGCGCACGTCGCGCCCTCGCCCCCGCCCACGCCCGGCCCGTCCTCCGCGCCCGACAGCATGGAGAGGCCGAAGGCCGCCGGGCAGGTGTGCGCCGCGGGGCCTCCCGTGAAGGCGGGCCGCACCTCCACGTCATCCATCTTCACGAAGACGTGCCGGTAGTCCACGCCGCCCGTGAGGGGCGTGGTGGCGCTCGCGTAGAGGGAGGCGGCCCGCTCGTACTGCTTGCGGCCGGAGAGCGCCGTGCTCTCGAAGTCGTCGCGGCCTCCGCCGTCCTCGCCGCCGAAGATGTTGGGCGTCACGTCCCCCTCGTTGGCCTGCGCGAAGGCCGCCACGAAGGTGTCCCCGGTGGCGTCGTAGCGCGTGCCCTTCGACTTCTCGAAGAGATAGGAGGCATAGCCCTTGTTGTCGCCGCTGATGTACTGGTGCTGCTGCCCCATGGAGGTGGGGTGCACCGCGAACCAGTTGAGAAGCCCCACCTCCGCGCCCGAGTCCTTCGTGAAGCGCAGCAGCGTCATCTGCTTGTCCGTGTCGGACGCGTAGCGCGCGCGCTCCTCGGGCGGGTTGAGGCGGTAGGCCTCGGGGGAGCGGTTGCGGCTCGCGTCGAGCAGGTCCCCCGCCGCCAGGGTGATGCGGCCCGGTGCCAGGTGCTCGTGGGCCCGGACGATGGACTGGTAGATGCCCTGGACGATGGCGTCGAAGTTCTTCGGCTCGAAGCCGAACGTGCTCAGGTTGTAGAGCGCATAGTGCGAGTAGCCCCCCGGCCCGCTGTGCGTGTGGGTGGCGCTCAGCACCACGTTCTCATCGGAGTAGAGGGCTCCGAAGGTGGCCTTGAGCCGCTGCACCACCTGCTGCTTCACGCCCTGGAAGAGCATGCCCAGGTCCGCGCTCACGAACACCACGCGCTTGCCGTTGCACGGCGAGGCGATGACGAAGGCGCGCGAGCGCAGGCGCTGGTGGATGCCGGCCGTCTGCTGCTTGAGCTCGACGTACCCCATCATCCCCACCTCGGCGGCGGGGCCGGTGATGTCGTGGATGCCACTGCCGATGAGGAACGACTGCTGCCCGGCACAGGTGCCACCGAGCCCCTGGCCGCCCTGCCCCACGGGGAGCCCCCCGTCCGTGCGCACCTCGCGCGAACCGCGCTGGCCGCAGGCGGCGAGCAGCAACACCAGGGCGAGCGCACCCAGACGGATGATGGACGAGCGCACACCGACCTCCAGGAAGAGCCGGGCCACGGCCCTCCCTGGAGGTTAGGAACTCAGGAGGCCATCGGCAGCGTCACGCGGAAGACGGTCCCCCGCCCCACGGTAGAGGTCACGGTGAGGGTGCCACCGAGCCCCCGGAGGAGGTCCCGGCTCACGGAGAGCGCCGGCCGGGCCTCGTGCGGGGTGAAGCCCGGCTCGAAGATGTGCGAGAGCTGCTCGGGTGGGAGGCCGGGCCCGGTGTCGTGCACCTCGACCACCACGTAGCCTCCGCCCGCCTCGCGGGTGACCAGGCGGACCTCGTTCTCCTCGGTGTCGCCCCCGTCCCGCAGCGACAGCACCGCGTGGAGCACGAGGTTGAGCAGGGCCTGACGCAGCCCGCCCTCGCTGCCGGCGACCACGGCCCGGGACCCGTAGTCGCGCACCAGCCGCCCGCGCGAGCGCAGCGTGCTGGACACCATCTGCCCCACCGAGTCGAGCAGCGTGTTCAGGTCCACCGGCCCCTGGCTGGACTCCGAGCGGAAGCTGCGCAGGTGGCCGATGAGCTGGCGCAGCCGCTCGGCGCCCTCGCGCACCTCGCCCACCGCCTCGCGCCACTCGGCCACCTGGGGGGCCGGAGCGGACCCGGCGATGTCCCCCATGCTCGAGAGCAGGTAGTCGAGGTTGGCGAGCATGAAGGCCAGCGGGTTGTTCATCTCGTGCGTGAAGCCCGGCACGAGCATGGCCAGGGTGGCCAGCTTGTCCGACTGCTGCAGGCGCGCCTGGAGCTGGCGGCGCTCGGTGACGTCCGTCAGCGTGCCCAGCACTTCGCCCTGGCCGGTGGGCGAGCTGTGCGCGGCCAGCTCCACCCAGCGGGGGCCCCCGGCCGCCAGCAGCTTGAGCTCGAGCCGGAAGGAGGCCTGCACGCGCGCGGCGATGGCATCCAGCAGGGCCTGCACGCGCGGCCGCTCCTCCGGGTGCACCATCTCCGCCAGCGGCTGGCCGAGCACGTCCTCCACGGCCAGCCCGGTGAGGGCCGTCCACGTGGGGCCCAGGAAGGTGAGGTTGCCCTGGCCGTCGAGGTGGAAGACGACCTCGCTGAGCTGCTCGGCCAGGAAGTGGTAGCGCAGCGCGTCCGCGGACAGGCCGGAGCGCAGGCCCTCCGCGAGCGCGAGCATGCCCATGCGGGACAGCGCACTGGGCGACGGGCTCTCGGCCTCGAAGGCCATGGCCTGCGACAGCTGCTGGTACGCCATACCGCGCTCCTTTCCCCCGGGGAGCTGCTCAATCGGAGATGGAGGGCAGCATAAGACCCACGAATGAAACCACGTCAATTCGGGATCGTGCCCCGTCTCCCGGTTTCTCAGGAGTTGACAGAAATCCCGAGAAAAGTCGGGTGGTTACCGCTCGGAATCGTCCGGTGGTGACCAGGAGGCACTGGGAGTGCCGGAGCGGCGGCGCTCGCGGCGGTCGCCGATGACGCGGGCGGGGACGCCGGCGACGATGGCCCAGGGAGGCACGTCCCGTGTGACGACGGCCCCCATGCCCACGACGGAATGATCGCCCAGGCGCACCCCATCGGTGATGCCGGCGTTGGCGCCCACCCACACGTCCTTGCCGAGCACGATGCCGCGCGAGGTGACGGGCTGCTCGCGCACGGGCCGGTCCGGGGCGAGGCCGTGGTCGAAGGCATAGAGGGTGGCGCCGGTGGCGATGCGGCTGCCCTCGCCGATGTGGATGCCTCCGGCCCCGCCATCGAGGCTGACGCGCGCGTTGAGGCTCACACTGGCCTCGAGCACCACGGGCCCGTGCACGAAGGAGTGGGCGGCGATGCTCACGCCGGGGCCGATGATGCGGATGGGCCGGCCCGGCTCGGCGAACAGGTTGGCTTCCGGGGAGATGAAGCAGCCCTCGGCGATCTCCACCGTCTCGAGCTCGCGCCACCTGTCCTGCACCTCCTTCTGCCAGGCCTCGGCCCAGGCGCGGTGGCGCGGCTTGAGGGTGAAGTAGAGCCACGGCATCCACGAGAGTCGCTGCTTGTGCTGCTCACGGCGGCGGGCGTCGAGATCGTCCACGGCGTTTGACTACCACGGCCACGCACGGGTGTTGAGGAGGGTGACACGCCGTGCTACCCGCCTGGCCTCCACCTGAAGACCCCTATGGCGCCCGCAAGACTCCTCGTCCCGATCCTCGGCGTGCTGCTCGCCTCGTGTAGCGTCACCCGCCACAGTGCGGCTCCAACTGATGCGGAGCTCACCGGCTACGTGCTCGTCCTCGAGGAGTCGCCCGGCGGCCAGGTCACCTACGACTGGCGGCAGGCCGAGGAGTTCGACCTTTCGTGGTACCGGTTTCCCACCAGCGCCCGTGCATCGACGTATGGACGCATCGTGCTCGCCGCGAAGACCTACACGCGCGACTGTGATGCGGAGAACGACCAGTGCATTGAGATGTGCATGAGCCGTCCTCTGCCTCGAGGCTTCGGACACATCAGGTCCGGGGGAAGGGGAATGGGCGGAAAGGCAAAGTGGTGCCGCGAGCAATGCCGACAAGCCTACGACGATTGCCGGGAGTTGGAGAGCCGTCAGCGCTAGGAGTTCTCGGCCGTGGACGAAGCCGTTGACTGGTTGAAGCGCCATCAACAGGGCCTCCTGGTGGGCAGCATTGTCGTCATCGCCGGAGTTGCCTTCGTCACGGTTTCCGCTGGAGCGGGGCTCGTGGTCCTCGCACCCGCGGTGCTCCTGGCATCCTGACGAGCCCTGCTCGGCGCCACATCACCGAGGCATGACATGAGACCCAAAAGCCCCATCCTCGAAGCCATCAACCTCCTTGGTTTGATTCATGAGAAGACCGAGTCCGCGGAGGAGAAGGAGTTGCTCCTCACCGCGGCCGACGCGCTCGGATTCATCAACATGACGGGCCAGCAGTACGAGTTCGACGACTACCGCCAGGAGTTCAGGACCGAGGGGCCCGAAATGGTCGTCGCCTCCTTCGCAACGCGCGAAGAGGCGGGGGCGTGGCTGAAGAATCATCCCCGACCGCCCTACCTGGCCCTCGTGCTGATCGCGGACCAGTACCACGTCGTCATGTATGACCGTGATGACAACTTCCGCAAGCTGGTCTCCACCCACTCCATCGAGTACCACCTCGAGGAGATGATGAAGGACGGCCGTCCTCCTCCGGTGGCCAGCTTCGACACCCGGGAGCAGGCCCGGGCCTGGTTCTACAGTCTGCCCGAGCGGCCCTCACAGGCCGTCATCCAGCTCGGGAGCGAGCCCTATCTCGCGGCGTACCATCGCAACATCGACCACCTCGCCTTCCACCCCTTCTCCCTCCTCGAGCCGTTCGAGCAGTGGCGCAAGACGCTGGACGAAAAGAAGGACACGGAGGAACCTGGGCCACAATCCTGACTGGGCTCGGCCCCACCTGCAGACCCATATGGTCCCCGCAAGACTCCTCGTCCCGATCCTCAGCGTGCTGCTCGCCTCGTGTAGCACCACCCGCTACGGCGCCGCCCCTGCGGCCGAGGAGCTCACCCACTACGTGCTCGTCATCGAGAAGTCGCCCGGCGGCCGGGTCACCGAGCACTGGCGGCAAGCCGAGGAGTTCGACCTTTCGTGGTACCGGTTTCCCACCAGCGCCCGTGCATCGACGTATGGACGCATCGTGCTCGCCGCGAAGACCTACGCGCGTGACTGTGATGCCGAGAACCGTCAGTGCATCGAGATGTGCATGAGCCGCCCTCTTCCCCGGGGGTTCGGACACACGACGTCTGGGAATCGGGGGAAGGGTGGAAAGCTGGAGTGGTGCACCAAGCAATGCCAACAAGCCTACGACGATTGCCGGGAGTTGGAGGGCCGTCAGCGCCAGGAGTTCTCGGCCGTGGACGAAGCCGTCGACTGGTTGAAGCGCCATCACCAGGGCCTGCTGGTGGGCAGCATTGTCGTCATCGCCGGAGTGGCCTTCGTCACGGTTTCCGCCGGAGCCGGGCTCGTGGTGCTCGCACCCGCGGTGCTCCTGGCATCTTGATGACCCCTGCCGGATTGCCGCTCCATCACCGAGGTACCGCATGCAAGACGAAGCTCCCACGTTCGAGGCCATCAATCTCCTCGGCCTGATTCTTGAGAAGACCGAGTCCGTGGAGGAGAGGGAGTTGCTTTTCACCGCGGTTGATGCGCTCCGTTTCATCGAAACAACGGGCCAGCAGTATGAATTCAATGACTACCGTCAGGACCTGATGACAGAAGGGCCCGCGATGGTCATCGCCTCTTTCGCGACGCGCGAAGAGGCGGAGGCGTGGCTGAAGAACCACCCCAAACCACCCCGTAGGGCCGCGGTGCTGATCGCGGACGAATACCACACCGTCTACTATCGGCGGGACACCAACGACCGCAGGCTGGTCTCCACCCACTCCATCGAGTACCACCTCGAGGAGATGATGAAGGACGGCCGTCCTCCTCCGGTGGCCAGCTTCGACACCCGGGAGCAGGCCCGGGCTTGGTTCTACAGTCTGCCCGAGCGGCCCTCACAGGCCGTCATCCAGCTCGGGGGCGAGCCCTATCTCGCGGCGTACCATCGCAAACTCGACCACCTCGCCTTCCATCCCTTCTCCCTCCTCGAGCCGTTCGAGCAGTGGCGCAAGACGCTGGACGAAAAGAAGGATCCAGAGGAGCCCGGGCCCCGCTCCTGACCCTCGCGAGTCCCCCCGCCGGAAGGGCCCCGGGCGGACAGGCGGGCCCCGTCTCAAGAAGTCCTGTGAAGTGTCCATGTGGTCGGGCATGGTTGGCGCGAGTCTCCTCTGCGGAGAACGAACCCATGAAGGTTGCCCCCCCGCATCCCCAGGAGGAAGCGCGCCTCGCCGCGCTGGATACCCTCGAGATCCTCGACACGCTGCCGGAGGCCGGCTTCGACGAGCTGACCCGTCTGGCCTCGCAGCTGTGCGGAACCCCCATCGCCCTGGTGTCGTTGGTGGACCACTACCGGCAGTGGTTCAAGTCCCGCGTCGGGCTCGACACCCCCGAGACGCCGCGCGAGCTGGCCTTCTGCGCCCACGCCATCCTCGGCGAGCAGCTCTTCGTGGTGGAGGACGCCCACAATGACGAGCGCTTCCATGACAACCCGCTCGTCACCGGGGGACCCCACGTGCGCTTCTACGCCGGCATCCCCATCAAGGGCGCGAGCGGCCTCAACATGGGCACCCTGTGCGTCATCGACCACCAGCCGCGCCACCTCACCCCGGACCAGGTGCACGCGCTGTCCGTGCTCGGGCACCAGGTGGAGGCCCAGCTGCAACTGCGGCTTCGGGTGCGCGAGTTGGAGCGGCGCGAGGCGGAGCTGCGCTCGCAGCGCGACACCCTGGCCAACATCCAGCGCCAGAAGGACGAGCTCATCCACAAGGTGATGCGCGACTTCAGGGCGCCCCTCTCCAGCATCCTCACCAACGCCGCCTTCACGCTCTACCGCCCGCACCTGCCCGAGGAGGTGCTGCGCGCCACGCGCGACATCCGCGACGCGGCCGACGGCCTGCACCGCACCGTGTCCAACCTGCTGGACGCGAGCGGTGACGAGGAGGCGCTCCCCCTCAACGCCACGCCGTTCGACGCCCACCTGCTGCTCTCCGAGGTGGCGCGCGACTTCCAGCAGCGCCTGGTGAGCTCCCCGCGCCGCTTCACCCAGGCCGTGAAGCTGGTGGAGCCGCTGCTCACAGCCGACCGGGAGCTGCTGCGCCGCGTGCTCGTCAACCTGCTGGACAACTCCTTCCAGTACACCGCCATTGGCAGCAGCCGGGTGACGCTCGAGGCCTCCAACCCCGAGCCCGGCCTGCTGGAGCTGCGGGTGCGCGACGAGGGCCCCGCAATCCCCCCCGCCGCGCGCGCCCACCTCTTCGACGCCCACCTGCCCGACGCGCACACCCCCGGCACCGGGCGGGCCGAGGGCGGCAACCGGCTCGCGCTCGCCTTCTGCCGCCGCGCCGTCCAGGCCCACGGCGGCTGGCTCTGGGTGGAGGACAACCATCCCAAGGGCGTGGCCTTCTGCCTCCGCCTGCCCGTGCGCCCCCACGGGCCCCTCTTCTCCGGCTCATGAGGGCGCGGTGTCGCCCCGGGACTCCTCGCGCAGCCCGGGGCTGCGCCGCTTGACGGCACGCGCCACCACCGCCGTCAGCAGCGCCCACGCCAGCCCCGCCATCCACCCGCCCAGCACGTCCGTCGGGTAGTGCACCCCGAGGTACACCCGCGTCAGGCCGATGAGCAGCGTGAGCGTCAGCGCCACCCCCACCAGGTACGCCCGCAGCCACCGCCGCTCCACGAGCTGCGCCAGCAGGGCCCCCAGCGTCAGGTAGACGATGGCCGACAGCATCGCGTGCCCGCTCGGGAAGCTCTCCGTCAGCACGTGCGTGAGGTGCGGCACCACCGAGGGCCTCGGCCGGGCGAACAGGCTCTTGAGCAGCGTGTTCACCAGCGCCCCGCCCACTGTCGAGCCCACCACCAGCGCCAGCGTCCTCCAGCGCCGCACCAGCACCAGGAAGCCCGCCACCGCGCACACCACCAGCGTCAGCACCGACACGCTGCCCAGCGCCGTCACGTCCCGCGCCCCCTCGGCCAGCCACCGCGGGCCCACCGGCTCCTCCGCGTTGTCCGCCCGCCTCAGCGACAGCAGCACCCGCTCGTCGAAGTGTTGCGTCTCCTGCTCTCGCACCTCGTCCGACAGCGCGATGAACCCCAGCCCCACCGCCACCAGCGTCAGCAGCGTGGCCAGCAGGCCGATACCGTCCGCTCCCATCCTTCCGTGGAAGCGCTCCCACAAATCCCGCGGTGTGAGTCGCATGGTCTCACTATGGCCATACACCCGGTGCGCTCCCACCTTCGCGGAGCCTTCGCGACCTCGCCCTCCCGCCTCGCACCGCCCTTGCGTGCGCTCCCCGACACTGCGCCCCCGGGATTCGTGCGCTCGATGGCAGACGGCGCGCGGTGGGCTTGGGGTTGGAGGGATGGATCACCAGATTAGCGGCACCATGTTGTGATCGAGCTGGGCACGTCAGCCGCTCGGAATACCCTTTCCGGGAGGCCTTCCCGGCCAGCTCCAGGGAGTGATGGTCCCCATGACCGCTTTCGCTACCGCCACCGCGACCCCGCCCAACTACAAGACGGGCCTCATCAACAAGGTCTTCTTCATCCGCTGGGAGCAGCCGCCCAGCGCTCAGGACCTGTTCGTCGTGGACAAGCGCTTCCGCGAGGCCTACGAGGCCTACCGGCAGCAGCTGTCCGTCGTCGTCATCACCGGGGCCAAGGCCCGGGTGCCCAACGGCGAGCAGCGCAAGGGCCTCTTCACGCTGCTGGAGAACAACCGCAAGTACATCTGCGAGCTCCACCTCCTCATGGAGGGCAACGAGCTGCAGCACAACCTCCAGCGCATCATCGCCTCGGCGCAGCTCATCGTGACGCGCATCTACGACAACAACTACGCGCGCCTGCACAAGAGGGCCGACGACATCGCGCCCTTCCTCACCACCCGGCTGAAGGTGGATGGCAACCGCATCATCAACGACGCGCGCCTGCTGGGGCTGGTCGCCTAGACAGAACTCGCAACTTCAGACAGACAAGCAAAACCAACCAGCCTCTCAAAAGGCTGTCCGTCAGCCGACAATCCCTGTCACTTCGCGGCTCCCCATTCCTTCCGGGGTAGTTGATTCCAGACAGCAGGTGGCACTGGACAGAAGCACCGTCCAGCGCGCCACACACTGGAACTTCAACCGGGAGAGCAACCACATGGGGCGCGACACCGCCGTCTATCGCTTCATCCAGGCGGAGGGAGAGCTACGAAGACGGGCCATTGCCCTGCATCGCCAGCGCTACATGGAAGTCGGCTTCATGCCGTCAGACTTCCAGGATCCCTACGAGAAGGGCTCGCGCTACTTCGTGGCCTGGCACGAGGAGACCCAGCAGGCCGTCGGGGTCTGCCGGCTGGTCCTCCAGGAGCTGCGGACCCTGCCGACCTACCACCACTTCGAGCTCTTCGAGCACGAGCGGAGGGGCCTCGAGCAGTGGAAGCCCGGCACCTATGCGGAGCTGGGAGCGCTCACGAAGCTGCCCCACCACGCCGATGTGACGCCGGGATTGATCGCCACCGCCCTGGCGCATGCCTCCGCCCAGGGGATGAGCCATGTGCTGTGTTGCATCGACCAGCGGCTCTTCCAGAGTGTGCGGGCCCATCTGGGCATCCCCCTGCAAGTCATCGGACGGGAGCGGCTGTTCTACGGCTCGCTCAAGATTCCGTGTGTCGTGCACATCTCCGACACCCTGGAGCAGCTGTGGGTCCACAAGCCCCAGGTGCTCCAGCGGCTGGCGCCGCAGCCGGGTGCGCCCGGGGACGTGGCCCTGCCGGGCAGGGCGGCCTGAGGCACGGCCCACCGGCCGTGGAACGAGGCAGGCGCGCGGCCCTGGCGGACCTGGCCGCGGGGGCTAGCGCACCATGCAGACGTAGTAGTTCTCGCCGTAGTAGTCATCTCCGTCCGCGGCGAGCGCATGCGAGAAGCCCAGGCGCCGCAGCGTGTCCACCAGCGCGTCCGGCTCGAAGAAGGTCACCATCTCGTTGGGGTCGGTGACCAGCCGGCGCGTCACGTCCACGTGGTAGGTCGTGGCGGCCTGCAGCGCCTCGTCCCAGCGGCCCTCCGCCTTCCACTCCTCGATGGAGCTCACCATCACCTTGCGCAGGTCCGGCCGCCGCCGGGGCCCGGTGGTGATGACCACGCCGCCCGGCTTGAGGTGCTCGAGGCTCTGGCGCAGGACCTCCTCCGGCTCGCGCACGTAGAAGAGGACGTTGTTGAGCAGCACCGCGTCCGCCTCGCCCGGCACCTCGCGGGGGAAGGTGCGCACGTCCCCCTCCAGCACCTTCCAGCGCCGGCGTGCCTCCTCGGGCGCCCGGGCCTGCTTGCCCACGGCCAGCCCGAGCATCGCCAGGTTGTTGTCGAAGCCCACCACCGTGTGCCCCCGCTCGACGAGCGGCTGGCTCACCAGCCCCGTCCCACATCCGGCGTCGATGATGTACTTGCGGCCCTCGGTGTCGCGCAGAATCTTCGCGACCATCCGGCGGTAGCAGTTGAGCTGGGAGCAGATGGCATCGTAGCTCCTGGCGAATTCGGTCCAGATGTTGTCGACCACGGCGGCCCTCGCTCTGGCCCGGGGCCATCCCGGGCGAGGGCTCACAATCTAAGGAGCCGGACAAGGGCCGGGAGTCCCCCGGTGGAGCAACGCGCCTCCCAAAAAGAAACGGGCCCCGCGTCTCCGCGAGGCCCGGGCACGGCGGTGAGGGCAAAGCCCCCCCGCGCTCAGTGTGTCTTCATCCACTGGTAGATGGGCTCCCACACGGCCGTGGCGGCGTCCTCGGCCAGGAACAGGTCCGCATGGCCGTAGTCGGCGCCGCGGTAGGCCTCCGGCAGCCGCTGCACCATGTGGACGCTCACGTCCTTGCTGCCCAGCAGCTTCGTGCTGTGCACGCCGTAGCCGCCGAAGCCGCCACCCGCCCCCACGTACAGCACCGGCACCTTCACCTGCGCCAGGTGGTCGTCATACGGCAGGCTCTCGTCACCGCACATCATGCGATCGCTCTCCACCATCTCCGTGAAGCTCTGGAAGGGGCGGGCGGTGCTGAGGAAGTCGAAGAACGGCTGATCCTTCACGTACTTCAGCTCCGTCGGCAGGCCGCCCGCGCCGAAGTCCTTCGCCTGGGTGAAGTGGTAGAAGGGCACTGACGGGTGGATGCCGTACGCCTCATTGGTGAGCAGCGAGAAGGTCGCCGCCCCCACGAGGACGCCGAGCTGCCGGAAGTTGATCGGCGGCAGCTCGATGCCCGGAATCTGCGCGGGAGCGTCCGGCCAGTAGGTGGCCGCCTGCCCCACCTGGAGGATGGCCATGCCCGCGCCCGGTCCCGACAGGTTGCCCTCGACGCGGCCCGACTGCAGCACCATGCCGCCCACGGCCGCGCGCACGCAGGCCCACTGGCGCTGCTGCTCGCCCTCCGGCCCGAACTTGAGCACCGAGTCCACCGGGATGAAGCCGCTCACGTGGCGCTGGCCCGGCGGCAGCTGCGTCTCCGCGTTCATGTAGGCGTAGGCCACCGTGGCCCCGCGGCTCCAGCCCAGCAGGTTCATCTTCTTGTTGCCGCTGCCCGTCAGCGTGCGCACCGCCCGCGCCACCGTCAGGCCCGTGCCCACGTCCTGGGCGTGCGTGCCCAGGTTCCAGCCCTTCATGAAGGAGAAGTCCTGCGTCTCCTGGGGCACGTGCGTCCAGCGCAGATCGATGCCCCACACGTCCACGCCCTTCTGCGCCAGGTACACGGCGATGGACTGCTTGTCCTCCACCGAGGGCGAGAGCGTGCTGGACATGAAGGCGGCCTGGAAGTTCCAGGCGTCGCCATGCACCATGAAGAGGGACTCGGGGGCGCGCACCGGCCGCCACGCGCCCTTCTCGCGCACCACGCGGTGCAGGGTGATGACGTCGTTGGCCGTGCCGCCCACCTGCAGGCGGATGCGGTAGTGGTAGACGTCCCCCACCACCTGCTCGCGCTCGAAGCCGCTCACGAAACGGGCTCCCTCCGCCCCCACCAGGCAGCTCGGGCAGTCGGAGACCTGGAGCATCGACTGCTCCTGCCCCAGCTCCTCGGCCGCAGCAGGCAACGTCTCGGAGACGGGCGTCTCGGCACCGCACCCCACCAGCGAGAGCAGGGCAATCGGGACGATGTGGCGGAGATTGAAGCGCATGAGTTCCTCAAAAAAGAGTTTCTTCCTGGCTGGAGAAGCAACGTTGCTGCCACCCGGCCAACCCCACTTGCACGTGCCAGAGAGCAGGAACCGCGCCAACCCCTCAAGCCCGCGAAAAGACTGGAACGCCCTCAGGAACGTGCCGTCACCGCTGAAACATGACGCTTATATTAAACAAAGGAAAGCCCGAATTTCAAAGGGGTCGGACATAACGCGTCGAAGTTGAAACTCGTGCTTCAACAATGAATCAGAAATCGTGCAATCCCCGCGAGGTATGACAGCCATGTCCGCTGGGGAGCACCGTGGATCACGACAGCGCTGTCCGGAAAGCCGCGTGAAGGCGTGAACGGGGGCCGCACACGTGGCTTGTAGCCCTCGGGAGCCGGGCCCACACTCCGCGCCCCTGGAGGAGAGCCCCATGAGCTTCGCCACCGTCGACCCCACCACTGGTAGGACGCTGCGCACCTTCACGCCCCACACGCCGGACGAGGTGGAGCAGCGGCTGCGGCGGGCCGAGGAGACGTTCCGCACCTTTCGCCACACCTCGCTGGCCGATCGCACCGGGTGGATGCGGCGGGCGGCGGAGTTGCTGGAGGGCGAGGCGGACGCCTACGGGCGGATCATGACGCAGGAGATGGGCAAGCCCCTGGAGGCGGCGCGCGCCGAGGCCCGCAAGTGCGCCACGGCCTGCCACTACTACGCGGAGAACGCGGCGCGCTTCCTCGCGGACGAGCCGGTGGACACGGCGCCGGACAAGAGCTTCGTGCGCTACCAGCCGCTCGGGCCGGTGCTGGCCATCATGCCGTGGAACTTCCCCTTCTGGCAGGTGGTGCGCTTCGCCGCCCCGGCGCTCATGGCCGGCAACGTGGGGCTGCTCAAGCACGCGCACAACGTGCCCCAGTGCGCGCTCGCGCTCGAGGAGCTCTTCCTGCGCGCGGGCTTCCCCCAGGGGGTGTTCCAGTCGCTGCTGGTGGACGTGGCGGGGGTGCGCCGGCTGATTGAGGACGCTCGCATCCGCGCGGTGACGCTCACCGGCAGCGAGGGCGCCGGGCGCGACGTGGGCCAGCGCTCGGGCCAGCAGCTCAAGAAGGTGGTGCTGGAGCTGGGAGGAAGCGATCCCTTCGTGGTGCTGCCCAGCGCGGACCTGGACAAGGCGGTGGAGACGGCGGTGAAGGCCCGCCTCATCAACAACGGCCAGTCCTGCATCGCCGCCAAGCGCTTCATCGTCACCGAGCCCATCTATGAGGAGTTCGAGCGCCGCTTCGTCGAGCGGATGCGCCGCGCCGTGGTGGGAGACCCCCTGGACGCGAAGACGGAGGTGGGCCCGCTCGCCATGGAGAGCATCCGCGACGGGCTGCACGCCCAGGTGGAGCGCAGCGTGGCCGCGGGAGCGAAGCTGCTGCTGGGCGGCCTCAAGCCCTCGGGGCCGGGCTTCTGGTACCCGCCCACCGTGCTGGCCCAGCCGCCGCCGGGCTCGCCGGCCTATACGGAGGAGATGTTCGGCCCGGTGGCCGTGCTCTTCCGCGCGAAGGACGCCCGGGACGCGCTGCACCTCGCCAACGACTCCCCCTACGGGCTGGGCTCGAGCGTGTGGACGCGCGACGAGGCCGAGCAGCAGCTCTTCATCGACGGGCTGGAGGCCGGCACGGTGGCCGTCAACGGCATGGTGGCGAGCGATCCGCGACTGCCCTTCGGTGGGGTGAAGGCCTCGGGCCACGGGCGCGAGTTGGCGCGCCATGGGCTGCTCGAGTTCCTCAACATCAAGACCGTGCGCCTGTCGGACCCCTCGGGGCCCGCGCCCGCGCCGACCCAGGCCCAGGCGAACGAGTAGGGCTCCGCCGGGTAGGGACGGCCTTCTTCGAGCCGGGCGATCTGCGTCCAGGAGCCCGGCGTCCGGGCTGTGAGGAAGTCACCGGCTCGTCCAGTACGTCGGAGAGGCTGTGGGCGTGCAGGGCCCGCTCGAACCAACGGTCGAGCGTGGCCAGGTCCGTGCACCTCCGGAGGCGCTGGCGGGACTTGTCATCCACACGCACGCCCCGGGCGGCGAGGATCCGAAGCACCGCTTGGGCCGTTCCCTTGGCTATTCCCCTGGCCTGTCCTTCGGCCAGTCCCATCCGGCGTCCCTCCGCCCGAAGCTGCCTTCCCGACGCCCACATCAGATGCTCCCGCTCCGATCGCCTCTCTCTCATCACCAGACAACCTAGCAGCTGGCGGATGACCTCACAAGTCACCCCCATCGCCCCATCCCGGAGGTAACGGATGACCGCCTCCAGCTCCCTCGGGCCCTGGGGCGAGGCATAGACCTCCCGGAACAGGTCTACCTGCTGCATCAGCCGCCTGTTCAACTGCCGGGTGCTCGCCAGGCGCAGCAGCACCAGGGCCAGCCTCACCAGGGGCGGGCAGGCGAGCCTCTTCAACTCCCGCTCGCTGTGGGTCATCAGGTCGTACAGCACGTACTCCAGGCGCAGCAGGTGCTTCAGCCATCCCTCCCGTCGTGCCTCTTCCAAGGAGATTTTCAGCAACTCCTCGAGCCGCCGGGGCGCCGTCCAGGGTCCCCGAGGCCCGTGGTAGAGCACCACCGGAAGGATGAGCGGCTGCGGCCCGCCGCGCGGGTGCTGCTGCTCCCACTGGTCGATAAGGCGCGACACGTACTGACGCATGCGTGCCGCCATGCGCCCCTCCACGCGGGACTGGTGCTCCAGGAGGATGAAGGCCCGCCGCGAGCTGCCGCGCAGCTGGACCGAGAAACTCAAGTCACCTCGGGTCTCGCGGATGGCCGAGTCCACGAGGGCCGTGGGGTGGCTGCGCAGGGTGGACCAGTCCACCCGGGCGGCAAACCCCGGGGGCAGCAACGCGTGCAGCAGGGCCGCGGCCCGCTCGGAGTGCTCCAGCACGTAGCGGATGAAGCGGTCATGAGGTCCAGACATGGCGAGGGGCCCGGAGCACGCGCCGGGCCAACTCCACCGGAGAGGCAGCCGGCGTGACAGACACCGTCCACGCCGGTGGAAACCGTCTCTACCGCGTCGGCACCCGCTCCCGGGGCGGCGCGTCGCGGTGGACCTCCTCCAGGGCCTCGGCCACCGCGTCCATCTCCTGGCCGAGCTGCTCCACGCTGCGGCGCAACCCCGCTCCCGCCACGTCCGCTCCCGCCGCGTCCGCCGAGCGCACCCGCAGCACCTGCGTGTAGAGGTTCTCCAGCGTGTAATACAGGCGCATGTGCTCGGCCTCCAGCCGCGAGGCCGCCGTCGCCAGCTCCGCCCGCTGCTTGCGCTGCTCGTCCAACAGCCGCAACGCCCCCTCCAGCCGCTCCTTCACCACCCCGTCATGCTCGGACTCCACCCGCGCCGCCAGCCGCGCGCGCTCCTCCTCCAGCCGGCGCTCCTCCTCCGGCGGGCTCAACGCGCGCAGCTCCCGCTCCCGCCTCGCCAGCTCGTGGCAGCTCTTGCGCAGCCCCTCCACCGTCTGCTCCGGCTGGTGCACCACCTCCCGCAGCACCCCGGGCCCCGCCCGAAACTCCGCCAGCAGCTTGTCGCACAGCCCATCCACCCGCGCCGTCCGCGGATCCTCCGCCTGCCGGGGCGCCTCGGCCCTACCCCGTGCCTCGGGCGCCGCGTCCCGGGCCGCCTCCCGCGTCTCCTCCTCCGAGCCCAGGCCCTGCCGCTGCCCCTCCTGGAGCTGCCGGTGCTGCCGGGCCCGGCCGAGAATCCCCGCCGACGCCGCCCCCATGCCCAGCGCCACGAAGATGAGCCACCACAGCTCGTGCACGTTCAGTACCGCCATCCCCGCCATCACCAGCCCCACCAGCGCGAACACCCACCCCATCAGCGGGTTGGCCTCCTCCAACTCCCGCTGCCGCCTGCGGGCGCGCTGCTCCTCACGCAACCGCTCCCGCGCCATGCGCCGCTCCCACTTGCGGCGCTCCTTCTTCTCCAGGTGCTCGCCCCACGAGCCCACCTGATCCGCCCACTTCTCCACCCCCTGCGCCCACTTCTCCACCCCCTGCGCGTGCCGCTCCGCCCACTTCTCCACCCCCTGCGCCCACCGCTCCACCCCCTTCTCCACCCCCTCGGCGTGCCGCTGCGCCCACTTCTCCATCTCCTCGGCGTGCTGGCGCTCCCACATCTCCTTCCACTGGGCGTGGCGCTTCTGGCCCTCGGCGAGGGCCTCCATCATGCGGCGCAGGTGCTTCTGGAGGGGCAACTCGGGCGGCGGAGGGGGCGGTTGCGGAGCCATGGCTGTCTCCCGGCGGCGGCGTTAGGTCACGGTGTTACACCGGGTGCCCCTCGTCTGCCCACGATTCGGTGATTTCCCGTCCCACCGGGGGATGGATGCGCGGCGCCCGCCTGTTCGCAGGCCCACAGCAAGGTTTGCCCTTCTCCGCCAGATGAACGATGAAGCGCAGGCGGGGTGGGGGCCGCAAGGGGACGGCCGTGTCGAGGAATGAAGCAGAGCCCATGGGACCCGAGGCGATTCGCGCGCTGCGCGGAGAGCAGAGCCGCGCGGCGTTCGCCCGGCAGCTCGGGGTGACCCCCCTCACGGTGTACCGCTGGGAGCTCCCCCAGGCCGCCGCGCAGGCCCGCCGTCCCCGCGGCCGGGTGATGGAGGCCCTGCGCCAGCTCGCCGAGGGCGGCCAGCCGGCCCTGCCTCCCGCCCCCCGCCTGGCCTCCCACCTCTCCCGGCAGGAACTGTCGCGCGAGGAGAACACCCGGCTGACGGCCAGCCTGGCAATCTTGCAGCGCGCCGACTGGCGGGCCGCGGAGAACTCCCTGCTGGAGATGCTCACCTCGGGGGAGCTGCGCACCCCGGGGGCGCGCGCCCTGGCCTCGGTGGGCCTGGCCTATGCGTACCGCTGGGGCTACGAGGACGTGCGGCGGGCCTTCGCGGTGCTGCTGCCCCACCTGGCCGAGGCCGACGCGGGCCTGCTGCCCGCCGAGAGCGTCGAGGTGCACGTGCACTCGATGGCCGCCAACCTCTACGCCTCGCCGGATGGCCGCATCTTCGACGCGGGCAAGATGAACGTGCACGTGGCGCGCGCCGAGGCGCTGCTGCGGCCCCACCACTTCCTGTACGCCGAGGTGCGGTGCCAGCTGCGCATGGCGGAGGTGGCCGCCGCCTTCTACCTCGGCGCCCCCGAGCTGCTCGCCCGCCAGTACGGGCGCCTGGAGGAGGCGCTCGCCGAGGTGACGGACCCCTCGCTGCGGCTGATGGCCACGCACGGGCTGGCGCACGAGGCCGCCATCCGCGGCGATGTGCCCCTGGCCACCCGGCGCTTCCGGGAGCTGGCGCAGGCCTCGGCGCGCCTGGGCTATGGCCTGCTGGAAGCGCGCAGCCTCGCCTTCCTCGCACAGCACCGGCTGGACGAGGCGTGCGAGCCCGACGAGGCGCTCGCGCTGGTGCGCCGCTCGCGCGTGGCCTTCGACGGGCGGCTGGGCCGCAGCTTCTCCTTCATCTTCGCCGCGCGCGCCGAGGCCGACGCCCTGCTGCGCCTGGGCCGCTTCGCCGAGGCCGAGACGGTGCTCGCCGAGGGCAACACGGTGGCCGAGGAGCTGCGGTGGACACCGCACCACCTCGTGGTGCAGCAGGCCCGTCTCCTCTACCTCACCGGCCGCTACGCGGAGATCCACCAGCTGGCCCACCGGCTCACGCGCTACACCGGCCCCATCCAGCAGCCCCTTACCCGCGCCTATGGGTGCTGGGTGGAGGCGCTCGCGGACTGGGCCGACGGCCACGCCCAGCGCGCCGCGGAGGGCTTCGCCGCCACCCATGCCCGCGTCCTGGAGCTGGGGGGCTGGCCCTACCTGCGGCGGGATGCCTCCGTGTGCGAGGTGGGCGCGCGCGCCGCCGCGGGCCAGCTGCCCGAGTCGCGCGCGGCCCTGCGCCGGGCCCGGGCCATCCTGGAGCAGTTCCCCTCCGCGTGGAGCACCGCCCTGCTCCACCGCCACGAGGGCTGGCTGCTCGCGCGCGAGGGCCACCTGCGCGAGGCGCGCGAGAAGCTGGAGGCCTCGCTGGCCACCTTCAGCCTCGCGGCGGACCTGCCCGAGGCGGCCGTCACCCGCCGCACGCTCGCCGCGGTGGCGCGCGCCGCGGGTGAGCCGGGCGCCGAGGCCTGGCACCAGCAGAGCGAGGAGGAGCTGCGCCGCTACGGCATCACCCCGCCCCCGGACTTCAGCGCCATCATCACCCCCGTCCAGGAGCTCCCCTCCGCGGAGGCGGCGCCGCGGCTGGGCGCCGAGTCACTGGGCGTGCCCTTCGAGCGGCTCGCCGTGCGCGGCATGGGCGCCACCCTCATCCAGCGCGAGCTGGTGGCGGTGCTGGAGGGGCTCTTCCCCGGCCGCGGCCCGCGCCTGGAGGAGCTGGACTCGCAGGGCCACGCCACGCCGCTGCTGGGCGAGGGCGGCGAGCCCGCCAGCGAGTGGGTGGAGTTCGGCGACGGGTGTGGCCGGCGGCTGCGCGTGGGCGTGGCGGGCCCGCTGCCCGCGGACGGACGGGCCCTGATCAGCGCGCTGGCGCGCCTGGCGGGCTTCGCGCTGGAGGTGGCCGTGCTGCGCGGCTTCGCCCAGGTGGAGGCCCCGCTGCGCGAGCCCGAGGCCGCACCGGACGTGCCCGGGTTCATCGCCGCCTCGTCCGCCATGCGCAAGCTGAAGACGGAGCTGGCGGGGCTGAGCGGCTCGCGCGCCACCGTCATCGTCACCGGCGAGTCCGGCAGCGGCAAGGAGGTGGTGGCGCGCGCGCTCCACCGGCTGTCGGCCCGGGCGGCCAGGCCCTACGTGGCCTTCAACTGCGCCGCGGTGCCGCGCGAACTCTTCGAGGGCCAGCTCTTCGGCTACCGGCGCGGCGCCTACACCGGCGCGGCCACGGACCACCCGGGCGTCATCCGCACCGCCCACGAGGGCACGCTCTTCCTGGACGAGATTGGAGAACTGCCGCTCGAGGTGCAGCCCAAGCTGCTGCGCTTCCTGGAGAACGGCGAAATCTTTCCCCTGGGCGAGACGCGGCCGGCCCAGGTGGACGTGCGCGTCATCGCCGCCACGCACCGGGACCTGGGGCAGCTGGTGCGCGAGGGGCGCTTCCGCGAGGACCTCTACTACCGGCTGCAGGTGGTGCCCGTGCGGGTCCCCCCGCTGCGCGAGCGGCGCGAGGACATCATCGCCCTGGCGCGTCACTTCGTCAGCCAGCTCACCCCCGAGGGGCAGGAGCCGCCGCAGCTGGGGCCGGACGCCCTGGCCGCCCTGGTGGCGCACCCCTGGCCGGGCAACGTGCGCGAGCTGCGCAACGTCATCGAGCGCTCGCTCGCCTTCGGCGCGCTTCCGGCGGTGCTGGGGGCGGACCGGCTGCGCATCACGGGCTGAGCCCGGAGCCGCGAGGGCCGGAAAAAAAACGGGGCGGCGCCTCGCCTGGCGCACGCCCTCGAAAAGAACACCGCGGGCCAGGACAGGGGGCGAACCCGACCCGCGGTGCATGGCTACGACTACGCCTGCGAAAAGATGCGCTCGTGGGCCGAAGTGGGGGGATCTCCGACCCACGGAGCGCTTCAGGCACCGAGGCGCCCGAACTCAAAATCGTTTCCGAGAGGACACATAGCAGGGCGCGTGCCAACGCTTTCGGGCCCCGGAAGGCCGTTTGGAAATCATCCAACGCGCATCCAGGAGCAGCCGACCGTATCCAAAGGCCTATCCAGCACGCGGCGGGGGGGTTTTCGGATACCCGGTGGATATGGATGGCGGGGAAGCAGCCAGGCAGCCAGGCGGAGGGGGAAGCGGAGCGCTCGCGAGGGCGGCGGCGGGGGACGAAGTGGGCTAGGGAGGGAAGCGCCGATGAGCTCTTCCGTGTCCTCCCGTGGCTTCCGCGTCTTCAGCTGGTCCACCCTCCTCTACACGCTGGCCGTGGTGCTGTGGGGCGCGTTCGTGCGCGCCACGGGCTCGGGGGCGGGGTGTGGAGACCACTGGCCGGTGTGCAACGGCGAGGTGGTGCCGCGCGCGCCCACGCTGCAGACGCTCATCGAGTACACGCACCGGCTGACGAGCGGGCTGGCGCTGGTGCTGGCGGTGGTGCTGTGCGTGTGGGGACTGAGGGCGCACGCGAAGGGGCACCCGGTGCGCAAGGCGGCCGTCTTCTCGCTCGTCTTCATGCTGACGGAGGCGGCGGTGGGGGCGGGGCTGGTGCTCTTCAAGATGGTGGCGGGCAACGAGTCGCTGGCGCGGGCGTGGTGGATGGCGGCGCACCTCATCAACACGTTCCTGCTGGTGGGGGCGATGGCGCTGACGTGCTGGTGGGCGGGAGGCCGGGAGCGGCTGACGTGGCGTCAGCAGGGGCTGACGGGGTGGCTGGTGGGAGGGAGCCTGCTGGGGCTGCTGGTGCTGGGGGTGAGCGGGGCCATCGCGGCGCTGGGGGACACGCTCTTCCCGGTATCGAGCCTGGCGGAGGGCTTGCGCCAGGACGTGTCGCCCACGGCGCACCTGTTCCTGAGGCTGAGGGTGCTGCACCCGGTGCTGGCGGTGCTGATGGGGGCGCTGGTGGTGTTCTCGGCGGCGACGGTGGCGCGGCTGAGGCCCTCGCCCGAGGCGAAGCAGGCGGCGGTGCAGCTGGGCGTGATCTACGCGCTGCAGCTGATAGCGGGGGTGGTGAACCTGCTGCTGCTGGCGCCGGTGTGGATGCAGCTGGTGCACCTGCTGCTGGCGGACGCGGTGTGGATCGTCCTGGTGCGGCTGAGCGCGGCGGGGCTGGCCGAGGGAGCGCCGAGGACGGACGAGCACCCCGCCCCAGCGCCCTCGCTGACCTGAGTCACCCGCGCTCCAACTCCCCGGCAATCCCCCGCAGTGCCTCCAGCGCCCGCAGGGGCAGACTGATGCCTCCCGCGGGCACCTGGGGCTCGCGCACGTTGATGCGAATCAGCGTCCCCTTCCCGGCGGCCGTCACGCGCTCGCAGAAGTGACGCACGGAGGGGATGGCCGTGCCCGCGCCGCACTCGACGACGGCGAGGGAGCCGGGCTTCACGGCCTCGAGCCACTCCGAGAGCCGCTGCTCCTGATCCTCGGTGCGCGAGGCCTCCCATCCCCAGTCCCCGAACATGAGGATGTTGGGCCGCACGAGCGAGCCGCAGCGCGGGCACGTGGGCAGGGGCGGCCGGGCGCGGAACGTCTCGGGGTCCACCTCCACCGAGTACGGGGCGGCGGAGACAATCCCCGGGCAGGAGCTGAGGCACTGCACGTGGTGGATGGAGCCGTGGACCTCGAGGACGCGCTCCTCGGGAAAGCCCGCCTTCTGGAACTGGCCGTCGACGTTGGAGGTGAAGACGAAGGCGCCGTGCCGCATGCGGGAGGCCCAGGTGCGCAGCAGCTCGAAGCCGGGGTGGGGCGTCGTCGCGCGGTACAGCCCGAGCCGGTGGCCGTAGAAGCCCCAGGCGAACTCGGGGTCCTTGCTGAACCACTGGGGGTTGGCCATGGACGCGAAGTCGAGCCCGAGCTTCGCGTAGGCCGGGTAGGCGCGCCAGAAGCCCTCGGTGCCGCGGAAGTCCGGCAGCCCCGAGTCCACCCCCATCCCGGCCCCCGCTCCAATGACGAGAGCCTCGGCGGAGCGGAGGACCTCGGCGGCACGGCGAAGCTCCTGGCTCATACGCTCACCTCCGGACGGCGCGGTCTACTCGATGGCCAGGGCGTTGAGCGACACCTGGTCCCCCATGGGCGGCGGCACGAAGCGCTGCACCTTGCGGTTCTTCCAGTGCAGCAGCACGAGCGAGGGGTCCTCCAGTGGCACGTCGAAGGTGAAGGACAGCTTGCGCACGCCCTCGGCGTCCACCTCGAGCACCTTCACGATCATCCCGTCCAGCTTCACCTCGTGCCCCACGGGCAGCGGGTAGCGCTTGGAGCGGTGGATGCGCTCGACGACGGAGGAGAAGAAGCGGCCGCCCTGCGGCTCGATCTCCAGCGTGGACGGCCCGGTGCGGGTGATGCGCTGCTCGTGCGTGTCGTAGGAGAGGACCCACCAGGACTGCGGGAGCGCCTTGCCGGTGGCCCACCACAGGATGGACGCGTAGACGCCCATGCTGGCGTTGGGCACGTTGATCTGCACCACGCGCTGGTGGGGCAGGCTCTCCTGGTCCAGCATCGCCTGGTACTGCTGCTGGACCCGGCCGTTGGAGGCCGAGAAGTTGCGGAGCAGATCCACGCTGGTCCACCAGCTGAACGGCGCGAGGACGGCGTGGAACAGGACCATGGCACCGGCCCCCACGACCAGGGCCCACCCGCGCCAGTTGCGCTGGCGCCGGCGCCAGGCGTGATGCACCACCACGGCGAGGATGATGGCCGCGCCCAGGCTGGGCACCAGCAGGATGCGGACCGAGGGCCCGGTGGTCGCCGCGGCCACCACGGAGCTGGCGAAGCCGGCCAGCAGCCAGCGCAGCTGCCGGCGCTCCGGCTCGTCCAGGCCAGACCAGGAGGCGCGCAGCATGAGCCCCACCAGCACCATGCCGACGATGCCCGCGGCCGCCAGGGGCAGCTCGTTCTTGGCGTCGACGAACATGTCGATGGGGGCGTTGAGGAAGAGCCCGGCCAGGTTGATGGGCACCCACAAGAGCGCCGTCTGCAGCCAGAACAGCGGCTGGGCCAGCGGATCGATGTGCATGTCCGAGCCCGCGGCCCCATAGCCCAGGGCGGTGTGCGCCACCGAGTAGACGATCAGCACCAGCGCGGTGGGGGCCATGGCCTTGAGCCGCGTGGAGAGCGGGCCCTCGGCGCCCAGCAGCTCATAGGCGAGCAGGTAGCCGATGACGAGCAGCGCCGTCTCGGCCGCCGCGAGCCCCACCACCAGCGACAGCACCGACAGGGGCAGCGCCCAGGTGCGGCCCTTCTGGCGCCACTCCAGGTGCAGGCACACCGCCACCAGCCCGAAGAACATGGAGATGATGGTGCTGCGGTTGGCCAGCCACGCCACGGCCAGGGCGTGCGAGTCGTCCAGGGTGAAGAACAGCAGCGCGAGGGCCGCCACGGCCGTGGGCAGCACCCGCCGCAGCAGCACCCCGGCCATCGCCACCAGCGCCACGTACCAGAGCGCCGTATGCGCGTGGTAGCCCATCGGCTGGTCGCCGAAGAACTTGTGCTCCACCAGGAGGATGGCGCTGGAGAGGGGCCGCCAGAAGGAGATCTTCAGGTCGGGCAGCGTCCACCAGGGGTACACGCCCTTCTGGATGAGCGGCTGCATCACCGCCGGGTCGCCCGGAATGAGGTTGTAGAGGTCCAGGGCCGACGTGCCGAGCGGCGCCGGCTGCGGCACCTCTCCGAGGATGCCGAGGAAGATGAACTCGTCGGCCATGAAGCTCGCTCGCAGGGCCAACAGGCCCAACCCCAGCGCGATGGCCAGGGAGACCCAGAGGACACGGGGGTAGGACAGCCAACCGCTGCTGGAGGAGGTGGGGGGGGAGTTCTCCATAACCCGACTACCATACCATCTGCGCAAAGCTGGGCAGCATGCCGGTGACTTCACTCGCAGTGCGGTGACGGTCCACCTCATGAGGTCATCACCAACGACTTCCCTCAGAGCACCTCGCTCGAGACCCGGGCGCCGCGCCCCGTGTCGGTGCACGCATGGAGCTCGCTCGTGGCGTGCAGCCCCTTCTCGTCGGCGAGCACCCGCAGCACCCGCTCCTGTTCGCTGCCGTGGTCGCCGCACGGCGTCTCGACCGCCTCGATTCGCGCCGAGCCCCGCAGCAACGCCCAGGTCTCCGGCTCCAGCACCAGGGGCGTGTCGGGATGCTCGGCGGTGCCCAGCGCGCGCACGCGGCCATCGCGCCGATCGACGCCGATGAGCACCGCCTCGCGCATTCCACACCCGTAGGCCTGCGTCTGCAGCACGAACTCGCGCGCCTGCCCGTCATGGTCGTAGTCCCCAAGCACCATCGCCCGCACCCGCTCGCGGCGCTGGAGCGCCTGGCGCCGCGCGCCGGGAGCCAGCGCTTCATCTCCCTCGGCCGGCACCCAGCCGCGCAACAGCGCCTGGGGTGGCTCCCCGTCCGTCCCGGGGCCGAACAACGGCGTGAGCGGCAGCCGCTCCTCGGGCCTGCCCGGACGCGAGCGCACGAGCTCCAACGCTCCACGCTCGCCCTGCGCGAAGCCCTCGCAGGGACATGTGACCCCCTCCGTCTCGAAGCACGCGAGCTCGGGAGGCGCCCGCCACTCGAGCCGCCAGCGCTCGGTGACCCCGTCCACCTTCACGCGGACCTCCTCGCGCACCACGGAGTTGGAGCGCGCCACGCCCACGCCCGCCCCCAGCACCACGCCCACCGCCAGCCACGTCCTCAGCCTCATCCAGGCCTCCTTCCACGCACGCGTGCGTAGGCCATTGCGTACCGTACCAGCGAGGTTGCGTGGAGGGGTGGGTCTGACATCCCAGGTCTGGTGCGGAAAACCTCCTCCGGGAGCCTCCCCGGAGCCCGGGGAATGTCAGACCCATTGGGTATTTCTTACGCATGGCCGCCCGAGAGGGGGCCGAGCACTCCCACGCCACACCTGGGCCCTACCTGAGAGGGTCCATACCCAACCTGGAGCATCACACATGGCTACTCGCACCGCCGCCCGCAAGGCCTCCCGCAGCCGCACCACCGAGCAGACCAAGGCCGCCTTCGAGGAGCTGGCCCGGAAGAACCGCAACAAGCCGGTGGTCTCGGCCAAGGAGCAGGAGGCGCGCACCACCCACGCCAAGAGCGTGCTGACGGATGTCTCCAGCCTCACGGCGGAGTCCGCGGTGAAGAAGGTCACCGAGGCGGGCCTCACCATCAACCGCACCCTGGCCGGCATCAACGAGCAGGTGATGGCGCTGGTGGAGGAGCTCAAGCAGCTCGACGAGGCCATCAAGCTCAAGACGGAGGAGCTCACGGCCCTGCACGGCCAGGACATCGCCGCGAGCGCCATCGACGTGCTGGTGGCCGAGTACGACCGGAAGAAGGAGGAGCTGCAGGCGGAGATGGAGCGGCTGCAGAAGGAGATCGCCGAGACGCGCACGAAGTTCGCCCAGGACCTGGCGGCCGAGCGCGACGCGATGGAGCTGGCGCGCAAGCGGGCCGAGGAGGAGTACACCTACGGCATGCAGCTGTCGCGCAAGAAGGAGCAGGACGCCTTCGCCGAGCAGATGCGGGTGCAGTCCGCCGCCGAGCGCGACCGCAAGGAGAAGCTGGAGAAGGAGTGGGCGGTGCGCGAGGAGGCGCTGAAGCTGCGCGAGAAGGAGCTGGAGGAGCTGCGCAAGCAGGTGTCGGAGTTCCCGCTGGTGCTCAAGAAGGAGACGGACACGGCGGCGGCCATCGCGGGCAACCGGGTGAAGTCCGACTGGGAGATGAAGTTCACGCTGGCCCAGAAGGACGCCGAGACGGCGCAGCGCGTGGCCAGCATGGAGATCGCCTCGCTCAAGGACACCAACGCGAAGCAGGCGCAGGCCATCCTCGCGCTGCAGACGGAGCTGAACGAGGCCAAGCGCCAGGTGCAGGCCATCGCCGAGAAGGCGCTGGAGTCGGCCTCGGGGGCTCGCGCACTGGCCGAGGTGCAGGGCGTCATCGCCAGCCGGGACTACAGCAAGGGCAAGTAGCCCCGGGTATTCCGAGCGGCCTCCTGGCCCCGAGGGAGCAGGCATATCTTGCGCCCTCGAGCGCCCCATCCCCAGCTTGGAGGAGAGGGGCCGCAGGAATTGCGCACCGGGCGACGGTCGATCGCCCGGAGGTACGACTGGCACGGCAAGTGCTGTGGCTCCGTTGCGTGGTGTTCACGCCTTTTCACGGAGTTGCCGCCATGCCCCTCAAGAGCCGCACCCGCGCCCGCCCCGCTCCCCGGCTCGCCCGCGCGCCCAAGCGTCCCCGCGTCTCCAAAACCCCCCGCGTCTCCAAGGCCGCCCGGGAGAAGTGGGTGTACCTCTTCGCTGAGGGCCGCGGGGACATGAAGGAGCTGCTGGGCGGCAAGGGGGCCAACCTCGCGGAGATGACGCGCATCGGGCTGCCCGTGCCGCCCGGCTTCGTCGTCACCACCCGGGCCTGCAACGCCTTCCTCGCCGCGGGGAGCCAATTCCCCGCGGGCCTCTGGGAGCAGGAGCTCGCGGCGCTGCGCAAGCTGGAGAAGCAGGCGGGCCGCTCGTTCGGGGACCCGGAGAACGCCCTGCTGGTGTCCTGCCGCTCCGGCGCGCGCTTCTCCATGCCGGGGATGATGGACACCATCCTCAACCTCGGGCTGAACGACGCGGTGGTGGAGGGGCTCGCCGCCGAGACGGGGGATGAGCGCTTCGCCTATGACGCCTACCGGCGGCTGGTGCAGATGTTCGGCACCGTGGTGCTCGGCCTGCCCCACGAGCCCTTCGAGCACGTGCTGGAGGAGTACCGGCGCCAGCGCGGCCTGGAGAACGACGCGGCGCTGCCCGCCGAGGACTTGAAGGCCATCACCCAGTCCTTCCAGCGCATCATCCGCGAGCAGGCCGGGCGTGACTTCCCCCAGGAGCCCATCGAGCAGCTGCGGCTGGCCACCGAGGCCGTCTTCCGCAGTTGGAATGGCAAGCGCGCGGTGGACTACCGCAACGCGGCCGGCATCGCGCATGACCTGGGCACGGCCGTCAACATCGTCACCATGGTGTTCGGCAACCGGGGCGAGGGCTCGGGCACGGGCGTGGTGACGACGCGCAACGTGTCCACGGGCGAGCCGGAGATGGAGGGCGACTACCTCTCCAACGCCCAGGGCGAGGACGTGGTCTCGGGCACGCGCCCCACGCTGCGCATCGCCGCCCTGAAGGAGCTGCACCCCAAGCTCTACGCCCAGCTGGAGCGCTACTGCCAGAAGCTGGAGCGGCACTTCCGGGACGTGCAGGACGTCGAGTTCACCATCGAGCAGGGCAAGCTGTGGATGCTGCAGACGCGAGACGCCAAGCGCACGGCGCAGGCGGCGGTGCGCATCGCGGTGGAGCTGGCGCGGGAGAAGCGCATCACCCGTCAGGAGGCCGTCCTTCGGGTGAAGCCGGAGCAGATCGACTTCTTCCTGCACCCCCAGTTCTCCCCGGCCGACAAGAAGGCGGCGAAGGAGCGGGGGGACCTGCTGGCCACCGGGCTGAACGTGTCGCCGGGCGCGGCCAGCGGCGTGGTGGCCCTCGACGCCGACACCGCCGAGCGCTGGAGCAAGGAGGAGAAGAAGGCCGTCATCATGGTGCGCCCCGAGACGAAGCCGGACGACGTGCACGGCATGCTGGCGGCGCAGGGCATCCTCACCAGCCGGGGAGGACGCACCAGCCACGCGGCCCTGGTGGCGCGGCAGTTCGGCAAGCCCGCGGTGGTGGGCGTCTCGGCCATGGAGGTGGACTGCGACCAGCGGCAGCTCACCGTCGGCGGGCGCGTCCTCCGCGAGGGGGACACCGTCTCCATCGACGGCACCACCGGCGAGCTCTTCGCGGGCAGGTTGGAGACCGTCATCCCGGACCTGAGGGACGCGTACATCCTCGAGCTGCTGGAGTGGGCGGACGGCTTCCGCGAGATGGGCGTGTACGCGAACGCGGACTACCCGCGGGACGCCCAGCGGGCCCGGGAGCTGGGCGCCGAGGGCATCGGCCTGTGCCGCACCGAGCACATGTTCTTCGAGACGGACCGCCTGCCGCACGTGCAGCGGATGATTCTCGCCCGCACCGATGCGGAGCGGGACGAGGCCCTGGCGAAGCTGCTGCCCTTCCAGCGCGAGGACTTCCTCGGGCTGTTCCGGACGATGGATGGGCAGCCCGTCACCATCCGCCTCATCGACCCGCCCCTGCACGAGTTCCTCCCCAACCACGACGAGCTGCTGCACGACGTCACCGCGCTGGAGACGCGGCTGGAGCTGCTCAAGGGCAAGGCCGAGGCGGCGGGGCTGGAGGAGCGGCTCGCCCACAAGCGGCGCCTGCTGGAGGCGGTGGAGTCGATGCGCGAGGCCAACCCCATGCTGGGCCTGCGCGGGGTGCGGCTGGGCATCCACCTGCCGGCGCTCGTGCGCATGCAGGTGCGGGCCATCTTCGAGGCCGCCTGCCAGTGCACCCGGGAGGGCGTGCGCGTCTTCCCCAAGGTGATGATTCCGCTCATCGCGCACAGCAACGAGCTGCGCGTGGAGAAGGAGGTGCTCGAGACCGAGGCCCGCGCGGTGATGAAGGAGCAGGGCGTGAAGGTGGCGTACCAGCTCGGGACGATGATCGAGATTCCGCGCGCCGCGCTCACCGCGGATCAGATTGCCCAGGACGCCCAGTTCTTCTCCTTCGGGACGAATGACCTCACCCAGACGACCTACGGCATCTCGCGGGATGACGCGGAGACGGGCTTCCTCAGCGAGTACCTGCAGAAGCGCATCCTCCCGGAGAATCCCTTCGCCACGCTGGACCAGCGGGGCGTGGGGGCCCTCATGGAGATGGCGGTGAAGCTGGGCCGGGGGACGCGGCCGAAGCTGAACATCGGCATCTGCGGCGAGCACGGCGGAGACCCGAAGACGATCGCCTTCTGCCACCGCATCGGGCTGGACTACGTGTCGTGCTCGCCCTACCGGGTGCCCATCGCGCGTCTGGCGGCGGCCCAGGCCGCGCTCACCTTCGAGTAGACGCCGGGCCGGTTCTTCCCGGCCCCCGCGCTTCTCGCTTAACGTCCCCGGCCACTCGCCTGGCGCGAGCCCGGGCGACATTCCCGTCCCCGGAGGCAGGGGGGCAGGACCATGGACGTTCCTGGAAGAGCGGATGCACTCTCGCCCGAGCTGCGCGAGCGCTGGAAGCAGTACGTGGATGGGCAGTACGCCCGGCTCCTCGAGAGCTACCCCTCGCGCTTCTTCCGGCGCTCGGCCAGCGAGCTGAAGAACCCGAGGCCGCTGACGGTGAAGTGGTTCGCGGATCCGCTCGAGCCCAAGCGGTGCCTGGGCGAGCAGGTGGCCCGGCAGCTGTGCGACTGGGACGTCGAGGGCCGCTACGGGCTGCACGACGAGTACTGCGAGTACCACGTCACCTATGCCACGGACGACGCGGGCCGGCTGCGCCCCAAGCGCGTGGAGATCAGCACGGAGCTCCGGGAGTACTGGGTGCTGGTGGCCGAGCACGACCCGAACGCCGTGAGGGCCATGGCCACCGACGTGCTCGGCTTCGAGCCGGGTTGGCGGGAGCTGTATGGGACGGGCAACCCGTTCTCGCTCTCGCAAAAGGCGCGGCGCCAGCGCTTCGCGCGGCAGGTGGCCGGCAGCGGGAACGTGGACACGGGCGTGCCCGCGCAGCCGGTGGGCGCGCTCAACCGCGAGCACCTGCTCTTCATGGCCCACGTGGTCAACGGGCTGGATGACATCTTCTTCATCCACATGTTCGGCAGCCGCCTGTACTCCGTGCAGACGCCGGAGGGCCTGCGCCCGGCGACGCGCGATGAGATCTTCCTCCAGCGCAGCAGGCCGGACCTGTCGTGCCGCCACTCGGACCCCGAGGCGGCGATGACGGCTCAGGGCGCCGTCCAGCAGGGACGCCCCATCGCCTTCGCGGATCCGCTCGGCATCTACATCCGCTCGTTCTCGCGCGAGAAGTTCTTCTACCAGGACGAGGTCATGCCGGAGCGGTGGGTGCGCTGGCGGCGCGGCCAGGAGGGCATGTTCCAGCGGCTGGAGATTGGCCCGGGCGACGACGAGCCCGTGTTCCTCGATGAGCTCGTCCTGTCGGAGGGGGCGGAGGACCAGCCGGTGACGGGCGGGTACCAGATTGCCCAGAACGTCGAGGTGGGCGCGCTGGTGATGGCGGGAGAGCCCGAGCCCGTGCTGCCGGAGGACCACGTGCTGCTGCAGGCGGATACGCGGAGGATCGACTGCGGCCAGGGCCCCGCGTGCGCCGCCGTCCGCGACCTGAAGAAGCGCTTCGACGCCGCGCAGCAGCCACGCACGGGAATGCGGGGAGGCACCGGAGGCGGCCATGGATGAGCGATTCCAGGAGGGACTCTTCCACCGCTCGGGGCAGCGGCCCGGGGCCTTCTTCACCCTGCTCTTCCTGCGCGCCTCGCCGGGCAGCACCGCCCGGCAGGTGGGGAGCGCCTTCGCCGGGCTGTGGAGCCGCTACCAGGGACTGAAACAGGGCCGCGTCCAGGACCTGGAGCCGGCGGAGGTTCCGTCCGGCAACCTGTCCGTGCTCGTGGGCTTCGGGCCGAAGGCCTTCGCGCTCCCCGAGGCGGCCCGACCCCTGCCGGAGCAGCTCGGAGCGAGGTACCGCTTCCGCTCCCCGCTTCCCACGGGCGGAGGGCCGCTGTTGAGAGGCTCGGGGCTCGCCTATGACGCGGACGTGTTGGTGAACCGGGCCACCGAGGAGATCGCCCTCCAGTTCATCGCGGACACGCAACTGGCCGTGAGCCGCGCGGTCGTCGAGACGTGGAAGTACCTGGACGACCTGGGCGAGAGCACTCCACTGTTCATGACGGGCTTCTTCCAGGGCTCCAACCGCGACGACGGGCGCTCGTGGATCGACTTCCACGATGGCGTGTCCAACCTGCGCAGCGACCAACGGGCGGGCGTCATGGCCATCAAGTCCGGAGGGCTCGCCGAGGACGCGTGGACCGTGGGGGGAACCTACCTGGCCTTCCTGCGGGTGGGCGTGGACCTCGCCGCGTGGCGGCGGGTGTCCCGGGAGCGGCAGGAGCTGCTCGTCGGACGGGCGAAGCTGGAAGGCTGTCCCTTCGCCTCGCGCGATGCGGACGGGCGGGGCGTGACCGTCACCGAGTGTGCCGGAGACCCGAGCCATCCCGCTCACATCGAGCCGCCGACCGTCAGCGACCCGGTGCTCCTCCAGAGCCACGTCCAACGGGCCAACCATCACGTGGGAGCGCCGGAGGACCGGAACTCGCTGCGCGTATACCGGCAGGGCTACGAGTTCCTCGAGCCGCTGGAGGCCGCGCCGGGCTTCCGGGCGGGCCTCAACTTCGTCAGCTTCCAGGACACGCCCGAGCGGCTCTTCCGGATGCTGACGACGGAGACGTGGCTGGGCCGGACCAACTTCGGCGGAGAGCCGGGGAGCGGCCCGGGGACGCTCGCGTCACTGCTGGGGATTCGCGCGGGGGGCGTGTACCTCGTGCCCCCCGTGGAGCCAGCCGAGTCGTTCCCGGGAGCATCCATCTTCGGAGTGTGACTGAATGCGAGATGCCATGACCTCACCGACCGTCCGTCCGCCGCCGCGCCTGCGGTGGCTGCTCGCTCCCCTGGTGCTGCTCACGCTCACCGGCTGCTTCGATCTCCTCCAGGAGATCTGGATCCTCCCCGATGGCTCGGGGCGCGTGGTGTTCGACATCGGCCTGCCGAAGACGTTCCTCGACCTGGCGCGGTCGCAGGGGAAGGACCCGCTCGCGGAGATGCGCGCGGACGCCCAGACCACCGAGGCCGAGCTGAAGAAGGACCCGGACGTGACGAAGTTCGAGTTCCGGGAGTACGAGGAGAATGGGCAGCAGCACATCGTGTACGACCTGACGGTGAGGGACGCCACCCGGCTGGGCGAGCTGCAGAAACGGGCGATGGACCAAAGCGCCACGGCGAAGCAGGCGAAGCAGGGCAAGGGCAAGACGGACCTGGCCTTCCGCATCGAGCGCCGCGGGTTCGGCGAGTACGTCTACGTGCAGAGCTTCGGCGAGCCGAAGAACGCGCCCGGTTCTGCTGGCGGTCAGAATGATGCCTCGGAGCAGGTGGCCAAGGACTTCGGGACGCAGATGGCGCGGGCGCTGCTGGGCAACCACTTCTACATCGTCCGCGTGCACGGGCAGACCATCCCGGAGACGAACGGCACGCTCAACGAGAAGAAGGACACGGTGGAGTGGAAGTACAGCCTGGTGGACCTGGTGGACGCGGCCGGCAAGGGCACGGAGCTGCGCGCGGTGGTGCAGGCGGCGCCTCCGCTCTGGCTGTGGCCGGTGGTGCTGGGGGTGCCGTTGCTCGTGCTGATGCTGGCGGTGATGGCGGCCCGGCGGCAGCGGGCCCGGCGCCCCGCCTGAAGCGGCGTCATCCCGGGAGCCTTGAGCCCCTTTGCGCTGACCCGTGGCCATATCCCCTCGCCCTCCGGGAGAGGGACGGGGTGAGGGTATCGGGTGCACCCGGGTTGAACCCCCTGTCCCCACTGCGGGCCACGGGTTGGAACACCGGGACAGGCACCCTCACCCCGACCCTCTCCCGCGGGGAGAGGGGACATTGTCGGTCACTTCCCTGAAAAGGCCTCAGCCCGCCAGCCGCTCCGTGCTGCCCGCGCCCGAGTCCTCCGCGTGCAGGGCGGATACCTCGACCGGCTCGGCGCGGCCCTTCAGCCGGACGGGGCCCAGGCTCTCGATGCGCAGCCCAGGCTCCTCCCCCACCGCCCCCGCCACGGCGTGGTTCACCAGGATGGAGTGCTCGGGGTAGTCCTTGGTGAGGGCCTCCAGCCGGGCCGCCACGTTCACCGTGTCGCCGATGACGGTGTAGAGCAGCCGCTCGGGCGAGCCGATCTGCCCGGCCACCACCTCGCCCGCGCAGATGCCGATCCCCGTCTCGATGGGGAAATCCCCCCGCGCGGTGCGCCGTGCGTTGAGCACCGCGAGCCGCGCCTGCATCGCCAGGGCCGCCCGGACCGCGCGCCGCTCGATGTCCCGCTGCACCAGCGGAGCCCCGAAGATGACCACGATGGCGTCGCCGATGAAGTTGTTGATGTAGCCCTGGTAGGGGCGCACGGCCTCGGCCATCTCGGTGAGGTACTCGTTGAGGAGCGCCACCACGCCCTGAGGATCCATCCGCTCGGACAGGCTGGAGAAGCCCCGGATGTCCGAGAAGAGCACGGCCACGTGGCGCGTCTCACCGCCCAGCCGCAACTCTCCACCGAGCAGCTTCTCGCGCACCTCGGGAGACACCACGCGCCCGAAGATGTCGCGCTCCCGCTCGCGCTCGGCGAGCCCCGCCACCATCGTGTTGAAGGAGTTGGCGAGCACGCCGAGCTCGTCCTCGGAGCGGACGGGCACCCGGGCCGGGGCGAAGTCCCCCCGCTGCACGGCTCGCGCGGCACGGGTCAGGTCCAGCAGGGGCCGCACGAGGCTGCGCACCAGGCGCAGGGCGAGGGCGGACACCCCGAGGCTCACGAGCAGCACGCTCAGCAGGGCGCTGCGGATGAGGGAGACGAGCGGGAGGGAGAACAGCGACTCCGGCTGCTCGAAGCCCACGGTCCACGGCCGGGTCTTCATGGGGGCGAAACCGACGATGTACCCCTCTCCCTGGGCATCCGTGTACCGCGTGTTGCCCTGCTCGGGTGCGCGGATCATCGCGCGCCCCAGATCGTCCCGCCCGAGACTCTGGATGGTCTCGATGCCCATGGACGAGAAGCGCCGGTCGAAGACGGGCAGCTTCAATACCTCGGGAGAGAGGGTTGTGAGGCTGCGGAACCGCAAGTCGGTGTTGGTGTGGTCGATGATGACGCCGTACTCGTCGACGAGAAAACCGTGGCCTTCGATCCCCTGGCCGTGCTCGTCCTTGTGAAGCGCGCCCACCTTGTCGGCCAGCGACTTGCCACGGAGCTTGAGCACGACCACGCCCAGGAGCACCCCCGCGCCGTCGTGCACGGCCCGGGAGAAGAAGATGCCGGGCTCGCGGGTGGTGCTGCCGGTGAGGAGCTCCGAGATGTGCGAACCCTGCAGGAGGGCTTCCCGGTGGTAGCTGCGGAAGGCGTAGCTCTGACCGACGTTTTGCGGGTTCGTCGAGGCGAGGCAGGTGCCGGCCTTGTCGAGCAGGAAGACGGAGGAGATGTCGGGGTTGGAGCCCACGACATTCTGGAGGGTCCGCTGCACGGAGGCGCGCGCAGTGGCGTCCGGATCGGGGTTGGAGAGGAAGGACTCCACCTCCATGTCAGTAGAGATCTGGGCGACGGTGCGGCCGGTGTCGGTGACGAGCTGATCAAGCCGGGCGGCGGTGGTACCGGCGAACAGCTTGAGGTTGAGGTGGGCCGCGCGCCGCACACTCTCGAGGGACTGGTGGAGGTTGTACGCGGCCGTCAGCTCCATGGGCAGCAGCGCGGCGACCAGGAAGGCGAGCGAGAGCTTGAGGGCGACGGGCCAGGAGGAGAAACGCGGCAGGCGCATGGGGAACCGGCCCCCACTCTACCCGTGAAGTGGCGCGGGCCCCTAGAGCCGCAGCCCCCGGGGAACCACGAGCCGCTCGACGAGTTCGAACAGGCCGCTGACGAGCAGCGCGAGCACGGCGGCGGGCACGGCCCCCTGGAGGATGAGCGAGGTGTCATCCAGCCGGATGCCCGTGAGGATGGGCTGCCCGTAGCCCCCGGCGCCAATGAGGGCCCCCAGGGTGGCGGTGCCCACGTTGATGACGGCCGAGGTCTGGATGCCGGCGAGGATGGAGGGCGCGGCCATGGGCAGCTCCACCAGCCGCAGGCGCGCACCCGGTGGCAGGCCGAGCGCCTCGGCGGACTCGCGCACCTCGGGGGCAATCCCGGTGAGCCCCGCCGCGGTATTCCGGAGGATGGGCAGCAGGCTGTAGAGGAACAGCGCCACGATGGCGGGCCGCGCGCCAATGCCCAGCAGCGGAATCATGAACACCAGCAGCGCCAGCGAGGGCACCGTCTGGATGATGCTCGCCAGCGCGAGCACGCCCCGCCCCAGCCTCGGCCGGCGCGCCACCAGCACGCCCAGCGGCACCGCCACCGCGATGGCCGCCAGCAGCGACAGGCCCACGAGGAACAGGTGCTCGCGCGTGTGGCGCCACAGGCTCGCGAGCACACTGTCGCCCTTCACCGTCACCGTGAGGCCCAGCTCGCGCTCCAGGAACGTGGCGGCCACCTGCGGCTCGGGCACCCGATGGAGCTTCGCCCGCGCGTTGAGCTCCACCATCTCCGGCTCGGAGATGCGGCCCTCCAGCCGCCCGAGCGCCGCCACCACCTCCGGGGCCCGCCCGGCCAGGTCCTCGCGGTAGAGGAGCACCGCGTCGTACGCGGGGAAGTGCCGCAGGTCGTCCTCCAGGACGCGCAGGCCATAGTACGCGATCTCCGCGTCCGTGGAGTACAGGTCCGTCACCTGGATGGCGCCGCTCTCCAGGCCCCGGTAGGCCAGGTCATGGTCGAGCCCGCGCACGTCCCGCTGCGGCAGCGCGTAGCGGGTGCGCAGGGCGGGCCAGCCGTCGCCCCGGTCCATGAACTCGTTGCTGAAACCGAAGCGCAGCTCCGGGTGCCCGCGCAGGTCCGAGAGCGTCCGGATGCCCAGCCGCTCGGCCTCGGCCTCCTTCATGCCCAGCGCATAGGTGTCGTTGAAGCCCAGGGGCGCGCTCATGCGCAGGCCCTCGGCGGCGAGCGCCCGGCGCAGCGACTCGTCATCCGGCAGCGCGCGGCCGGCGAAGATCTCCTCGCGCAGGGTGCCGGTGTACTCGGGGTACAGGTCGATCTCCCCGCGCCGCAGTGCCTGCCAGAGCACCTGGGTGCCACCGAGCTCGCGCCGGTGCTCGGCCCGCGCCCCGGTGCTCCGGGCCAGCTGCGTCACCATGTCCCCGAGGATGACGGACTCGGTGAACTTCTTGGAGCCCACGCGCACGGTGGGGCCCTCCGGAGCCGCACCGGCGCACGCGGCGAGCAGCAACGCGACACTGGCGGCGAGCGCCCTCATGAGTGGTGGCCCTCGAAGGGCAGACGCTGCGCCTGGAAGAAGCGGGTGACGAAGGGGTCGGCCGGAGCGCGCTCCAGCTCCGCGAGCGGGCCCTGCTGGACGATGCGGCCCTCGCGCATCAACACCACCTGGTCGCCGAGGAAGGCGCCCTCGCCGAGGTCATGGGTGACGAGCACCACCGTCTTGCGCAGCCGGGCGAAGATGTCGCGCAGGTCTCCCTGCAGCTCGTAGCGGATCATCGGGTCCAACGCGCCGAGCGGCTCGTCGAGCAGGAGCACATCCGGGTCGAGCATCAGCGCGCGCATGAGGCTGACGCGCTGGCGCTGTCCCCCGGAGAGCTGGCCGGGGTAGCGGCCGAGCGCGTCCGGGGGAAACCGGGTGAGCTCGACGAGCTCGCGCAGGCGGGCCTGGACGCGCGCCCCGGGCCACTTCAGGTAGCGGGCCATGAGGGTGGCGTTGCCCTCGGCGGTGAGGTGCGGGAAGAGTCCACCGCCCTGGAGCGCGTAGCCCATCCGCTGGCGGACGGTGAGCAGCTCCTCGTCGCGCAGGGGCTGGCCCCGGAAGAGGACGCGGCCGGTGTCGGGCCGGAGCAGCCCGTTCATCAAACGCACGAGCGTGGACTTGCCACAGCCGCTCGGGCCGAGAAGGACGGTGGTGCGTCCTTCGGGCACATGCAGGTCCAGCGGATGCAGGGCCTGCGTGCCGCCGAAACGCTTGGACACCTGTTCGAGCACGAACACGCCCGAGTCATACCGCGATGGGTGACACCTCGGGGGAACCAACGGCCACGTTCTGTTGATGGCCTTCCACACCCTCCCCCTCCTGGGAGCCTTCTGATTGACTCGGGGGCGAATGACAGCCCCCTCTCCCCCCCTGGTCATTGGCTCCCCCTCCACCCCCTGGCCGCTCGGGCGGGTGGGCCCGCTGCTGCTCGCGCTGGTGCTGCTGCTGACGGCTCCGGAGGCGGCGGCGCAGATCGTCAACGTGCAGTCGCTCTTCGACGAGTCCACGTCCCCGCCAGGCCTGTCGGGGAGCGCGGAGCTGTCGCTGGACTGGCGCACGGGCAGCACGGAGCTGGTGGTGGTGCGCGGCGCGGTGCTGGGCCAATGGCGCACGGAGAAGCACACGCTGCTGGGCGTGGTGCGCGGCGAGTACGGTTATGCCCAGGACACGCTCATCGTCAGCAAGTTCCTGGAGCACCTGCGCTACCGCTACCGCTTCACGGACTGGCTGGCGGCGGAGACGTTCGTGCAGCACGAGCTGGATGCCTTCCGGCGGCTGCGGCTGCGAGGGCTGGTGGGCGCGGGGCCGCGCTTCACGCTGTGGAGCACGGAGGCGGGGTCGCTCATCCTCGGCGCGGCGGCGATGGTGGAGTACGAGCAACTGCGCAACGACGGCGAGCCGGACGCGGGCCAGGAGCGGTTGGATCCGCGGCTGAGCAGCTACGTGATGGGCCGGTTGAGGTTGATGGAGAACATGAGCCTGTTGGAGACGCTGTACGTGCAGCCGCGGCTGACGCGGTTCGCGGACGTGCGAGTGCTCAACGAGACACTGCTGGTGGTGGAGCCCAACGAACGCTTCACCTTCAGCATCGGCTTCGTCCTCACCTACGACGCGGAGCCGCCCGCCACCGTGTCGCGGTTCGACACGCAACTGCGCTCGGCCATCGGCGTGAAGTTCTGAGCAGGCTCCTCGGGTCCCGGAGGCCTCGCTGACGACGTTTCATTGCCAGCGGGCTACAACTTGATACGGAGGGGCCCCATGAGCCACGTGCGTCTATCCGCCGTCGCAATCCTTTTGCTCGCATCGGCCGCGCTCGCCCAGCCCGAGGGCCTGCCCCGCTTCGAGCTGGAGCGTCTGGAGTTGAACCCCAACGGCCGGGGCTCGCTCGTCATGGGCACCGGCGAGCTGCTGCCCTCCGGCGGCTTCCGCCTCTCGCTCTTGGGGCATTACGAGAAGGATCCACTGGTGTTGTACGCCGACGGCAGCCCGGTGGGCGCGCTGGTGGGGCACCGGGCCACGGCGCACCTGCTGGTGGCCTGGGCGCCCATGCGGTGGCTCGAGCTGGGGGCCCAGCTGCCCCTGGTGGTCTGGCAGCGCGGGGATGACCTCAGTGCACGGGGCCTCGGGGCTCCGGCCACGACGGGCCTGTCCACGCCCTCGGTGCACGCGCGGGTGGGGCTGCTCTCGCAGCGCCGGGAGGCACCGGTGGACCTGGCCGTCGAGCTGGGCGTGGGCCTTCCGGTGGGCAGCGAGGAGGCGATTGCCCGCGACACCACCTTCCGCTTCTCGCCCAAGGTGATGGTGGGCCGGCGCTTCGGCCTGTTGCGCGCCGGTGTGGAGGCGGGGGTGATGGTGCGGCCCACCGTCACCCTCATCTCGGACGAGAACGTCCAGGACGAGGTGGGCACCGAGGTGCGCCTGGGCGGCGTGCTGGCCACCACGGGCAGCGGGCTGCGCGGGGAGCTCAACGTGCGGGGCACCGTGCCGCTCACCCGCCAGCCGGGCTCGCTGGAGCTGCTGGCCGGCGTCCGGCTGCCGCTGGGGAGCCTCGCCGAGGCCTATGCGCTGGGCGGGCCCGGCTTCGGAGACACGCCGGGCACGCCCTCCTTCCGCGTGCTGCTCGGCGTGGCCCTGGGAGGTGCCGAGCCGCCGGAGCCCTCCGCGCGTGACGACGACGGCGACGGCGTGAAGAACAGCGAGGACAAGTGCCCCACGGAAGCGGGCCCGGCCGCGCGCCAGGGCTGCCCGGAGAAGGACACGGATGGGGACGGCATCGAGGACACGGTGGACCGGTGTCCGCGCGAGGCGGGCCCGGCCGAGAACCAGGGCTGCGCGGGCACGGAGAAGGGGAAGGACTCGGACGGGGATGGCGTCGTGGACACCGCGGACAAGTGTCCCCAGGACGCGGGCTCGGCCGACAACGCGGGCTGCCCGACGAAGGACCGGGATGGGGATGGCGTGCTGGACGCCGCGGACAAGTGCCCCCGCGAGGCGGGCCCGGCCGCGCGTCAGGGCTGCCCGGTGAAGGACACGGATGGAGACGGCGTCGTGGATGACCGGGACAACTGCCCCTCGGAGGCGGGGCTCGTGGAGCTGCGCGGCTGCCCGTCGAAGGACAGCGATGGCGACAGCGTGGCGGACCACCTGGACAACTGCCCCAAGGAGAAGGGCGAGGCCACCAACCAGGGCTGCCCCGAGAAGGACGAGCAGCTCGTCGCCATCCAGAAGGGCAAGCTGGAGATCAAACAGGCGGTGTTCTTCGCCACCAACAAGGCCGTCATCCAGAAGCGCTCCTTCCGGATGCTGGACCAGGTCGCCTGGGTCATCCGGCAGCACCCGGAGATCGAGAAGATCGTCATCGAGGGCCACTCCGATAACGTCGGCGACGCGGACGTCAACCGCCGGCTGTCGCTGGCGCGGGCGGAGTCGGTGAAGGACTACCTCGTGAAGAAGGGCGTGGAGGCCTCGCGCCTGGAGGCGAAGGGCTACGGGCCGGATCGCCCCCTCATGTCCAACAAGACCGCCTATGGCCGCGCGGCCAACCGCCGCGTGGCGTTCACCATCGTCACCCCCGGGAACGAATGAAGACTCCATTCATGAAGACGTGGCTCACGGCCGCGCTGTGCGTGCTGACCCTCGGCTCGACCGCGGCGCTGGCCGAGGTCGACTCGTTCGGAGTGGGCTCAGGGCGCAATCTGGCGCTCGCGGTGTCGGCGGCGGATACCGTCATCAACAGCTATGCCCCGGTGACGGCCTCACTGGCCGTGGGCAGCACCTCCATCCCCCTCGGAGCGTGTACCGGCTCCCCCACCTGCTTCGCCGCCGACGACCTGGTGCTGGTGTACCAGACGGCGGGCCTCGACACGCCGCCCACCCCGGACCTCAGCACCCGTCCGGAGGGGCGCTGGGAGTTCGCGCGGGTGGCCTCGGTGACGACGACGGCGCTGGAGCTCACGGCCCCCCTCGTCCGGGCGTACGCGGCGAACGTGACCCAGGTCATCCGGGTGCCCGAGTACACCGACGTCACCATCACCGCGGCCGGCGTCATCACGGCCCCGGCCTGGAATGGAAGCACGGGGGGCATCGTCGCGTTCCTGGCCAATGGCACGGTGAACAACAACGGGCTGATCACCGCCAGCGCCCTCGGGTTTCGCGGGGGCCAGTACGCCAGTGACCCCACCGCGGCGACGGGCTGCACGGGAGCGGAGCAGCCCGCGCCCTCGGGCGCGCAGAAGGGCGAGGGCATCGTCAATACGCGTTACGGCACCACTCAGACCGGGCGCGGCAACGTGGCCAATGGCGCGGGCGGCGGTATCTGCTTCAAGTCGGGCGGTGGCGGCGGTGGCCATGGTGGGGTGGGTGGCCAGGGAGGGCGCTCGGCTGCTGCGACCGACGGAGGGCGGGACGTGGGGGGGCTCGGCGGCGCGGCGCTCACCTACCCTCTCTTGACTCAACTGACGTTCGGCGGTGGTGGCGGGGCCGGTCATGGCTCCGGGGCCACGGGCGTGCCGGGAGGGCGTGGAGGTGGCGCCATCTTCATCCGGGCCAGTCAGCTCACGGGGTCGGGCGTCATCACCGCCGCGGGTGGCTCGGCCGGTGCCTCGACCTCGGATGGAGGCAGTGGCGGTGGCGCGGGTGGTGCCCTCTACCTGCGCTTCGTCAGGACGGCCGACTGCGCCGCGCTCTCCGTCACGGGCGGCATCGGCGGCAACGTCAGCACCCTCCGGGTGGGCCCGGGCGGTGGCGGTGGCGGTGGGCGGGTGCTGTTCCAGGCCGAGGGCGGCACCTGCCCCATCAGCGCGAATGGCGCGACGGCCGGCGTCCAGTTGGAGTCGTCGGAGCCGTCCTACGGAGCCCAGCCGGGCCAGGGCGTCGATCCCACCGTGCTGCCGGGCGGCTTCGTCGTGCCGGAGGTCCCCACGATCGTCACACCGCGCAATGGCAGTGTCACCAGCAACCGCCGTCCCCCCATCACCGGCGAGGCCCTGCCCGCGGGGGTCGAGGTCATCCTCTACATCGACGGCATCGAGGCCGGCCGGGTGACGTCCGACGCCAGCGGCCACTACACCTTCACCCCACTCACGGACCTCTCCGACGGGGAGCACACGGTGCAGGCCGTCTCGGAGGTGCTGGCAGTGCGCGGTGTCCGGAGCGCGATCAACACCTTCACCGTGGACACCGTGTTGCCAGACACCAGCATCGTCTCCGGCCCGTCGGGCTTCACCCAGGAGACCACCGCGACGTTCGAGTTCAGCTCGACGGAGCCGGGCGTCACCTACGAGTGCAGCCTGAATGGCGCGGACTTCAGCGCGTGCCCGGCCCCCGCCACGTTCAGCGGGCTCGCCGAGGGGGGGTACACCCTGCAGGTGCGCGCCCGTGATGCGGCGGGCAACGTGGACGAGACCCCGGCCACGCGGAGCTTCCGCGTCACCGGAGCGGACCTCGCCCTGCTGGGCAGTGGCTGCTCGGCCACGGGGGGAGACGCCGCGCTGGTGCTGATGAGCCTGGGCACGTTCGTCACGCTGGCCCGCCGCCGGCGCCGGGGCTGATCCCCATCAGTGCGATACTCCCTCTCCCCCCGGGAGAGGGTTGGGGTGAGGGTATCCGAGCCTGTTCTTCCAACCCGTGGCCCTCAGTGTGGACAGGGTGTTCAACCCAAGGCCCTGGCACCCTCACCCCGTCCCTCTCCCGAAGGGAGAGGGGAAATCTTCGCGGACTTACCGGAAGGGGATTAGCCGCCCCAGCGCTTCGTCGTCATGGCGAGCGGCTGGCCGGTCTCGAGCAGCGACTTGAGGCTCGAGAGGATGGCCGGCCAGCCCTGCGAGATGCCCTTCATCGTCTCGCCGCCCTCGACGAGCTCATCGTGCATCACCGTCAGGCGCACGCTGCCCATGAAGGGCTCGAGGAGGAAGGTGACCTTCGAGGGCGGCTCCGCGCCGGGGCGGCCCTCGGGCCAGCCCCAGGTGAGGACGAGCTTCTTGGGCGGCTCGGCCTCGAGCACCTGGCCGGTCAGGTGCACCTCGTTGGTCTCATAGTCCTGGTGCGACCACCGGGAGCCGGCCTTCCAGTCGGAGACGTTCTTGTGCATGCCCCAGAACTGCTTCGTCAGCTCGGGGTCCTGCAGGGCGGCCCAGACCTTCTCCGGCGTCGTCTGGATGTACGTGACGTAGACGAACTGCGGCTTACGGGTCGTCATCTTCTTCCAGCCCTCTCTTGAGCTCGTGCAGCGCGCGCAGGCGCTGACGCTCGAACTTCCCGATCCACCGCTCGTAGATGTCGTGCAGCGGCACGGGATTCAGGTAGTGCAGCTTCTCTCGGCCCCGCCACACGACGGTGACGAGGTTGGCTTCCTCGAGCACGGTCAGGTGCTTGGTGACCGCCTGGCGCGACATCTCCAGGTGCTCGCAGAGCTCGCCGAGCGTCCGCCCGTTCTCCTGGTGCAACAGATCCAGGAGCCGCCGGCGGCTCGGGTCGGCGAGCGCCTTGAACACGAGATCCATGCTCATCTCCCCAGACAATATGCAACCGGCGGGTTGCATGTCAAGGAAAGGGGCCGCGGCGCCGCCCGCAAGGAGGGGAGACGGCGCGCCCGCTATTCCAGCGCGGCCGTGCAGCGAATCGGACCTCCGGATAGCGCGGGGCGCTCGCGCGAACGTCTACCCGTCAGCGGCGCCTCACCCGAGTGCTGCCTTTCCAGCCTCCTCCGCGGATTGGTAGGGCAGCTCCAGGATGAACGTGGCGCCCTTTCCAGGCCCGTCGCTGTGCGCCTGCAGGGAGCCGCCCAGCTCCTGGGCCGCCAGCGCGCTGGAGTGCAGACCGAAGCCGTGCCCCTCCGAGCGGGTGGTGAAGCCGTAGCGGAAGATGCGCGTGAGCAGCTCGGGAGGGATGCCCACGCCGCTGTCACGGACCTCGATGCGCACGCGGTCGGTGCCCGCGCGCTCGAGCGTCACGCACAGGCGCCGCTGCTCCACGGGAATGTCATCCATGGCGTACTTGGCGTTGCTGATGAGGTTGACCAGGATCATCAGCACCTTGTGCTTGTCGGTGAGCATCGGCGGGAAGAGGGCCAGGTGCCGCTCCTCCTTCACATGGTGGCGGATGAGCGCGGCCGAGTTGATGCGCAGGGCGTCGGCCACCAGGCCCGCGAGGGACACGGGCTCGTTGATCCGGGGCGGGCGCGCGTGGGTCTGCTGCACCTTGACGATGTCGCCGATGTGCTCGGTGTACCGGCCCACGTCGTCGAGCAGGAGCAGCAACCCCTTGCGCTCGTCGACCAGGTTCTGTCCCAGCTGGCTCAGGAAGGGCATCAGGTTGCGCCCGCGCGTGTCCTCGGTGAGGTAGGTGGCCAGGTCTCCCTGGCGCTCGGAGAGCAGGCCCGCCACGCGGCCCACCTGCTCCAGCCGCAGCTGGCTCAACCGCTCCCGGGCCACCTGCGCCGCGGTGTAGACGCTGTTGAGCACATTGCCCACGTTGTGCAGCACGTTGGTGGCGATCTCCGCCATGCCCGCCTGCCGGGCCGTCTGCACCAGTTGCTGGTGCACCTCCTTCAACTCCCGGGTGCGCTCCTCGACCCGCTGCTCCAGCCTCTCGTTGGCCTCGCGCAGCTGCTCCTCGCGCTGATGGACCTTGTCGGACATCGTCCGGAAGGCGCCCGCCAGCTGCCCCAGCTCGTCCTGGCGCGAGGTGTCCAGGCCCACCTGGAAGTCACCGGCCGACACGCGGTGGGCGGCCTGGGTGAGGTCCAGCAGCGGCTGGGAGATCTCCTGCCGGAGCACCCAGTACATGATGGCCAGCTCCAGCAGCAGCGACGCGAGGCCGAAGAGCAGCACATAGCGCGCCGCCTGGAAGGCCGCCGCGGACACCACGCTCTGGGGCAGCACGGTGACGAAGTTCCACTCCGGCCCCCGCAGCCGGGCCACGGCGAGGTACTCACCCGACTCGGTGAGCTCCAGGATGACGTCGCCGGGCTGGCGGTTCTTCAGCCGCTCGAAGAGGGGGCGCAGGTGGGCCTGCCGCTCCTCGGAGGACAGCCGCGCGGGCACCTCCGTCCCCGCCTCGGCCGGGGGGCCCAGGATGTTGTAGGGCACGGTGGCGCCCTCCAGCACCAGCTCGGGATGGGCGATGAGCTGGCCGTCGTCGCGCACGAGCAGGTTGTAGGCGTTGGGCGGGTGGTCCTCGATGGAGCGCTCCATCAGCTCATCGAGCAGGACGTCATGGTGGAACGACGCGACATGGTGGCCGTCCAGGTCCAGCGGGGTGGCGACCGTGACCATCCAGCTGCGCGAGGTGGGATCCAGGAAGGCGCCGCTCCAGACCGTGCGCCGCTGGGGGTTCTGCGCGGCGAGGCTCATGGCGTAGTACTCGTACTCCAGGGACGGGTAGTCCGCCGGGATCTCCAGGCTCCAGTCGGGGCGCCCGGGCCACCACTCGATGACGGGGCCTTCGGCCAGGGTGATGTAGGTGTTGATGAAGCGGGTCTCGAAGGCGGGCCCGTACTGAGCCACCACGTCGTACGCGGCCAGGATGCGGCGGCGCAGCCCGGTGTCGAGCGACACGCCCCGGGGGACGAAGAGACCCACCATCCGTGTGCCGTCGAAAGACCCGGAGCGGGAGCGGAACGAGCCGTCGGGCAGCTGCGTGAACAGGCTGTCGAAGCGGGGGTTCGGATCCAGCTGGCTCCACGCCTGGATGCGCTCCTCCAGGACCTTCTTGAGGAGGGTGTGGTTGTCCTCGGCCAGGAGGAAGATGGCCTGCTCGCGCTGGCTGCGCTCGGTCACATGGCGCTCCAGCTGCTCGAGGGCCTCGCCGCGCAGGAGCTGGTTCAGGTGGAGGTAGCTGAAGAAGGTGGCCAGCGCGATGACGATGGCGATGCGCACGCCCATCTTGAAGAGCGTGGCCCGGGCGAGGGACGGAGAGGCGGCGGAGAACGGAAACGGCATGGAAAAGGGGCCTCGGCGGTGGACCCCCCCAACACCGGGCAGCCGCGTTTTCTGACGAGGGCAGCGCGCGGAGGCTCGCCCCCACGTGGGGCAAACATCCGTGCGGGCCGCCCCTCCTCCCCCTGAGCAGCGGCGCGTGGCTCAATCCCAGGAGAGCGCGTAGCGCGTCTCGGCGGGCCCCACCTGCCAGCCCTTCACCTTCAGGTTGGCGGCTCCCGCGGCCTGGAAGACCTCCAGGAACACCCCTTCGAAGTAGGGGTAGGGCACGACATTGCCGTGGATGGACAGCAGGCAGTGCCTGACGCCCGTCCACGTCACCGAGCCCCTTCCATGCTCCCAACCCGTTCGGTAGGCGGTGGGCAGACCGTCGGCCAGCAGCTTCAGGTTCCTTCCGGCCACCAACAGCATCGTCCTGCCCACCGAGTTCCGCAGAAACTCCTTCGCCGTCCATCGCCCGAGCCGCCGCAGGGCCTCCTCGAAGCTTCCGGCGGAGTCCATCAGGGCCCACGCGACGTGGTAGAGCAACCGCAGCAGGTCGGTCATCGGGTACTTGAAGAAGGCCGTGGCCGCCGCCAGTCCGCCCGCCTCGGTCCAGCGCCTCAGCGCCTCGTCATTCCCATGAAGACGAAGCTGCTCCAGGGCGCAGTTGAAGAAATAGCCCCGCACGGTGTCGCCGGGAGGGATCAGCGACAACCGCAACTCCAGCGCCTGCGGTGAGCCCAGGTCCGCGGCATCCTGATTCGAGGCCATGTCCGTTGACTACCATGGCTCCCCCGCCCCGCCCCCCTCCCTTCCCTACCGTGTACACGGCACGACGGAACACTGGCCCCACATCCCGCGCCCGGCGCGCCGGGCCGAGGACTCGAGCGCCTCGAACTCCGAGCGCCGCGATTTGCCCGCCGGAGACACGTAGAGGACGCAGGCATAGCCGCCCTCCGCGAGCAGGGTATTCACCTCGCGCCCGTCCACCGTCACGTACGCGAGCAGACGCCCGTAGCGGTCGGTACACGCCTCGCCATACTCCAGCCGCACATGACGCCCCTCGACGAGCGAGCGGTTGAAGTCCCGGGCCTCGGCGCCGAAACACTCGTGCTTGCCGCCCGTGCTCTCCGGCGTGTCCACGAGCAGGTAGCGCACGCGCTCGCCGCTCTGCAGCACGAGGGTGTCCCCATCCACGACCCTCGACACCACGCCGGCCCCCGGGCCACAGGCGGACTCCGAGCCGCACGCGCACAGCACGACGAGCCCCAGTCCGAGCACTACGCACAATACCCGCCAGCCATGGCTCAGGTGCATGGACGGTTCTCCGCGCCAGGGGTACCCCAGTCTCCCAGGCCGAAGCGGAAGTCCTTGGGCGTCTGACAGAAGCTGTCCGGCGCATCGTTGCGCGTGGCGTCCTTGCGCGCCGGGTCGAGCTGTCTGGAGACCCCTGGAGTCGCGGCGCTCGTCCAGGCCACCTCGTCGAGCAACGTCTCGTCCAGGGACAACCGGAGCGCATGCGGCTCCTGGCTGTTGCTCAGGCCGAACGCGAACGTCCCCAGCACCGCGGGCAGCTCCCCGTTGAGCGTGGCATCGGTGCTCCGCGCGAGCACGCCATGAGTGCCCGCCTTCAATTCCAGACAGCGCGACTCGCCGAGCAGGGCCCGGCCACTCCCCTCGTTCGCGAGCGTCACGCCATTGAGGTCCACGTCGCGCAGGGCATACACCTCCACCCACTCGCCCTGCGCATCCGCCACGGCTTTTGGATCGGCCATGACCTCGGTGATGACCAGGTCTCCCGGGCGCGGGCGAGACAGGCTCCGGATCGTCCCCGTGCGTGAAGACAGACACGAGCCCGCGGGCACGCCTCCATCTGCGGACCCACCGCCATCCGCGCAGGCAGGGTTGGCGGCACCGGGGCTCGCCCTCATACCACCGTCCGGAGCGGAAGGAGGCGCATCACACCAGCGGCTCGGGTCATCGTTGTCGACCGCATCCGGGATGAGCCGCCCGTCGTAGATGCGTGCCACGCCGGAGCGGAGGGGGCCGGTGTAGCGCACCTCATCGACGACGACGTCTCCACAGCGCAGGCCGACGAGCCCGCCCGAGTTGCCCAATGAGCCCAGGATGTCGCTGTACGAGTGATTCACATGGGCGGGCAATGCGTCGGAGCGCACGTCCCCGAGCACCACGTAACCCCGCGCCTCCACCGGCACGGACTCCTCGAAGAGGTAGGCCCGCTCCTGCGAACCATCCGGACGCGCCACGTAGAGCAGCAGCCCGCGCAGGTCCACCGCCGAGCGTCCGGGGTTGTGGAGCTCCATCCACTCCTGCCCGGTGTCCGTCCCCTCCGGGTCCGGCAGGAGCTCGGTGAGCACGACGTCTCCGGGCCTCCACCCTTCACAGGCGGGCGCCACGGCACCGGGGGAAAGGTCACAGGCGCCACACACGAGCACCAGGGCCACGGAAATACAGGGAAGGGGAACGGCTCTGTCCAAGGTCGGCTCCATCTAGAAACGGCTCTCCAACTCCAGCCGGAAGAGGTGTTGCGGAAGCTCGGGAGGCGAGCGCGCGCCCACGGGTGACTTCAGGTCCAGCGCGAACTCGTACCGCGCGCGCATGCCCAGCGCGGGGAGGGCGGCCCAGGTCACCTCCAGCGAGGTGCGCACCGTCTGCGTGAGGCGGGTGTTCTCCGAGAGGTCCTCGTCCTGCCAGCTCGCGCGTCCGTGCAGGCGCAGCGAGGGCAGGGGCCGCACGAGCAGCTCCAACGAGGCCCGGCCGTCCTGCTGGAAGCTGCTGGGGCGCTGACGGCTGCCCACCAGCGTGTGCTGGTACTGCGCGGCCACCATCAGGCCCTCGGTGGGCTCGAGCCGCACACGGCCCACGAGGCGGTACTGCTCACCGGCGCAGTCGGCGTCCCCCTCGAAACACAGTCCGGGCCCGTTCCGTCCGAGGTCCTTGTTGCGATGCTCCACCCACACCGAGGGCTGAAGCTCCGGCACGCCCACGTAGTCCACCCGGACGGAGGTGCCCAGGTGGAGGGTGCCAGAGGCCTCGCTCCCGGGAGGCTGCGTCCACGCGTCCACCTTGCCCGTCATGCGCCACGCGCCGTCCTCCGTCTGGTGGAGGTAGCGCAGCCGGGCGCCCAGCTCGTTGCTCGCGCGCAGGCCCTCGGACTCGTCGGGGCCGGAGACGGCGCGGCTGTAGGGGTTGTCGAAGCCGCGCCCGTAGTAGCGCAGCGTCAGCTCCAGCTCCCGCCTCCGGTCGCCGAGCACGCTGCGCTGGACGGCGCCAAAGCCTCCCCCCGCGCCCGAGAAGCTCCGCGCGCCCTCGAGGAAGAGGTCCACGGGCCCAGCGCCCCACGAAGCGTCGGCGCCCACCGCGCCATAGCCCCCGCCCGCGGGGTAACGGGAGTGCGGCTGGACGTCGAGCACCACGCCCTTCACCGCCCATACCGGCCAGGCGCCCCACCCCGTCAGCCCCACACGGGTCCGCGGCGAGAGTCCCACGGAGGCATGGCCCCCGCCGGCCAGCTCGTGGAAGACGTCCGGCAGGGTGCGCGAGACGAAGCGTACGACTCCCGGTTGCAGCGTCCCGGGGAGCACGGCGAACACGTCCGGCGTCCTACGCGTCCGCGTGTCGAGCAGCTCGTACTGCGAGAGGTCGCGCGACTGGTGCGAGCCGAAGCCCGTGAAGGCGAGCGCCACGCCCTCCACCTGCCCCCGCACGGTACCGGCGACGCCGCGAAAGCCCTCCGTCCAGCCGAAGTCCGGGGTGACGCGTCCCGGGGGCTCCTCCACCGGACAGGCGCCCGTCCCCGTCAGCATGCAGCGCCGCTCGGGGGCGCCGGGCGGGTGGAAGCCCTCGTCGGGCACGAAGCCATCCGGTGCCGGGCGGCCCGTGGTGTCCAGGGTGAGCCGCTGCCCGAAGCCCAGCCGGTACGTGCCCAGCAGCACCGAGGCGTGCTCGCCCTCCCAGCGCACGTGGAGCTTCGGCAGCCGGGGCGTCACGCCGGGAAACCCCGCCATCAGCGCGCGGCGGCGCGGCAGGTAGCGCACGGTGTCCAGGCGGCGCCGGGTGAGCGAGGCCACGGCTCCGCCCTTCAAGCCCAGCGGTCCCTCGGCCTGGGCGTGCAGCAGCACCGGGGGTACCAGCGCATCCGCCACCCCATACGCCGTCAGCAGGCGCAGGCGTCCGGAGAAGTCCTTCGTCCCCCGCGCCTCCCTGGCGAGAAAGGGCCGCACCTCACGCCACTGCTCCGCGGTGAGCACCCCAGCTTCCACGAGGGCCTCCGGCGCGAAGGCCCCCTCCACCCGCTCCCGGTACGCGAGCAGTGCATCCACCTGCGCCCAGGTGAGGCCCGGCAGCGCGTACAGCGCCTCGCGCGAGGCCGTGCGCACATCCACCCCGGTGCGCAGCAACTCCCGCAGCGTCTCGAAGTCCTCCTCGGCGAGCAGCCCGTCCTCCCACAGCGCGCGGAGGTCCGCCTCGTCGGAGATGGAGAGCCCGGCCGTGGACGGCTCGGCGTGCGCCCCCCAGGCGGCGAGGAGCATCCAGGTCGTCAGCAGGGCGGGCAGGCAGGCGGCTTTCACGCGGCCGGCGCACTGCACGAAGGAGACCAACGAGGACACCTCGGGGAGCCCACCTCCGAGGTGTCCCGGGCCGGGAATGCCCATCCAGCCCCCGGACCCGGAACGGCGCCTGCCCACACTGGCGGCGTCGTGGTTCCATCTCCGAGAGGGTTGGCCGGGAGCGCCGGGCCATCTATCGTTCCCTCCGGCCTTTCACCGGCGCCCCACCCCCATGGGTCACGTGCACATCATCCGAGACTTCGACTCCCCCCAGGAGGGCTTCACCCGCACCGTGCGCATCTACACGCCGGACGGGTACGACCTGGCCCCCCACCACCGTTTCCCCGTCCTCTACATGCACGACGGGCAGAACGTCTTCGCCCACCACGAGTCCGCCGTCTTCGACACGTGGTGTGCCAACCTCGCCCTGGAGCAGATGGTCGGCGAGGGCCGCACGGAGCCGTGGATCATCGTGGGCATCGACTCGGGGCCCGGGCGGCTGGAGGAGTACTCGCCCTGGGACGAGTCGCGCGCCAGGGTGAGCGCCCGGGGCCAGTCCTACGCCCGCTTCATCGTCGAGACGCTCAAGCCCTACGTGGATGAGACCTACCGCACGCGCCAGGGCTCCGAGTGGACGGCCGTCATGGGCTCGTCGCTGGGCGGGCTGATGTCGCTGTACCTCGGCTGGAGGTACCCCGAGGTGTTCGGCCGCATCGGCGCGCTGTCGCCCTCGGTGATGTGGAGCGAGTACAGGCTCTTCCAGCACTGGAAGGCCCACAGCCGGCGCTGGTCGCGCATCTACCTGGACGCCGGGACGGAGGAGTGGATCGAGCCCGCGGGCGTGCCGCTGCCCTATGGCGAGGCCACGCGCGACTTCTACGAGCACCTCAAGCAGCTGGGGTACGCGGACCACGAGCTGGCACTGGTGCTGGAGCCTGGCGGGCTGCACCACGAGACGGCCTGGCAGCGGCGCCTGCCGCTGGCGATGAACTGGCTGCTGGGGTGACGAGGCCCGGGTGAGACCCCGCGAGGTCAGGCTCGAGGACCGACGGGTCTTCGTCCAGGTGGTGGAAGGCCTGCTGCGCCACGGAGTGGGAGAGCGGGTGACGCCACGGCTGCGCGAGCGGTTGCGGCAGGTGGGGTTGGATCTGGACCGGCCGCTGCTGCCGGCCTACCCGGTGACGCAGTGGATGCACTGCCTGCACATCATCCTGGAGGAGGTGTACCCGGGCCTGCCGCGCGAGGAGGGCTTCCGCCAGTTGGCGGCGCACCACGTGGAGGGCTACGGGCAGACGCTGGTGGGGCGGGCGATGATGCGGCTGTTGCGGCTGCTGGGGCCCAAGCGCACGGTGCAGCAGATGGTGCAGGCGCTGCGCGCCGGGGACAACTACACCGAGGTGCGGCTCAAGGAGCTGGGGCCCGGCCGCTGGGAGATGTGGATGAACTCGGTGCTGGACGCGCCGGGTTATGCCGAGGCGCTCTTCGTGAGCTTCCTGAGGGCGAGCGGCGCGGCGGAGCCCCACGCGGCCATCGTGCGCCGGGACGAGGAGGGCACGGTGTACCTCCTCGGCTGGAAGGAACGCTGAGGCGTCCGCCGAGGCGTCAGACGGTGGCCTGGATGAGCCGCACGGACTCCTGCATGGCGGGGAGGCTCTCGTGGCGGGTGAGGTACATCTCGGTGCCCATGGCGTTGTGGTAGACGGCGGGCAGTTCGCGGTGCAGCAGGAGCGCGTCGCCGAGCTTCGCCACCAGCTCCGCGTGGGTGTAGCGGTAGCGCCGGGAGGCGCGCCGGGCGACGTGGCACACGTGGTATTTGGGCGTGTAGCGGAAGTCGCGCAGGTCATCCCCGGTGAGGACGCGGGCCCAGAGGCGGTAGACGTCCATGTCACAGGTGTAGTTCATCTGGTCCGTCATGAAGCCGCCGGGCGGACGCAGGTTGGCCTCGAGGGCGACGTAGCTGCCATCGGAGAGGCGGAAGAACTCGAGGTGGAACCAGCGCTCGCGCAGGCCGAGCGCGGCCACGGCGCGCTGTCCGAGCGCCTCGAGGGCGGGAGGAATCTCCTTGAGGCTCCAGAAGGAGATGTCGCGCTGCTCGAGCACCACTTCCATGACGCCATCGCTGTACTCGTGGCTGAGGCGGAAGATGATCTTCCCGTCGCGGTCCACGAGGCCGTCGTAGGTGACGATGGCGCCGCGCACGAAGGCCTGGGCGACGTAGTGGGAGAGGGGCTCCTGGAGGGCGGCGTCGACCTCGGCATCGGAGGAGACCTTGAAGGTGCGGGCGGCGCCGACGCCGACGTCGGGCTTGAGGACGAGCGGGTAGCCGACGCTCCTGGCGAAGGCCTTCACGCCGGCGGCGTCCTTGACGGGGATGCAGCTGGGGTGGGCGACGCCAGCCTTCTTGAAGACATCGTGCATGCCCATCTTGGTGCGCATGCGGGCGATGTCGGCGGGGAGGAGGCCGGGGACGTGGAAGTCCTCGCGGAGGCGGGACTCGACCTCGAGCCAGGTCTCGTTGAGCGAGTCGATGCGATCGATGCGGCCGTGGCGCCAGGTGAGGTAGCCGGTGGCGCGCAGGAGGGCGTCGTAGTCGTTGAGGCTGGGGGTGAAGAAGTACTCGGAGAGGGACTCGCGCAGCTCGGGGCGGAGGGAGTCGTAGGGGGTGTCGCCGATGCCCAGGACGTTGACGCCGCGCTCGCGCAGGGCGGTGACGAAGTGGAAGAACTGCTGAGGGAAGTGGGGCGAGATGAAGACGACGTTCATGGGACGGGCTCGGGCGCGGCTCGGCATGGCACCATAGCGCGACCCGGGGCGCCGCCCACTTCCCGGTCGGACCCGGGGTGAAAACCGCCCCACCCTCTGCCCACCCCCTCCCCACACTCCCCTCTCCCTTCGGGAGAGGATCCCCCGTCGTTCAAAGGGGGGGCAAGCCCCCGGGGTGAGGGTGCCACGGGCCCGGGGTTGGGCCCGTGTCCCCCCCGCTTCGCTCAGCTCTTGGTGAGCGGGCGGTAGCGGATGCGGTGCGGCTCGAGCGCCTCGGGGCCCAGACGCTTCTTCTTGTCGGCCTCGTAGTCCTCGAAGTTGCCCTCGAAGAAGAACGCGCGGCTGTCTCCCTCGAACGCCAGGATGTGCGTGGCGATGCGGTCCAGGAACCAGCGGTCGTGGCTGATGACCACCGCGCAGCCCGCGAAGCTCAGCAGCGCGTCCTCCAGGCTCCGCAGCGTCTCCACGTCCAGGTCGTTGGTGGGCTCGTCCAGCAGCAGCAGGTTGCCGCCACTCTTGAGCATCTTCGCCAGGTGCACCCGGTTGCGCTCGCCGCCCGACAGGTCCTTCACCCGCTTCTGCTGGTCCTGTCCCTTGAACGCGAAGCCCGCCAGGTACGCGCGGCTCGGCATCTGCCCCGCGCGGCCCAGGTCGATGTAGTCCAGCCCGCCGCTCACTTCCTCGAAGACGCTCTTGTCGCCGTTGAGCGCGTCGCGGCTCTGGTCCACGTACGCCATCTTCACGGCCTCGCCGATGCGCAGCTCGCCCGCGTCCGGCTTCTCCACGCCCGTGAGCATCCGGAAGAGCGTCGTCTTGCCCGCGCCGTTGGGCCCAATCACGCCCACGATGCCGCCCGGCGGCAGCCGGAAGTTCAGGTCGTCGATGAGCAGCCGGTCCCCGAAGGCCTTGCGCAGCCCCTTGGCCTCCACCACCAGCCCGCGCAGCGGCGGCCCGGGCGGAATCGTCACCTCGCCCGTCGCGTCGCGCTTCTCCTGCGTCTGGTTGAGCAGATCCTCGTACGCCGCGATACGCGCCTTGCTCTTGGCCTGACGCGCCTTGGGCGAGGCGCGCACCCACTCCAGCTCGCGCTTGAGCGTCTTCTGCCGCGCGCTCTCCGACTTCTCCTCCAGCTCCAGCCGCTTCTGCTTCTGCTCCAGCCAGCTCGAGTAGTTGCCCTTCCAGGGCACGCCCTCGCCGCGGTCCAGCTCCAGGATCCACTCGGCCGCGTTGTCCAGGAAGTAGCGGTCGTGCGTGATGCAGACGATGGTGCCCTTGTACTCCTTGAGGGCCTGCTCCAGCCACGCCACGCTCTCGGCGTCCAGGTGGTTGGTGGGCTCGTCCAGCAGCAGCAGGTCCGGCTTCTCCAGCAGAATCCGGCACAGCGCCACGCGGCGCTTCTCACCACCGGACAGCTTCGTCACGTCCGCGTCCCCCGGCGGCAGACGCAGCGCGTCCATGGCCATCTCCAGGGTCCGGTCCAGCTCCCAGCCGTTGCACGCGTCGATGGCATCCTGCAGCCGGCCCTGTTCGGCCAGCAGCTTCTCCATCTGCGCGTCGTCCATCGGCTCGGCGAACCTGGCGCTCACCTCGTTGAAGCGGTCCAGCAGCGTGCGGATGGGCTTGAGGCCCAGCTCCACGTTGCCCTTCACGTCCAGCGAGGGCTCGAGCTGCGGCTCCTGCGCCAGGTAGCCCACGCGCGCGCTCGGGTCCGGCTTGGCGGTGCCGAAGAACTCCGTGTCCACGCCCGCCATGATGCGCAGCAGCGTCGACTTACCGGAGCCGTTGGGACCGATGACGCCAATCTTCGCGCCCGGGAAGAAGGACAGGTAGATCCCCTTGAGGATGTCCTTACCGCCCTTGACCTTGCGCAGGTCCTGCATGGTGAAGATGAAATTCTGGGCCATCGTGCTCTTTCTGCCTCCGACTCGGTGACGTGGACGGTGGCGGATACCAAGGAGCCGCGGCGGGCTCAAGGCGCACGGCCGCTCGCTCGCGATTCAGGACACATGTTTCCCGGGTTCCGCCCCGCTTCGGACCCAGAACAGCCCGGGCCGCTCCCCGCGTCCGCCCTCTCGCGCTCCCCTGCCCTCCAACCGGCACGCCCCGCCCGGCGGCCCGCCCCGCTACCCGCCAGCGGGGCCACTGCGCAGCAGCCGCAGGTGGAGCGAGCGGGCCAGGAAGAAGGCGAAGTCCGCGTCCCCGAAGCGCAGCAGGTCCCCATCCTGCACGAGGTGCTCCCGCTTCGGCTCCACGGGGTGGCCGTTGAGGAAGGTGCCGTTGGTGGACCCCAGGTCCTTCACCCGGCAGGTGGAGACCTGCCCGTGCCAGCGCAGCTCCGCGTGTTGTTTGGACACCGACGGATCATTGATGACCAGCTCGCAGCTGGGCAGCCGCCCCACGGAGAGCACGTCCTGGGTGCCCAGCGGCGGCAGCGTGGCCACCTGGAGCAGGTCGAAGTTGAGCAGCATCGACACCTGCACGGCCTCCAGGCTCCCCATGCCGTGGCCCAGTGCCGTGCGCTGGGCCCCCAGCCGCAGCGCCATCTGCTCCACCACCGGCTTGGGCGGCTTCTGCACCAGCGCGAACGGGCCAATCTGCCGGCAGAAAACCGGCTCCGACAGGCGCCCCGCCAGCGTCCTCAGCTCCTTCACTGTCAGCATTCAGCCTCATTGTAACGCGGTCGGGCCTTCCCGCGAGCCGTGGTGGTGGTAAAGGCGTCCCCACCATGTCCTCCACTCCCGCGCTCGAGCTCCGCGGCCTCACCAAGAACTACGGCGGCAAGCTCCCGGCTCTCACCGACGTCAACCTCACCATCCGTCCCGGGGAGATCTTCGCGCTGCTCGGCCCCAACGGCGCCGGCAAGACGACGCTCATCGGCTCCGTCTGCGGGCTGGTGAAGAAGACGAGCGGGAAGATCCTCGTCTTCGGGCACGACCTGGACGACGACCCGGTGCGCCCGCGCTACGAGGTGGGCCTGGTGCCGCAGGAGATCAACTTCGATCCCTTCTTCTCGGTGTCCGAGTCGCTCTACATCCAGCAGGGCTACTACGGGCAGAAGCGGGACGAGGCGCGGGTGAAGGAGGTGCTCACCGCGCTCAACCTGCAGAACAAGGCGGACTCGCTCACGCGCGCGCTGTCGGGCGGCATGAAGCGCCGGCTGCTCATCGCCAAGGCACTGGTGCACAAGCCGCGGCTCGTCTTCCTGGACGAGCCCACCGCGGGCGTGGACGTGGAGCTGCGCCGGGACTTGTGGACGTACGTGCGCAAGCTGGCCGACGCGGGCACCACCATCGTCCTCACCACGCACTACCTGGAGGAGGCCGAGGAGCTGGCCGACCGCGTGGGCATCATCAACGAGGGCAAGCTGCTGCTGGTGGAGGAGAAGAAGGCGCTGCTGCGCCGGCTGGGCGAGAAGCGCCTCATCGTCACCTTCACCGAGCCCGTCACCGTCCCGCTGCCCGAGGCCGTGCGCAAGGCGGGCGCCACGCTCTCCGCCGACGGCCGCACCCTCACCTATCCCGAGCGCGAGGGCTGCGCGCCCGGGGGTGACATCCTGCGCACCCTCTACACGACCCAGGGCTTCCCGGTGGGGGGCGTGGAGACGCGCCACTCGCGCCTGGAGGACATCCTCATCGACATCCTGCGCGGCAAGCCCACCGCCGCCGCTGGCGCCTCCTGAGCGCCCCACCCGACTGCACACGACGACGACACCATGAACACGATTGGGATGAAGTCCCTGCTGGCCAAGGAGGTCCGCCGCTTCATGCGCGTGCCGGGCCAGACGGTCCTCTCACCGCTCATCAGCACCTCGCTCTACTTCCTCGTCTTCGGCTACTCGCTCTCCGGCCGCGTGCACGAGGTGGAGGGCGTGCCCTACCTGCAGTTCATCGTCCCGGGCCTCGTCTTCATGGGCCTGGCCAACAACGCCTTCCTCAACAGCAGCTCCTCGCTCTTCATCACCAAGATTCAGGGCACGGTGGTGGACCTGCTGGTGGCGCCGCTGGGGCCGCTGGAGCTGATGGCCGGCTTCATCGGCGGAGCCATGGTGCGCGGGCTGATGGTGGGCGGGCTCACCTGGCTGGTGGCCTCCTTCTTCACCGGCTTCCACCTGGAGCACGCGCCCGCCACGCTCCTCTTCCTGCTGCTGTCCTCCTATACCTTCAGCGTGCTGGGGATTCTGGCCGCCGTGTGGGCCGAGAAGTTCGAGCAGATCAACTTCTTCCCCACCTTCGTGATGCTTCCGCTCACCTTCCTGGGGGGCATCTTCTACTCGGTGCACGAGCTGCCCTCGCCCTGGAACCACATCAGCCTCTTCAACCCCATGGTCTACATGGTAGAGGGGCTGCGCTACGGGATGCTGGGCATCAGCGGCTTCGCGCCCCTCCTGGGCCTGGGCATCCTGGTGCTTGTTGCCCTGGTGGCTACAGGCCTGGCGTGGGCCGCGTTACGCTCTGGTTACAAACTGAAAGCCTGAGTGGCCAGGGCACGGTTGCCTGCCTGCCCTCCGTGCCCTGCGGCGCACTGTCACGACCGTGACATTCGCTGATTCTCAGAAGCCGGGTTATTGTGTTGCGTCATGGCCGTCCCCTTCGGCAAGTACCAGTTACTGCGCAAGATTGCCTCCGGCGGGATGGGTCAGGTGTTCCTGGCGCTCGAGCGGGGCGCGGGTCTGGAGAGACTCGTCGTTCTCAAGCTCATCCTGCCGCACCTGGCCGAGGATGAGGACTTCCTCACGATGTTCCTGGAGGAAGCCCGGCTGGTGGCCCGGCTGGGGCACCCCAACCTCATCACCATCCTGGAGTTGTCGGAGATCGGCGGCCGGCAGTGCCTGGCCATGGAGTACGTGCAAGGCGACGACGTGCGCCGGCTGGAGAAGTACGCGCGCTCGCAGGGCAAGCCGCTGCCGGTGGGGCTGGTGCTGCGCATCATCGCGGAGGCGGCCGCGGGGCTGCACTACGCGCACCAGGCGCGCAATCCCCAGGGCCAGCCGCTGCAGCTGGTGCACCGGGACGTGTCGCCGCAGAACATCCTGGTGGGCTTCGACGGAGGCGTGAAGGTCATCGACTTCGGCGTGGCCAAGGCGGCGGGCAGCGCGTCGCACACGGCCACCGGGGTGCTCAAGGGCAAGTACCCGTACATGTCGCCGGAGCAGGCCAATGGCCAGCCGGTGGATGGACGCAGCGACTTGTTCGCCCTGGGCGTGGTGCTGTGGGAGATGCTGACGGGCCGGCGCCTGTTCAAGGGCGAGTCGGACCTGATGACGCTGCGGCTGGTGCGCGACTGCCAGGTGCCGGTGCCCTCGCAGCTCAACCCGAAGCTGCCGCCGGGCGTGGACGAGCTGGTGCTCAAGGCGCTGGCGCCCACGCCGGAGGGGCGCTTCCCGGACTGCGGAGCCTTCCGGCTGGCCATCGAGGACTACATCCTCCAGTACCGGCTGCCGGCCAGCAACGCGCACCTGGCCGCGTACCTGAGGGACCTGTACGCCGATCGCATCGCGCGCGAGGCCGACCCCGCCAACCTGGATCAGCTCGCCGAGGACGCGGACCTGGACTCGAAGTCCAACCCGTCGCGCAGCAGTGTGCGCTCGCTCTCGCAGCAGCCCGGACAGCGGGCCGCCACTCCCGCGGGGACGGGGACGCCAGTCGTCCCGCCGCCCCGTCCGCTGACGAAGAGCAGCGGCCCGCACACGCTGTCCCTGCCTCCGGCTCCCGAGCCTCAGCGGCGCTTTCCCCGGGTGGCGGTGGCGGCGAGCGTGGGCGTGTTGCTCCTCTGCGCGGGGGCGGCGCTCGTCATGCTGCGCCAGCAGCCGGCCGGGTCCCCGCAGGTGACGGAGCCCCCCGCGGCGGTGCAGGGCCAGACGGGGACGGCCCAGACGGGGACGGCCCAGGCCGGGCCTCCCGAGCGGGTGGAGCCGCAGAAGGTGAATCTGAAGGTGCTCTCGGAGCCGGCGGGCGCGCTGGTGGAGGTGGACGGGAAGCAGTACGGCCCGACGCCGATGGACCTGCCGCTGCCGGACGCGCGACCCGTGCGGCTGGCGCTGAAGCTGGATGGCTACGAGACCCAGGAGCACCAGGTGTCCGCCGGAAACGCGCCCGAGTTCTCGGTGAAGCTCACGCCCAAGTCCACGGTGCAGAAGCCGCCGCGCCGCAACCCCTCGCTCGACATCAAGATGGGGCGCTGAGGACGCGGGACGGGTGAGGTATGGAGGAGGTCGCATGAACGACTCCTCCGTCGCGACCGCCGCCCTCCTCGCCGCCCTCGCCCTGCTCGCCGGGTGTACGGGGGCCACGTCGAGCGTCAGAACGCTCCCGGCCCCGGACGTGCGCACCGTGGACCCGCTCTTCGCCGCCTATGCGAGCCCGGACGGCCCTGGCGCCAGCGTCGTCGTGATTCACGAGGGCCGGGCCGTGCTCAGCCGCGCCTACGGCCTGGCGGAGCTCCCCGAGCGCACGCCCGCCACGACGGGGACCCACTACCGGCTGGCCTCGCTCTCCAAGCAGTTCACAGCCATGGCCATCATGCGGCTCGCCGAGGAGGGCAAGCTCCGCTACGACGACCGCGTGGCCGACGTGCTCCCCGGCTTCCCCGCCCATGCGAGCGAGGTCCGCATCCGCCACCTGCTCAATCACACCTCGGGCATCTGGGACTACGAGGCCTTCGTCCCGGACACCCAGACGGTGCAGGTGAAGGACCGTGACGTGCTCGCGCTGCTCTCGCGCGCCGAGCGCACGTACTTCCCGCCCGGGACGGCGGTGCGCTACAGCAACTCCGGCTACGCGGTGCTCGCCCTCATCGTGGAGCAGGTCAGCGGAATGCCCTTCGCCCGCTTCCTGCACGAGCGCGTCTTCACCCCGGCGGGTATGCACTCGACGGTCGCGCACGAGCAGGGCATCTCCACGGTGCCCCAGCGCGCGTACGGCTACGTGGCAGACGCGAATGGCTTCCGCCCCCGGGACCAGAGCCCCACCAGCGCCGTGCTGGGAGATGGCGGCATCTACTCGTCCGTGGAGGAGCTGGTGGCGTGGGACAAGGCGCTGGACACGCACGCGCTCGTCAGCGAGGCCACGCAGCGGCTCGCATGGACGGCGCCGGCCCTGCCGGAGGGCAGCGCCTCGCACTATGGCTTCGGCTGGTTCATCGACGACGACGGAGGACGGCCGCGCCTGTCGCACCACGGCGAGACGTCGGGCTTCACCAACGCCATCGTGAAGTATCCGGAGCAGCGGCTCACGGTCATCGTCCTGACGAATCGCGCGGGCGGAGAGCCCTGGAGGCTCGCGCAGCGGGTCGCGGACCTCTGGCTCGGAGCGCCCGGGGTGATTCCCTGGCCCTTCGAGACCTTTCCCAACGCGCGCTAGACTGGAGATGACATGTGCCCTTCGCTCCGCTCCCGTTCGCTGCTCGCATGCCTGCTGCTGCTGGCGGGCCTCGCTTGCGGCAGGAAAAGGCAGCCCTCCGAGGAGTACACGCAGGCCTATCTCGCCTTCGGCAGGCTGACCGCCGCGAAGTTGGATCAGGCCTATGTGGACCCGGAGATGAGCGCCATCGAGGCGCAGCTGCGCCGGGTGCCCGAGCAGAGCATGGATGCGGAGGCAGCGGCCCAGCTCCTCGCGCGCATCGCCCAGGAGCGCAAGCGCGTGCAACGCGAGCAGGAGGCACTGCGGTCCAAGGTAGCGGCCAACCTCGCCGCGCCCCTGCGGATGAAGGAGGGCACCGAGGAGGCCAAGGCGGGCCCTCGCGAGCCCCCGCCATTCAACGGCCGCATCGAGACGGTGGGCGTGGACTCGCTGCGGGAGCGGACGCGCGCGGGGAACAAGGCCACGCTCGTCTTCGTCTACGCCTCGTGGTGCCCGAGCTGCCGGAAGACGTTTCCCGTCGTGAACCAGGTGGCGCTCAACTACCAGGAGCGCGGCCTGGAGGTGGTGGGCCTGTCGATCGACGAGAACCCGACCGACCTCGTGCGCTACCTGGAACGGTCACGCCCCGTGTTCCCGGCCCTGCGCGCCGCGCCCTACCCTCCCGGGAGCCTCAAGCGCGCGGTGAGTGACATCGGCGGGACGTACCCGGACAGCATTCCCTATCTCGCCCTGCTCGATGGCCAGGGACAGCTGGTGGCACAGTCCCCCGGCAACCTCAACCGCAGCGCGCTCGCGGCCCACATCGAGCAGGTCCTGCGCTGAGGCGAAGGTGTGCCGCTGGGCACATGCGCCGACCCGTGCCCATATCCCCTCGCCCTCCGGGAGAGGGACGGGGTGAGGGTATCGGATGAACCCGGGTTGAACCCCCTGTCCACACCGAGGACCACGGGTCGAAGAACGGGCCCAGACACCCTCACCCCGACCCTCTCCCGAGGGGAGAGGGAGCAGTGCGCATTACTTCCCTGAAGAGGACTGGCGCCGCGGCTGCGCGGCGGGCTCGAGCACCTCGATGGAGGTCACGACGCGGATGCCGCCCTCGTTGCGGAAGGAGGTGCGCACGCGCGTGCCCTCCCGCAGCTGCTCGAGGGCGAGCGGCTCCTTCCGGCCCTCCTGGCGGATGGGCACCGAGTCCTCGTCCTTCACGACGACCTGCACCAGTGGCGCCTTCCGGCCCACCTCGAGCGTGACGACGTTGCCGGTGGCCCCCTTCACCGTACCGTTGAGGGAGCCGGCGTCCGTGTCGGTGAACTGGTCCCCGGGCGTGGCCTGCTCCTGAGCGGCCTTGAGCTCCGGGGGCGTGGGGTCCTCGGCCCTCGCCGCGCCCAGGGCGAGCGTGGCCACGGTGAGCCCGGCGAGTACGATCCGTGAACGCATGGCACTCCTCCTGCCGCGAAAGGTGCATCCGGTCCCCGCTCCCGCCAACCCGCCCCTGCCCTCCCGGACAGCGAGCAGCCCTGGCCCCTGTCCGGCACCAGATTCCTCGCCGGCCTGCCGCGGCCGGTGCTTGGGAGATGGCCGACGGGCTCGTGGTTTCCCAGTACGTGATTCCTCGCACTCAAATTCTGAGAACACGTGCGAATCATTTCTCAGCAATCCTTTGCATTGAAAGGCTTTACCCGTTAACGTTTCGCGGATGTACTGGCATTGGCACTCGAAGAGCGCGGCCATGCTGATCGTGATGATCGCGATCTCCGGACTCACCGGGATCGACGCGCACGCCCAGCAATGCAGTCCCGAGACTCCTCCAGCGGTCGAGCCTCCGAACGACCGCATGAGCGACACACGGCTCATGCGGCGCATCGTGCTCGGGCTCACCGGGAGCACGCCCACCTTCGAGCAGTACGAAGCGATGGCGGCCGCGGCCACTCCCGAAGCGCGAGAAGCGATCCTGCGGTCCACGCTCGATGAAGCGCTCGCCTCGCCCAAGTTCTACGAGCGGATGCTGCGCTTCGGACACGAGTGGATCGCGGTGGGCGCGTACACCACCGGCGCCTCCGGCGACGCGTACCAGGGCGACATGTCCGGCCACCTCCACAAGTGCGCCACCACCACCCTGCACCCGGGCGCGTACTACCACGTGAACGAGTTCGGCGGGACGAAGGATCCGAGCAAGCAGTGCAAGGACCAGGATGCGGACGGCAATCCCGCCGTGCCCGAGGTGCACTCGGTCGAGCCCTGGTGGGCCCCGGGAACGACCGTCGAGGTGCTCGGGAAGGCCGGCTCCAACGTCACTCAGGTCCCCGACGCCAAGGGGCAGCCGCTCGACTGCGGCGTCGCGAACGGCGGCTACTACGATCCCATGATTCCCACCGGGTGCGGCTGCGGTCCGAACCTGGTGTGGTGCTCACCGCTCGCGGGCCTGGGGAGCGCGAGCAACTTCGACCTCGGCGTTCAACGGCGCCATCCGTACGAGGAGCCCGCGCGCCTGTTCGCGCACCTCGCGTGGCACGACCGGCCGCTGTCGGATCTCGTCATCGGCAACTACTCGGTGGGAACCAACTGGCTGCGCGCGCTGTACGTGCGCTTCGGCCGGCAGATGGGCAGCAACGCGCTGGACGCGAACACGACGTGGTGGCGCCCGGGCGCGGACAGCGCACCTCGCGACCCGCTGCACCCGGCGCCGAACGATCCGCAGGCGTGGCGCGAGTTCGTGGTCGAGGACCTGGAGCCCTACCACCTCGCGCTCACCAGCGGCCGGGCCCCCTCCGGCAGCATGGATCGCATGTACCGGTTCGATCCCCGCACCACGACCGAAGCGCCCAAGGGCCTTCCCACCGCCGGGGTGCTCACCATGATCGGCTCGATGTCCTCCTTCCCGCGCGAGCGCGTCCGGGCCGCGCGCTTCCTGGAGATCTTCGCCTGTCAGAGCTTCTCGCCGCCTCCCGCGGACGTGCACTTCCCTCCGTACGAGACCGATCCCGCGACCGGCGGAACGTGCCTGCACTGCCACAAGACGCTCGACCCCGCGGCCATCTCGTTCAAGCGGTGGGACTTCTCGCCGTTCCCCAGCTACTACGTCCCCTGGCCCATCATGCCGGGCGTGGGCAATCAGCGCATCACCAAGGAGTGGCTGTCCGGGAAGTATCCGCACAACGGCTCGTCCCCGGGCTACCGGTGGAAGAACGCGTTCCTTCCCAACACCGTGTTGACGCCCATCACCCCCGAGCAGATCGCGGCCAATCCGGAGGCGGTGCTGCTCGACACGATGCCCGAGTCGTACACGCTGCTCGGCCAGCACGGCGACGGCACGATGGGGCCGCTCGGGTTCGGGAAGATCCTCGTCCGCTCCGGCGAGTTCGACCGCTGCGCCGCGCGCAAGCTCTACTCCATGTTCATCGGCCGTGAGCTGAACCCGGCCTCCGAGAAGCGCTTCATCGACAAGCTGGCGAAGGAGTTCGTCGCACGCGACCGCAAGCTCCGGCCCTTCCTCCGCTACCTCTTCGAACAACCCGAACTGCGGAGGGGCCTGTGATGAGCACGCCGCGTCCGATGCTGAGAGCCGCCGCGCTGATCTCCCTCGCGCTCACCGCGGGGGCCTGCACCGAGAACAAACCGGACGTCACCTATGACCCCGATGGCGGGAGCTGCGCCCCCTCGGGCAGGAACGATGAGATCCGGCTCGGGCTGGCGCCCGCGTGCGAGGGCTGCCACCTCACCGGCAACAAGCCCTTCTTCGCCTCGCTCACCGCGTTCGAGAACGGGCTCGTGTACGACGAGCGGTACGTGAAGCCCGGGGACCCCGACAACAGCATGCTGGTCCAGCTGCTCAAGGGAACCGCCGCCGGCAGCTACCCGCAGATGCCGCCGGGTCAGCCCTACAACGAGCTGGTCGCCAACGGCCACGTCTCGCTGACCACCGCGCAGGTGGAGGCCTGGATTCGCGAGCTGCCTCCCGCGCCCGCGCGGCTGGAGGCTCCGGATCCGGAGGCCTTCAGCGTCCGCCGGCTGTCCGCCGAGGAGATGGTCGTGAGCCTGATGGAGCAGCTCGGGCTCACGCTCGAGGACTTCGTCAGCACCAGCGATCCCAACTGGCGCAACAAGCCGTATGTGGTGAATGGCGGCAAGCTCTTCGTGTGGCCCGGGGATTGGGCGCCCGGCATCTCGAACGAGTACGTCTCCGACTCCCGCAGCGTCGAGCGGTTCGATGCCCTCGGAGGCGGCAACCCGCTCGTGTACCGCAAGCGGGACGTGGGCTTCGGTCCCTCCGCCGCGCAGACGCTGGTGCAGATGTCCCAGGCCTGGTGTGCGCGCGCGGTGGACAAGAAGAGCAACACGGCGGTGCTGCGCTACGTGACGCTCGCCGACACCTCCGCCAAGAATCCGGACGCCGTGCAGAAGAACCTGCGCGCGCTCTACCTGCGCATGCTCGGACAGCCGCCTTCGGAAGCGGAAGCGAAGGAGCTGTACGAGAAGGTCTATGTACCGCTCGAAGCGCAGAGCCCGCGCATCGCCTGGATTGGCGTCTGCGCGTCGCTCATCCGTCACCCGCTGTGGATCACCTACTGAGCCGAGGACACCATGACGATCACTTCTCGTCGCACGCTGCTCAAGTGGGCCCTCGGAGCGGGACAGCTCGCGCTCCTCGAACGCGCGGGGCTGCTCGGCTCGGGCGCCGCGCACGCCGCGGACACCGACGTGCCCTCACGGCTCGTCGTCCTCTACATCCCGGGCGGCTACCGGCCGGCGTACTACTTCACCCCGATGGACGACGCGGACATTCCGCTCTGCGTGCCGGCGCCGTCCACCTACGCCGCCGAGCCCGTCTTCTTCGACGCGAGCAAGGTGGTGAACCTCGCGCCCGCGAACGGCCCCTACAAGCCGCTGCGGACCTGGCAGTCGTGGAACCCCCTCAACCCGGCGGAGCGCGGCAGCTTCAGCCCGCTCATGTACGGCTACACGCACTTCGCGCTGCATGAGCAGCTGAGCGTGCTGCACGGCATCGACCAGGGCTCCAACGATCACTCCAGTGCGTTCATCGGCTCGATGTGCGGTGTCGCCGGTGCGGACTACCGGGCGCCCGCCATTCATTCGGTGATCGCCAATCACCTGTTCGAGAAGTACCGCGAGAGCAGGCCCCTGCCCTTCGTGGTCGTCTCCGGTGAGCGCGGCACGCCGCTCGGGATGGGGCTGCCCTCACACGCCTCGCCCATTCGCGTCCCGTCAATCCAGGCGCTCAAGCCACAGCTCTCCGCGAAGCCCGCGGACAATCCCTGGTGGACGGGGCTCGATGCGCGCACCGAGGGGCCCGAGCTGGACGCACGCGGTCAGCCCACCGGTGGCACCCTGAAGACGACGACGGTGGAGCGCTTCTCGCTCTCGCGCGCCCAGCAACTGATGGACCGCTCGACGGCGAAGGTGGACAGCTATCTCGAGGGCCTGCATGGCTCGCTGTCGTCGGTCTCGCGCGTGCTCGCGACGGACGTCGTGTCCGTGCTGGAGGGCACCAAGGGCATCGACATGCTGACGGCGAACCGGCCCTCGTACATGTCGAGCTACCTGGCGGGCCAGTCGTTCACGTACACGTTCGGCGGCGCGAACTTCCACCTCACCGGGCTCGACCCGCGCATGGATCTCGCGCTGCGCCTGCTCAAGTCGGACCTCTGCACCTCGTTGCACGTCTCGCTGCAGCTCGACTTCGACACGCACAACGGCTTCGGCCACGGCTACAGCTGCGCGCACGGCCGCGGACTCATGGACTGCGTCGCGCGCTTCCTGGGCGAGCTCAAGGCCGCGCCCGCTCCCGGCAAGCCGGGCAAGACGCTGCTCGATGACACGCTCGTGCTGGTGATGAGCGAGTTCGGCCGCAGCTGGGCCTCGCGCGCGAGCGACGGCACCTACTCCCTGCCGGATGACCACCACCCGTTCACCTCGGTCGCCTTCGCGGGCGGAAACGTGGCGGCGAACCGGCAGGTGGGCTCCTACACCCCGCGCGGGCTCGGCGTCCCCGTGGACATCATCGAGGAGAACGGTCAGCCCTCCAGGCGCGTGCCCAGGGCCGCGGACGCCGTCACCACGGCGCTGCGCATCATGGGCATGGGCACGCACGACTTCTTCATCCCCGGCGGCTACGGAGAGGTCACGGGGCTCCGGAGGGCGTAGGCGGCTTCTCCTGGGCGGCGGAGAGCCAGGTCCTCACGTGTGAGGCCAGCTCCTCCTCGCCCAGGGTCCCCAGCACCCAGGTGGCCCCCGCTGGCGCCACCTCCTTGCGCAGGGACAGGGCGCCGATGAGGAGGGAGGCCCCGGACGCGGCCCATCGCACCGCGCTCGCGAGCGCGAAGATGGCCTCGGCCCAGGGCCTGGCCGCCTCCCCCAGGAGCCTTTCACGCTCGGCATCCTGGAAGTCCTCGGGCCGGGGCTCCCGCGCCTGCATCGCGCCCTGGCGGACCAGCTCCAGCGCCTCCTGCACACGCAGCAGCCGCTGCTGGAGCTCGGGCTGACTCTCCTTGCGCCGGGTCCGCACCTGCCACCGCTTGAGGAAGGCGCCCCCCTCGCGCGGGAGATCCCTCCACACCTCGAAGCCGGCGAACTCCACGAACTTCCTCACCGCCGCCATCACCTGCGCCTGCACGATGGGATCCTCGTCGCGCAGGGACACTTCCACCGGGAGGTGTTGGTGCAAGGGAATCTGCACGAGCCGCAGACCGCACCCGAGCGCCAGCCAGAAGCCATCCACCTCGTCGCGCAGGGCCTGGTGCTGCGCGCGAAGCGCCTCGAGCTCTTCACGCAGGCCCGGGTCCGCGGAGGACGTCCCCCCGGAGGAGACACGCTTCCGGGGACGAAGCGCGGCGCCACCCGCCGGCAGCACCACCGACAGCACACCCTCCTTGAAGGAGGCCTGGATCCTGTCGCCCTCCATCCCGTCGGGGAGCAGGATGGAGCGGGAGAAGACGCCCGCGGGGCGTTCCACCAGGCGGTAGCGCCTGCCCGAGGTCTCCGGCTCCCGCCGCCCCCGCAGGGTCAGCACTTGCCCCTCGAAGAGCACGTCGAGCGCCTCCTGGGACACCCCGGGCAGGTCCGCCAGCAGCGTCAGCCCCTCCCCGGTGTCCAGGATGTCCAGCAGCGGCCACGACTCCGCCATGGAGGCCATCCCGGGCGGCAGGCCCGTGACGCCCATGTCCGGGCTCCCCGGCTTCGCGAACCGGATGGTGAGGACCCCCTCGCGGTAGTCCGCCTGGGGCCCCGCCGGGAACTCCCGGGGAAGGAGGAGCTCGCGCGTGAAGGAACCGGACGGCCGCTCGGAGAGCAGCACGCGCCCCTCTGTTTCGAGAGGAGCGCGGACTCCCTCGAGCACGAGGCGCCTGCCAGCGACGGTGAGCTCGAGGTCCTTCCGCTCCACGCCCGGGAGATCCACCTCGAGCAGGAACTGGCCGGGCGTCTCCGACACATCCGTGGCGGGCGCCCAACGGCCCCGCTGTCCGGAGCGCCCTGCCACCTCGGGGAGCTCCCCACCCGGACTCCATGCACTGAGATCGATGCGCTCGGCCATGGACCTCAATCTGTACGCCAATCACCCGGGCTGGGGCGATGAATATTCGCGGGCCCTCGCGCCGCGCCAGGCAAGGGAGATGACCCGGGCTCAGTCCCTGGCGAGCGAGAGCGCCTGACGCGGGCAGTCGCGCACGGCCCGCTCCACCTTGGCGCGCAGCTCGGGCGTCACGTTCTCGACGAGCACGTGCAACTGATCCTTCTCATCGAGGTTGAACGCCTCGGGGGCCACGCGCACACAGACGCCATTGGCCTCACAGCGCTCCCAATCGACCACGATCTTCATGGTGTCGCTCTCCTGGTGCTCACGCTGGGGTGCATCCTACGCGGCGCTCGCCGGCGCGGGCCGAGGGGCCGCCGGAGCCTGCGTCCGCTCGGCCGCGGCCTTGCGCCGCATGTCCTCGGTGGTCTCGCTGTTGCCATCCGGCCGCCAGCCGGGCGGCGCGAAGAAGTAACCGAGCACCTCGCGCGCGCTCCGCGCACTCCACACGTCCCGCAGGAACGGGCCGAACTGATGCAGGGCGATCTTGAAGGGGTTGTACGTGTGCAGCGGGTGCACCAGTCCGTACCGGCACGGCAGGTCCTCGCGCTCGGGGACGTAGGTGCCGAAGAGGCGGTCGAAGACGACGAGCACCCCGCCATAGTTCGCATCCAGGTACTCGAGGTTGGCCGCGTGATGGACGCGATGCGCCGACGGCGTGTTGAAGATGCCCTCGAGCGGGCCCAGCTTCGGGAACCAGTCCGCGTGAATCCAGAACTGGTAGGAGAGGTTCAGGCTGTACGCGGTGAGGATGGACTCGGGCGAGAAGCCGAGCAGCGCCAGCGGCGTGAAGATGGCGTAGGCCCCCGTGAGCTTGCTCGTCCAGCCGAGCCGGGACACGGTGGTCAGGTTGAGCTCGTTGGGCGTGTGGTGCACCGCGTGCGAGAGCCAGAACCAGCGCGTGCGGTGACCCAGCCGGTGGTACCAGTAATAGAGGAACTCCACGCCCAGGAACAGGATGACCCACGAGGCCACGCCCAAGCTTGAGGCGTCGAAAAGCCGGTGCCGCTGCAGCCAGTACGCCCCCGGCAACGCGACCGCCACGGGGATGAGCAGGTTGACGGACCGGATCACCGCCACGGCCATGGAGGCGAGGCCGGAGCGCCAGTCGTACGAGCGTTTGAAGACGAACCGCAGCATCACCGCTTCCAGCACGGCCGCGGTCAGGGCAATGAGACCGATATACCGGGACGCCGCGTGGAGCTCGCCCATGAGGAACCTCGTGGCAGCGCGAGGTGCTGCCCGTGGGGGTTGTCGGGTGCAGCCCTAACACCCCCCCCGAGGCTCGACAAGGCATGCACGGGCCGCCGTTCCCGGTATCATGTCCGCCCCATGTCGGTTTCCGAAGCCCCGCGGCCTGCCGGACAAATCCTGTGTGTGGACGATGACGAGGCCGGCCGCTACCTCCTCGGACGGGCGCTCGAGCTGGCGGGGTTCACCGTCACCATGGCGGGGGGCACCCGGGAAGGGCTGGAGCTGCTGAGGCGCCAGCGGTTCAACCTGGTCATCAGCGACTACCGGATGCCGGACGGGACGGGGACGTGGATGCTCAAGCAGGCCGCTTCCGCTGGCTTGCTGGAAGGCACGGAGGTGCTGATCTTCACGGGCAGCACGCACGTCGCGGACGCCGCGGGCCTGAAGATCCTCTCCAAGCAGCGTGGGACGGAGCCCATCGTGGCCCAGGTGCTGAAGCTCCTGGGCACTCCACCCCCTCCCGCCCCCCAGGAACGTGCCATGGCGCGAATCAAGCTCGTGCTCTACACGGCGGGCCGCTCCCCCGCCTCGCTGCGAGCGCTCCGGCAGATGAAGAGCCTGCTCGCCCAGTACGAATCCGCGCAGGTGGACTTCAAGGTCATCGACCTGGCCGAAGGCCGGCCCACCTCGGCGGATGAGGACCACATCCTGCTCACGCCGACCCTGGTCCAGCGCAGCCCCCTGCCGCGAACCTGGGTGGTGGGCGACCTGGAGGACACCACGCTCGTTGCGGACTTGCTGGACCATTCCGGGGTAGAGCGGAGGCCATGAGCGCCATCCAGAAGCTGCCCACGGGCGTCCCCGGACTCGACATCATCACGTATGGGGGCATTCCCCAGGGGCGCACGACGCTCATCACCGGCCGGAGCGGCGCGGGCAAGAGCATCCTGTCGCTGCAGATCGCCTGCAACCTGGCCCGCCTGGGCATCAAGACCGTCGTCCTCTCCATCGAGGAGACGGCCGAGGACCTCGTCTCGACCGCCGACACCCTCGGCTTCGACCTGGCCGGCCTGGTGGAGCAAGGACGGGTCGTCCTCACCGATCTCACGCGGCCCATGGAGGGGCCCACGCACGTGAGCGGAGACTTCGACGTGGAGGGGCTCATCCACCTGGTGTCCGGGGTGGTGAAGAAGAGCGGGGCCACCGCGGTGGTGCTGGACTCGGCGACGGCTCTCTTCAGCCCGCGGCCTCCCGAGGCGCACCTGCGCAGCCACTTCTTCCGGCTCGTCTCCTGCTTCCGGCAGTTGGGGCTCACCGCCGTCATGACGGCCGAGGCCCCCGCGGATTACGGACAGCTGACCACCCTGGGCGTGGAGGACTTCGTGTGCGACACGGTCCTCGTGCTGCGCAACCTCGTGGATGGGGAGCGCCGCCGCCGGTCCATCGAGGTGCACAAGTACCGGCGCAGCGCGCACTACAAGGGCGAGTACCCCTGCACCATGACGCTGCAGGGACTCACCGTCTTCCCGCTGGATGCCAAACAGGGCGACGAGCTGAGCGAGGACTCACGCTTCCCCAGTGGCGTGGCGGGGCTGGATGCGATGACGCGGGGCGGGTGGCTGCGCGACTCCATCGTGCTGGTGCGCGGCCCCTCGGGCAGTGGCAAGACGACGCTCGCCGGCATGTACGCCCGGGCCGGGGCCCTGCGCGGTGAGCGCGTCATCTACTACGGCTTCGAGGAGACCAAGGCCATCCTGATGCGCAACTTCGCCAAGGTGGGCCTGTCCCTCAAGGAGCTCGAGGCCACGGGCCGCCTCAAGGTGGAGTGCCGCTATCCGGAGGCGACCAGCCCGGAGGATCTGCTGGTGGAGCTGCGCTCGGGGCTGGCGAACTTCAAGCCCTCGCTGATCGTCGTCGACAGCATCTCCTCCATCGAGCACTCCACCTCGGAGCGGGGCTTCCGCCAGTTCATGGTGGGGATCTCCGCGCTCATCCGCGAGCACAGCCGCAGCGCCCTGCTCATCCAGACCATCGGGACCTTCGTGGAGAACGACGCCGCCCCGCCCTACCTGTCCACCATTCCCGATGCCATCCTCCTGATGGACTACACGCGCCAGGAGCACGGCCTGGAGCGGAGCATGGCGGTGCTCAAGATGCGGGGCTCCGAGCACACCTCCGCCGCGCACCGGATGACCATCGTGTCCGGCGGGCTCCAGGTGGAGCCGCCCGGGAAGGGCTCATCGAAATAGAAAAGGGGACACCTTCCGAGAGTCTCCGGAAGAGTGTCCCCTTGGCTGCCCGGCTAGCGGGCTCACATGTCCAGGGGCGGCTGGGGCCCCGGAATGATGTGCGCGATGTCCGGATCCGCCTCGCCCGCCACGCGGTCGGGGCGCTCGGCCTTCTCACGCTTGCGCTCCTCGCGCTTGACCTGCTTGTCCTGATTGCGCTGCTGACGCGCTCGCTCTTTCTGACGCTTGATGAATGTGACCGTCATAGGTCTCCAAGGAAGAGAGTGAGAGCCAGAACCGGCCGAGACCGGGCCCCTCACTACAGAGTCTTGAACCGCACCAACCAGGCCCACCGGACACAGAAGGTAGCCAAGCCGCCTACCGCCCGGACTGCCGCTCCACCACAGAGCAGCGAGAGCCGTACCGGCCCAGGCGCTCGAAAGGCAGCGCCGTGGACCTCAAATTAAGCACCTGGGCAGGGAGATGCCACTCCCAGTGGCCTCAATGAAAAGGGCCCGGCCTCTCGAGGAGACCAGGCCCGTTGCCGGTCCTGACGGCGCGTACTAGCAGGGACGAACGTTCTGCGCCTGCAGGCCCTTCTGGCCGCGGGCGACGTCGAACTCGACCTTCTGCCCTTCCTGCAGGGAGCGGAAGCCGTCGGTCTGGATCGCGCTGTGGTGGCAGAAGAGGTCCTCGCCCCCGCCGTCCTGCGTGATGAAACCGAAGCCCTTCGCGTCGTTGAACCACTTCACGGTACCAGTTGCCATTTACTCGTCTTCTTTCTTGTCCGGCCTCAATGAGTTGAGCCGGAGGCCACACCCATGTGAGGGGCGGCCATTGCCGTGTGTCACGTTTCGAGGCGCGTGCCTAGGGGACCCCCTCCGAATATCTTCGGAATGTGGCCCCCGCGACTAGCGGCTGGAGATGGAACCCCGGGTCCCGGACGTCCATTCCCCAGGTCCATTTCCCTCTGAATCAGGCGCCACCGCCCGTGGCGTAGTGCAGCACCAGCAGTGCCGCCAGCACGTACACCACCGGGTGCGCCTCGCGCGGGCGCCCCGACAGCAGCTTCAGCGCCGCGTACGACACGATGCCCGCGCTGATGCCGTTGGCGATGGAGTAGGTGAAGGGCATCAGCGCGATGGTCAGGAACGCCGGCAGCGCATCATCCATCCGGTTCCACTCCAGCTCGCGCGCGCCGCTCATCATCAGCGCGCCCACCACCACCAGCACCGGCGCGGTGGCCACCGGCGGAATCGCCGCCAGCGTGGGCACGAAGAAGAGCGACAGCAGGAAGAGCCCCGACACCACCACCGCCGTCAGCCCGGTGCGCCCGCCCTCCTCCACGCCCGCCGCCGACTCGATGTAGCACGTCACCGTGCTCGTCCCGAACACCGCGCCCGCCACCGTGCCCACCGCGTCCGCCATGAAGCCCCGGCCCGCTCCCGGCAGCTCTCCGTTGGGCTTGAGGAAGCCACCAATGCGCCCCACGCCCAGCAGCGTGCCCGCGGTGTCGAACACGTCCACGAACAGGAACGCCAGCATCACCGTGAGGAACTTCCCCGTCAGCACCTGCGAGAAGTCGAACGCCCAGAACGTCTCGCGCGGCAGCGAGGGCACGCTCACCCAGGACGCGGGGGCCTTCGCCAGCCCCAGCCCCCACGCCGCCACCGCCACCGCCGCGATGCCGATCAGCAGCGAGCCCTGCACCTTGCGCGACGACAGCACGCCGATGATGACCAGCCCCGCCAGCGCCAGCAGCGGCACCGGCGCGTGCAGCACGCCCAGCTGCACCAGCGTGGCCGGGCTGTCCGTCACCAGCCCCGCGTTCCTCAGGCCGATGAGCGCCAGGAACAGCCCGATGCCCGTGGTGGTGGCCAGCTTGATGGGCCCCGGAATGGCCCGGAGGATGAGCGTGCGGATGCCGCCGTAGGACAGCACGATGAACAACAGGCCCTCGACGAACACCGCCGTCAGCGCGAAGCGCCAGTCCACCCCCAGCCCCTTCACCACCCCATAGGTGAAGTAGGCGTTGAGCCCCATGCCCGGCGCCAGCGCGAAGGGGAAGTTGGCGTACAGCCCCATCAGCAGCGTGCCGAACGCCGCGCCCAGCGCCGTGGCCACCGTCACATCCGCCGCGGGCATCCCCGCTTCCGAGAGAATCTGCGGGTTGACCAGCAGGATGTAGGCCATGGTCAGGAACGTCACCAGGCCGGCGCGCAGCTCCGTCCCGACGGACGAGCCCCGCTCACGAATGTGGAAGAGACGCTCGAGGGCTTCCATGGGGCGCCGGTATAGACGCCCCGGGGCCCGTGCCCCATGAAAAAAGGCGCGGGGAGTCGCCTCCCCGCGCCCGGTGCTTCACCCCTGGTGGGGGAGGCGATGATTACTCGGCGATCTCACGAACGCTCAGCCACTTGAAGTCCACGTCCGAGGCGCTGTCCCAGCGGAAGGTGGCCAGGGGGCCGCCCCAGGTGATGGGCATGGCGTCCACGGCACCGCCGCAGTTGGTGGCATCGCCGCCAATCTGGCCGTAGTCCGTGATGTCGTAGACCTGCTTCCAGGTCACCTTGTCCGCGTTCTCGTTGAGCCACAGCTCGAGCTTCACCGCGGGCTTCCCGTTGTAGGTGACGTTCTTCATGATGGACTTGAAGCCCACCCAGCGGCCCTTGAGGGCGGTGGTGCCCGTCTTGTAGGCGGTCTGGTCGTAGCTCACGTGCCAGGACTCCTTCTGCCAGCGCACGCGGCCGTCGTAGTGCAGGCTGCCCTTGTACGAGGAGCCCTCGCAAGCCAGGCCGTCGGTGTGGCGGCCACCGCGCGCATACCAGGCGAAGTTGTCGCTCGCGTCGCTGACGGCGTTCACCTTGATGAAGCCCGTCATCTCCACGTTCTTCCAGTCGTTGGCGGCCTGCATGTAGCCGCGGCCCGCCAGCACGTCCCGGTCATAGGTGGGAATCTTGGACGAGGAGTAGCCGGTGGAGGTGAGCGCGTGCATGCGCACCTGGGTGCTCTTCATCTTCCAGGAGCCGTCCGCGTTGCGGGTGATGGTGTCCTGCGGATCGAAGCGCGTGTCCGCCAGCGCATCGCTCTTGAGGAACCACGTCTCGCCGCCCGCCTTCGTCGGGTAGATCATCTTCACGCCGAAGGTGTCGGTGCCCGTCGTGGGAACGGGCGTCGGCGTGGGGGTGGGCGTTGGCGTTGGCGTTGGCGTGGGGGCGGTGCCGGTGATGGCGGCCACCTCCGCGATGCTCGCCCAGGTGTTCTGGGTATTGCCATTCACCGTCACGCGCACATAGCGGGCATTCCTGGCCGCGAAGGTGTAGCGCTCGGCGGAGGCCGACTTGCCGGACGAGGTGCCGGAGAAGGCCGGCGAGAAGGTGGTGCCATCGGTGGACGTCGAGATGACGAAAGTGCTCGCGCGCTCATTGCCCCGGTACCAGGCGATGTCCAACCCGGTGAGGGACTTCACGGCGCCCAGGTCGCCCTGGAGGTACTGGCCGCGGCCATCGGAGGACCAGCGGGTAGACAGGTTCCCGTCAATGGCATAGGCGGGCTTGTTTCCATCATCCCCACTCGCGGAGGCGGAGACGAAGCCGCCGGCCGCCAGCGCCGGAGCGGCGGAGAGGGCGAGGACGGAGACGAGTCCGAAGGCGGACAGCCGCGTGCGGCGGATAGAGGGTCGATTCACTGTGTCGCTTCCTTCGTGTGAAGGGGATCGGCACAACCGGGGGAATTTCCGGCGCACCCTATCCCGTGTGTTGGGTTCCAAACACCTGATGCCCAAATCAATTCCCTCAGATTTCTGAGGGTTTTCGCGGGGTTACAGGCACAGCCCTCCCTGCGAGGTCACATCGGGCGGATGGACCTCCGAATCAGGGGTAGGTGGCGTCCGGCCGTGAGGGCCTACCGCCGGCTGCTTGTCCGCCGACCTGACAGGTCAACAGGAAGGAAGGGGTATAACAGGTCACCTTCCGCGTGCCCACCCCCGGACGGCCCCGGGAGCGCCGCGCTGGCCGCCTGGAGGGGTGGAGTGACGGAGCCGGGCCGCGAGGGTGCGCTTCCCGTCCTCACGGCTCGCGCCCAGTTTTTGACAGACCCCCCGAACGGATGGGGGGGACACAGGGAGGCAACACCATGAGCGTCAAGACGAGATGGGGGCTCGGCGCATTCGCCGCGGCCGTGCTGGTGGCAGTGCCCGCGTTCGCCCAGGACGACTACATCCCGGACGACGACAACGACCGCGAGGCACGCATCTTCGACGAGGGCCGGGGAGGCAGCGGAGGCGTCTTCAATGATCTCAACGTCGCCGTGACGGGCGGCTTGAACACGTACACCGGCGACATCGGCGACGACACGGGCACGGGCGGCTACCTCGGCATCCAGGCCAACTCGCGTCCGCTGCCGCTGGTGGGCCTGGAGCTCGGCTACGAGGGCTCGCGCAACCCGTTCGAGGACATCAACGGCGGCCTGTGGCGGCACAACGTGGGCGCGCTGGCCAAGGTGGGCCCGGAGCTGCTCCAGAACGGCAACCTGCGGCCCTTCGTCGGCGCGGGCTTCGGCGTGAGTCTGCTCAACCCGAGCGAGGACGCGGAGATCCTCTTCGACAACGACTTCGTCACCGAGGTGCCGCTGGCCGCGGGCGTGGACTACAACTTCGGCGCCGTCACCGCCGGCGCGCGCGCCACCTACCGGCTGGTGGGTGGCGAGGACCTGGGACTCGCGCAGGACGGCAACATCGTCAACTTCGGTCTCCAGGTGGGCGGCGCGTTCTGATGGACACCGCCCCGGCTCCCGGGGGACTCAGGCCGTGAGACGCACCAGCACGGCCGAGGGTCCCTCGAGCCGCACTCCCCCGCTTCGCAGCGGCGCCTCGCGCGAGGTGCCGCCGAAGCGGGGTGCTTCGGTCCACAGCACCACCTGGAAGTGCCCGGCGGCGTGCTCGGCGGAGCGCTCGGGCAGCCGGTGCTCCAACGTCCCGCGCACATTGAGGATGAGCTGGAGCGACTCCCGGGGACCGCGGCGCTCGAGCACCAGCCCGTGCTCGCCGAGGGGCCGCGCGTCGAAATGGTCCCGGCGGTGGCTCTTCAGGCAGGGGTCCGTGGCGCGCAGGTGCAGCAGCTCGCGGTAGAGGGCCAGCACCCCGGCGTGCTCCGGCTTCCCCGCCTCGCTCCAGTCGAGCTTCGAGCGCGTGAAGGTCTCCACGGCCTGAGGGTCGGGCACCGTGTCGCCCGAGAAGCGCGTGAAGCCGGCGAACTCCTTGCGCCGCCCCTCCGTCACCAGCTTGCCCAGCTCGGCGTTGTGGTCCGTGAAGTAGAGGAAGGGCGAGCGGGCGTTCCACTCCTGCCCCATGAAGAGCAGCGGCGTGTAGGGGGACAGCAGCAGCAGCGCGCTCATGGCGCGGAAGGCCGCCGGGGACACGTCCGCGCCCAGCCGCTCACCATGCGCCCGGTTGCCCACCTGGTCATGGTTCTGGATGCAGTGCACCAGTTGCCAGGGCTGCGCCTCCTTCGCGGGCGTGCCCCGCGGGTGGCCGTGCACCTGGGACACCTGGCCCTCGTAGAACCAGCCCTGCCGCAGCGTGCGGGCCAGGTCCTCCATGTTGCCGGTGTAGTCGGCGTAATAGCCCTCGCTGTCCCCGGCGAAGGCGCGGCGCATCTGGTGGTGGAAGTCGTCCGCCCAGACGCCGTCCAGCCCGTAGCCGCCCCGATCCTTCGGGCGCACCAGGCGCGTGTCGTTGCGCTCGTCCTCGGCGATGACGACCACCCGGCGGCCGTGCGCCGAGGCCCGGGCCCGCTCGGTGATCTCCGCCAGCAGGTGCGGCGAGCCGTCGTCGAGGATGGCGTGGGCCGCGTCCAGGCGCAGCCCGTCCGCGTGGTAGTCGCGGATCCACATCTCCACGTTGGAGAGCACCAGCTGGCGCACCACCGCGGAGCCCTCGCCGTCGTAGTTGACGGCATCGCCCCAGGGCGTGTGGTGGCGCCCGGTGAAGTAGTGGGACGAGTAGCAGCTGAGGTAGTTCCCGTCCGGCCCGAAGTGGTTGTAGACGGCGTCGATGAGCACCGCGAGCCCCTGGGCATGGGCCGCGTCGATGAGGCGCCGCAGGCCCTGGGGGCCGCCGTACGCGGCGAGCGGGGCGAAGAGGTCCACCCCGTCGTAGCCCCAGTTGCGCACGCCCGGGAAGCTGGCCAGCGGCATCAGCTCCAGCGTGGTGACGCCCAGCTCCTTGAAGGAGCGCAGCCGGGGGATGAGGGCCTCGAAGGTGCCCTCGGGCGTGGCCGTGCCCACGTGCACCTCGTAGATGACCTGGGACTCGGGGTCCGGCCCCGTCCACCCGGCGTCTGTCCAGGCGAAGTCGGGCACCACCACCTCGGAGGGGCCGTGCACGCCCTCCGGCTGTGAACGGCTCCAGGGGTCCGGGAAGGGTCCCTGCCCGTCCACCCGCAGCTTGTAGCGCACGCCCGGGCCCTCGCCGGCGAGTGTCAGCGAGAAGAAGCCTCCTCCCTCGTCGGCCATGGGCCTCGGGGCGCCCGGCTGCTGACCGTCCCGTCCATACAGCACCACCTGTACCTCGCGGTGCCCGGGAGCCCAGACGCGCCACCGCACTCCGGCCCCTGGCTCCACCCAGGCGCCCAGGCGAGGAGCCTGCCCCCGCGTAGTCTCTGCTCGTTCCATGGCCCCCTACTTATCCACCCCCGCGCCAAGTGGACTTGTCTCGTGGGCCAATGGGGCGAAGAGATGTTCACTGGTGGCCCGCATCGGGGGGGTGTACGTCCCCTCCGAGAGCAGGCGGGCACTGGCGCCGAGAGCAGGCAACGCTTGTCCCGGGCTGTCCCGAACCGGAAAGATGCCGTCCACTTCATGAGCCCACGTCCCGACCACCTGCAGGCCCTCCCCTTCGAGCGCGGTGACTCCGTTCGCGAGCGCGTCGCCGCGTTGGAGGTGCTCTCGCCCCGTGACATCGACCAACGCCTCTCCGAGCTGGGCTACCGGGGCCAGCCGGAGGCCCGGCGCGCGGCGTCGGTGCTCGCCTACCGTCACCTGCAGCGGCTGCGGCGCATCCACCTGGAGGGCCTCGCTCCGGAGCCCGGGACGCGCGAGAACTGCCTCTTCCTGGGCCCCACCGGTAGCGGGAAGACGTTCCTGGTGGAGCTGCTCTTCAAGCAGATTCTGGGCGTGCCCACCGTCATCGTGGACGCCACGCAGTTCTCCGAGACGGGCTACGTGGGCGACGACGTGACGACGATGCTCTCGCGCCTGTACGAGGCAGCGGGCGGAGACGTGGCGTGGGCGGCCTGCGGGGCCATCTGCATGGACGAGTTCGACAAGCTCGCCACCAGCCGCTCCGATGCCCGCTTCGCCGGACAGCAGACCACCAAGGACGTGAGCGGCTTTGGCGTGCAGCGCAGCCTGCTCAACCTGCTGAGCGCGCCGCGGGCGGACTTCCCGCCGGACTTCGGCTTCACCAGCCGCACGCCACCCATGCCGCTGGAGCTGTCGGCGCTCACCTTCATCGCCTGCGGGGCCTTCAGCGGGCTGAAGAGCACGGCGGAGGAGATGGGCGGGCACAAGGAGCGGATGGGCTTCGGGCGCGAGGCGGGCAAGCGCGAGACGGCCATCGCGGAGCGGGTGACGGACGATCAGATCGAGCAGACGACGGCCTTCGCGCGCTACGGCTTCATTCCGGAGCTGATTGGCCGCTTCAGCCGCATCGTCTCCTTCGCGCCGCTGGACTCGAAGACGCTGGGCGACATCCTCGAGGACAACGTGCTGCGCGCCTACGAGCGCGAGTTCGCCCACGAGGGGCTGACGCTGGTGGTGGAGCAGTCGGTGCGCGAGTGGGTGGTGGCCCGGGCGCTCAAGCGCGAGACAGGAGCGCGCGGCCTGCGCGCCGCCCTGGTGCCGCAGCTGGAGCGCGCCGCGTACGACCACTTCGGCGAGCCGCAGGTGTCCACCGTGCGCCTGGTGCTCGAGGGCGAGCAGGTGCGCGCCGTCACGGGCTGAGGGCGAGCCCCACGGCTACTCGAGGAAGCGGCGCCACCAGCGCCGCGCCTCGTGCTCGGTGAGGCGGAGCGACGTGTACCGGGGCCGCTCGACAGGCTCCGTTCGCGGAAGGAAGAGCGGCTCGAGCCAGGGTTCCAGCACCTGGGCGAGCTCGCGGTAGGCGGGCAGGGTCTTCCCGGTGACCGGGTCCCCCGCCTCCGGCCGCTCCCCGGCGGAGACAACGACGCGCTCCTCGTCGAGCTCCACCACGCTCGTGCCGGCTGAGCGCACTCGGGAACGCAGGGCCTCGGCACCGCCGAGCCATGTGAGCACAGGGGGGCCCAGGAAGTTGAGCCAGTGGACCCCATCCACCCGAAGGCCCACGTGCTCTTCGTGCCACCAGGCCGCTCGGAGGTCGATGCCAGGGTAGCGCATGGCTTCGGCACGAAAGGTGTCGTCCGTGGGCTGAAGGCCCCGGTAGAGGTGAAGCGCCAGGCCCGCATGCCCAGAGGCGAAAAGCAGCTGGGAGGCCATGTCGAGGGCCAACTGGCGCACACGAGCAGGCCCGTGCTCCTCGAGGTACTCCATGGGAAGCGTCGCCGTGAGCACGCTGACCCACGTCTCCTGGGGAGCGGGCCGCCACGGAATGCGAGCCTTGTACTCGAACTCGTAGCCATTCCGGCGGCCAGGGCCTCCCGTGAAGAGAAGACCCCGCTCGAAGCCTCTCTTTTCGATCTGCCCCTGCTCCGTCTCGCTGTAGTCCTCGGGGAAGGACCAGCGCTTCGTATTTCCCAGGAGCCCGCGAGCCAGGCGCCACTCCTCCGCCGTCAGCCGCGAGCCTTCGTGGTGGTTGTAGTGGACGAAGTTGATGATCCTGGGTCCTTCACCCACCGCCCTCATGTAGACGTCCATGGCATGGCGCACCCCGAGGGAGAGTTCGGGGTGGTCATGCGGCATGTAGAAGGCGACGCGGAACACTTCGCGCGCAAGCAACTGTTGGCGCGGGCGCGGCCGCTCTCCGCCGTGGAGCACTCCAGAATCCGGCGGAACACCGCGAAGGCGAAGACGTGGGTAGTCGTTTGACATCCACTACCCCCCGAGAGGATTGAGCCCATCCGGTGTCACGAGGACGACCCGGCAACTCTTCGAGAGGTACTTGTAGCCTTCTAATTTCTGGGCCCACCAAAGAAAAACGCGGTGCCGGAGTGGGTGCCGGCACCGCGCGTCCATCCAGGTCCCGGGAAGCCTCCTCGAGTGCCCCCCTGGCTCGGCACGGCTCCGCTCAGCCGCGGTACTGGTGGATGGACATGATGGGGTAGTTCATCTGCGTCATCGAGATGCGCTGCGAGCCATCCGCGTTCACGTTGTTGGAGCCGATGAACTCCGGCTTGCCGTTCTTCCACCCGGCGAACATCACCACGTGGTGGCCGCCCGGCGTCTTCATGCTCACCACATCGCCCGGCTTCGCCTGGGACAGCGACACGCGCTTGAAGTTCGGATCCTTGTCCAGGTTGGCCTGCAGGCCCACCACCGCGTTGTGGTGCTGGCCGTTCTTGATCTGCCCCGCCTGCTCCAGGCACGCGGACACGAAGTTGGCGCAGTTCACGTTGTTCGGAACCCAGTCCTCCATGTCCGAGCCCACGCCGCCCTTCTCCAGCTTCAGGCTGCCGGCGTTCTTGCCCAGCTGGGCCTTCGCGATGTCGAACGGGCTGCCACCCGGGCCGCGCGAGGGCGTGCCACCCGCCTGGGCCGGCGCCTGCGTTCCACCGGTGGGACGGCTCCCCCCGGGACGGCTGCCACCCGCACGCGTCGGGCCATGGTCGAAGCTGTCGCGCGAGCCGGGGATGTTCAGCGACTTGCCCGCGTAGATCTTGTTCGCGTCCTTGATCTGCGGATTCGCCTTCATCAGCGCGCTGACCGACGTCTTGTAGCGGCTCGCGATACCCGACAGCGTGTCACCGGACTTGATGCGGTAGCTCATGGCCTGATCCCCGAGGCGGAAATTCCGAAGTAACAAACTCAGAGAAATTCTCGGGACCTGGTGTGGGAAAGTTGCGTCTACCGGCGCAGAATTCCCGCCAGCACCTCCACCCCCCTCAACACCACCTCGGGCGGCGAGCAGGTGAAGCACAGCCGGATGTGGTGGGGAAAGGGCCCGAAGCTGGGCCCCGGGGCCACCAGCAGGTTGCGCTCGACGCACCGCTCCAACAGCCCCGGCAGGCCGCCCTCGTCCAGGTGCGCGGAGACGTCCAGGAAGAGGAAGGTGCTGCCCTGCGGCGGCGGGACGCCCAGGCGCGCGGCCGCCCTCGTCCCCGTGTCGCGGTAGCGCGCGGAGGCCATGGCCACCCAGGCGTCCCCCGGCCCTCGCAGCACCCGCTCCCCGGCCAGCTGCGCGGCGGTGGGCGCGCTGTAGAAGGAGTGCGTGCTCACCTTGCGCAGCTGCGCCACCGCCTCCTCGGGCCCCACCACGTAACCGCACCGGTTGCCCGCCATGCCGTAGGCCTTGCTGAAGGAGTACGAGGAGAGCGTCCGCTCCGGCGCCAGCGCCCGCGCATACGTGTGCTCCCCCTCGTACACGTAGTCCTCGTACACCTCGTCCGAGAGCAGCCACAGCCCCTCGCGGCGCGCCAGCTCCGCCAGCGCCTCCACCCAGGAGCGCGGCAGCACCCGCCCCGTGGGGTTGTTGGGGGTGTTGAGGTAGAGAGCCACGCTGCGCTCCGTGAGGCGCTCGCGCACCGCCTCCACCAGCGCCTCCGGGCTGTCGCAGTCCAGGAAGGGGACCGGCACCGGCTTGCCGTGGAACGCCGTGACGATGCCCGCAATCAGCGGCCAGTAGGGCGCGAGGATGAGCACCTCCTCGCCCGGCGCCACCAGCCCTCCGATGATTGCCCCCAGCGCGCCCGTGGCCCCCGTGGTGATGAGCACCTGCGAGCGCTCCGTGGCCACGCCCGTCTTCGCGCGCACCCGCTCCACCACGGCGTCCAACAGCCCCGGCATCCCCTGCACCGGCGCGTAGCGGTGCATCCCGGGGTGCTCCGCCACCCGGAAGTCCTCCATCCGGCAGCCCTCGGGCGGCTCCATCCACGTGTCCCCCACGTGCAGCGGGTACACCTCACCGGACCTGCTCGCGAGCCGCTCCGCGAGGCCCGAGTACAGCGCGCTCGACATGCCCGAGACCGACGGGGCGTAGGTGGGATGGCGTGGCATGGAACTCCTCATTCCAAGAGAAATTCTTGAAGTCCAATCATTTCTCGTGATACCAGGAATACCGGTTCTCACCATGCAACGTCCATCCATCAAGGTCGCCGCCCTGTTCGGCGCACTGTTCCTCATCGTCCTCGGGGCGGCGCTCGTCTCGCGCCGCGCTGGCCAGGCCGGAGAGGAGTCCTCGGACTCCTCGGCCTCCGCGCAAGCGTCGGCCGGCAAGTCCCGGGGCGCCGCCAACCCCACCACCGCCGGGGGGCCCGCTCAGCCCAAGGAGCCCACCCCGAAGGAGGACATCCTGCCCATGCCCGGGTGCTGGGAGGGCATCGGCGAGTTCGACAAGAGCACCTCGCTCGACAACTTCCGCCAGGCGCTGAGCGCGGCCGTGGGCGCGGGAGACCGGGAGCTCGCGCAGTACCTCCAGGAGCGCCTCACCGAGCTCATCGGGGGCGACAGCAGCCGCGCCCTCCAGGTGCTCGACTGGGCGGAGAAGTCCCAGCAGCCGGAGCTGGGCGTGTACATGGAGGCGCTCAAGGACGCCACCGCCGTGCATGACCCGAAGGTGGTGGAGCGCCTGCTGAAGATGGGCGAGGACCCGGGCGCGCAGCTCGTCAACCGCGCCGCGGCCCTGGACACGCTCGAGTCGCAGAAGAGCCTGTCGCCCTCCAGCATCCAGCGGCTCAAGGCCGTGGCGCTGGACGTGTCCACGGACTCGGCGGGCTGGGTGGCCACGCGCACCCTGGGCCGGGTGATGAAGGAGGACTACGAGCGCACCGGCAACTTCGCTCCCTATTGGAAGGAGCTGATGGACATCGGTGAGAAGTCCGAGGACATGGCGGTGCGCCTGCTCGCGCTGGAGATGCCCTCCTACTCCAACCCCATCATCGGCGGGGACTCCATCGAGCGCCTCAGCACCATCATGCAGAAGGACAAGGAGCGCGACGTGCGCGAGATGGCGGCCTTCCGGCTGGCCGTCACCGAGACGCCGGAGAAGGCCCTGGAGGCCTACCGCACCGCCTTCCCCACCGAGCAGGACGAGTGCGTGCGCTGGGCCATCTTCCGCTTCGCCGTGCGCGCGGGCGGGGCCCAGGCGCTGCCGCTGCTGGCGCAGATGGCCGCGCAGGACCCGCGCTTCGTGCAGGACTACCAGGACTTCCAGAAGCTCTACGCCGCGGGCACGGTGGACTTCGCCCGCATCTGGATGGGCAAGGAAGAGCGCCACCAGTGCCTCATCGAGGAAGGAGCGCCGCACTGATGAGCCCCCACTCCTTCGAAGGAACCCCTCGCATGAACCGCTCTCCCCGCTGGCGCGTGGCGCTGCTCGCCTCCGCGGCCTGGCTGCTGCCCCTCACCGCTTCCGCCGCCGGGAGCAACGAGCCGCCCATCAGTCAGACGGCGTGCTCCTTCACCGGCATGTTGGACGAGCTGCGCACGGCGATGAAGTCCGGCTCGCCCGCCTACCGCAAGTACGTGAAGGCGCGGCTGAAGCTGGCCGGCCGGGTGATGCCCGCCGACGAGCTGCTCGCCGCCGTGCAGCAGGAGCGCGACGCGGACGTGCTGGAGGCACTGGGCGCGGCCGTGGCCGACAAGGCCAGCTTCAGCGAGGACGCCTCGCTGCTCCAGCCGCTGCTCGCCCGCGCGGCCGGTGACTCGGACCCGGCCCTGCGCGCCGCGGCGGTGCGCGGGATGAAGGGCACCGGCTCCGTGGACGCCATGGGCAAGAACGGCAACGTGGTGACGTACGAGCAGCTCATCCGCGACAGCGCGCCCGAGGTGCGCCAGGCGGTGGTGGAGAACCTCGTCCACGAGAACGCCAAGGTGTACTTCGGCCACGACAAGGCGGTGTCCGAGACGGCCGTGGCCGCGGCCCTGGCCTCCAAGGACCCGGAAGCGGCCACGAAGCTGCTCACCGAGGTCTCCATGGAGCAGGTGGGCCACGACACGGCGGAGAAGCTGCGCGGCAACCTGCGCACGGAGCACCCGGGCCTGCGCGCGGCCTCGGCGACGGCGCTCGGCGGAGTGCCCAGTGAGGAGGCCGCCAGCACGCGCCGCTCGCTGGTGGACCTCTACCGCAATGACAAGGACCCGGCGGTGCGCAAGGCCGCGCTGCAGGGCCTTGCCCGGCTGGGCATGGGCGGCGCGAGCACCACGCTCGAGTCGCTGCGCGGCGTGGCGCCGGGGATGGATGCGGAGATCGACGCCTGGCAGTCCGCGCTCAAGCTGGGCCTGCAGGAGTGGCACCTGCTGCTCCGCGAGAAGGAGCGCATCCGCAAGTAACGGGGGGAAGGCAGTTCCTCACGCAGTGAACCACCCAGAGTGAAGCACTCAGGAGGAAGTATGAACGCGAAGAAGATGATGTACGCCGCCGCGGCGCTCGTGGCCGGCTGGGCCGGGGTCGCCGTTTCCGCCACCGCGAAGGGTCCCATCTGCGAGACCAGCGCGAACGTGAACTCGACCACGTACTACAACTGCTCGGGCAGCAGCCACACGGCGCTGGACATGGGCAACGCCTCGTGCGGTGAGTGGAACCACCGCGCCATGCTGTCCGGCAGCTTCTACTACAAGTACTACGGCGGCTGTGCCGCGGCCTGCTACGGCTCGGACTGCAACGGCGGCGCGGGCAACTACTACGTCGTCACGGGCGCCAACGGCTGGGACTTCCGCCAGCTGCACATCTACGCCAACGTGAGCTCCGGCTCCAAGACGTGCGACGGCTGCGCCCTGGGCCTCGTGGGCGGCACCGGCAGCGCCACCGGCCCGCACGTGCACGCGGACAACCGTCAGTACGCCACCCGCAAGTCGGCCTGGTACACCAGCAAGGGCACCACCTGCGGCTCCAGCGCCTACTGCGGCAACGTCGTCGGCTACCCCACGCTGTAATCCGTCACACCCCTGCCCCGCCCCTCTCCGGGCGGGGCGGTTCTCCTTGGAGCAGTGGCCCGCCCTCCGCTCGAGGGCCCGAGGCCCGCCCGCACGTCTGCCCCCCAGGCAGGTGGGAAACCCCTGCTCCCCGCCCGCTCCCCCGTGGCCGCGCCCGCTCGGGCTGCCCACCTTGGAACCATTGGCTTGGAACCCTTGGGACACGGTGAAGGAGCGAATGGCCATGCACAAGTGGACGTGGAGCCTGACGGCGGTGGCCCTGCTCGGGCTGGCCTCCGGGTGCAACGAGCGGCGCGTGGAGAACACGGGCCGGGAGAGCGACCGGACGGTGGTGAGCGGCATCCAGGGCGATGAGACGCCCAACGACAACCAGAGCATCACCGAGGGCCGCCCCGACCTCACCGGCGGCGCCAACCCGGCCGACCAGGAAATCTACGGCACGGTGACGGGCATGGCCTCCGGCACCGTCACGGTGCGCGACCGGGGCGGCACCACCATGACGCTCGTGTTGGACGACGACACCCGCTTCGTCCGCCAGGGCCAGCAGGCGGCCCGCGGCCAGCTGCGCGAGGGCATGCAGGTGCGCGCCTCCTACGACGAGGACGAGGGCCACTACGAGGCCACCACCGTGGAGCTGTTCCCGGGCGCCTCCGCTCCCCAGGGCAAGTGAAGCGCGCGGCTTTCCAGCGAGGTGCGCCATGCATCACACGCGAGAGATTCCCCGTGAGGGGTGGGCCGACTACCTCCTGCTGCTGAGCACCATCGAGCGCGACCAGCAGGTGCGCATCCAGGCCGAGGGGCCGGCGCTCGGAGACCAGACGGTGGCCTGGAACCTGCCGCTGGTGGACATCTCCGTCGAGGAGAAGGGCAGCGACGCGGGCGCCATCGAGGTGACGGTGGGCCGGCCGGGCGAGGAGTTCACCCACCGGATTCCGCGCCCCGAGCACGTCTGGGCCGAGGAGAGCGACAGCGGGGAGCTGGAGTGCCTCGACATCGAGGACGCGGACCACGTGAAGACGCTCATCTACTTCGAGTCGCGCGAGCTGCTCGAGGAGGCCTCGGCGTCCCCGGCGTGAAAAACGAAGAGGCCGGAGACGCGTGCCTCACGTGGAGGCATGCATCCCCGGCCCTTTGTCAGCTCAAGCGAGCGGACGGATTACGGGTACAGCGCGCGGGCGCCGGTCTTGTCCATGCTGGTGAGGACGAGGTCGCCGGTCTGCGAGCCGTTGCACTGGGGGTAGTGCATGACGGAGTAGGAGTCGTAGGACGTCAGGCCGCGCCAGGCGGAGTCCTCGTAGCAGCCCGTCGAGGTCAGGCGGGTGTGCTCGTGGCGGAAGCCCAGGGTGTGGCCCAGCTCGTGGCGGAGCACGCCCGCGAGGGTCCAGGGCGAGATGCTGCCGAAGGCGCTGGTGCTGATGAGCACGTTGCGGCCCGAGCGAGCGGAGTTCGGGAAGAAGGCGCGAGCCAGGAAGCTCGTGTCCGTCGTCTGGCGCACGTCGAAGAGCACCGCCGTCTGGGTGGCGGAGCAGCTCGAGTCGTAGGTGCTGGAGTGGATGAAGTTGACGTTGGCGGTGGCCTCCCAGGCCGCGGCCGCGCTGTTCATCGCGTTCACGACGGTGCTGTAGCGGGTGCCGAAGGAGGAGGAGCTCACGCAGTAGGTGAGGTTGCGCGCGGTGGTGCTGCTCCACTTGATGTCGCCCCCGCTGTAGTACACGGCCAGCTCGCCCCCGGTGGCGCCCACGTCACCGTTGGCGACGTAGTTGTCGTAGTACGCGCGCAGGCCCTCGACGCCCTCGACGGCCTCGTCGCCGTTGACGACGAAGGAACCCTCGCTCTCGATGGCCGAGGCGCGGAACTCCTCCCACGAGGGGATCTTCTGATCAGCGGCCTCGGGACCACCGCAACCAACGAGAGCCACACCAGCCAGCAGCGCCATGGAAAGCTTACGCATGGGGTTTCCTTTTCCGGGGAAAGACGTGGGGGTTTGACTTGGCCGCCTGGAGTACCAGCCGCGACCTAGCGCCCCTTCCCTTGAGCACTCGCCGTGCCAACAGGCGGGTTCACCGGAAATCGAGGACTTAGCGGAAATAACGCGAATAGCCGTGGAGCGTGGTCACTCCAGACTCTCCGGGCTTCCTCGTAAAGGCACGTGACATCCCCACCGGAAATCCCCTGGGATTTCAACGGCTTGGGGCAATAACATTTCGACCGTCCGGGAATCGGACGCCGATGTTTCCAAATCGGACAGCGGGCACACGCCTCGCGTACTGGGGAGACCCCCCAGGCGCGAGAGCGGCCACACCGCTGCCCCATTATAGCTGCAACACCAATATTTTCAGCACCAATCGATGAAGGGCTCGAAGGACCGGGGAGGCGCCCTCACGCGGGGTGAAGGGGGGCGTCCCCGGTCCGGACATCACCGACGAGGCCCGGACGGGGCCCGGAGGACTACGGGTAGAGGGCGCGGGCGCCGGTCTTGTCGTAGCTGGTGAGGACGAGGTCACCCGTCTGCAGGCCGTTGCACTGGGGGTAGTGCATGACGGAGTAGCGGTCGTAGGTGGTCAGGCCGCGCCAGTTGGAGTCCTCGTAGCAGCCCGAGGCGGTGGAGCGGGTGTGCTCGTGACGGAAGCCGAGCGTGTGGCCCAGCTCGTGGCGGAGCACGCCGGTGAGGGTCCAGGGCGAGATGCTGCCGAAGGAGCTGCTGTCCACCAGGATGTTGCGGCCCGAGCGGCTGGAGTTCGGGAAGAACGCGCGCGCCAGGTAGGACTGGCCGCTCACCATGCGCACGTCGAAGAAGACGCCCGTCTGGGATGCGGAGCAGTTGGAGTCGTAGCTGCTGGAGTGGATGAAGTTGACGTTGGCCGTGGCCTCCCAGGCCGCGGTCGCGCTGTTCATCGCGTTCACCATGGTGCTGTAGCGCGTGCCGAAGGAGGACGAGCTGATGCAGTAGGTGAGGTTGCGCGCCTGGGTGCTGCTGTACTTGATGTCGCCGCCCACGTAGTACACGGCCAGACCGTCCTGGGTGGCGCCCACGTCGCCGTTGGCAACGTAGTTGTCATAGTACGCGCGCAGCCCCTCGACGCCCTCGACGGCCTCGTCGCCGTTGACGACGTACACGCTGCCCTCGTCGTTGATGGCCGAGGCCTGGAACTCCTCGAACGTGGGGATCTTCTGCTCGGAGGCCTCGGGGCCACCGCAACCAACGAGCGCGACACCAGCCAGCAGCGCCATGGAAAGCTTACGCATGGGGGTTTCCTCTTCCGGGGAACAGCGTGGGGGTTGAACGTGGCCGCCTGGAGTACCCGCCGCGGCCTCGCGCCCCGTCCCATGAGCACCCGCCGTGCCAGGAAGACGGACTCTTGTCATTTCAAGGGCTTGGCGGGTTTCACCCGGATTTACTTGGAGCATCAACACTCCACCCCGGACGGTAAAGTTGCCAAACAGCATTACACTTCGCCCTCAAACATTATGGATTCCGACTATTTAGACACCAACAATCTGCCTGTCCGGGAAACGAACAGGGGGTGTCTGCCGGCCAGTCACGCCCCCGCGGCGCCGGGGGAGTGGAAAAAGAAGAGGCCGGAGACGCGTGCCTCACGTGGAGGCAGGCATCCCCGGCCTTCTGGTCAGCTCGGGTGAGCGGACGGATTACGGGTAGAGCGACTTGGCGCCGGACTTGTCCATGCTGGTGAGGACGAGGTCACCCGTCTGGGAGCCATTGCACTGGGGGTAGTGCATGACGGAGGACGCGTCGTAGGACGTCAGGGCGCGCCAGGCGGAGTCCTCGTAGCAGCCGGTGGAGGACAGGCGGGTGTGCTCATGACGGAAGCCGAGCGTGTGGCCCAGCTCGTGGCGGAGCACGCCCGTCAGGGTCCAGGCGCCCATGTTGCCGAAGGCGCTGGTGCTGATGAGGATGTTACGGCCCGAGCGGCTGGAGTTCGGGAAGAAGGCGCGGGCGACGTACTGCTGGGTCCTCGTCTGGCGCACGTCGAAGAGCACGCCCGTCTGGGACGCGGAGCAGTTGGAGTCGTAGCTGCTCGAGTGGATGAAGTCGACGTTGGCGGTGGCCTCCCAGGCCGCGGTGGCGTTGGCCATCGCCGTCACCACCTTGCTGTAGTTGCTGCCGAAGGAGGAGGAGCTCACGCAGTAGGTGAGGCTGCGCGCCTGGGTGGCGCTCCACTTGATGTCGCCGCCGCTGTAGTACACGGCCAGCTCGCCGCCGGTGGCGCCCACGTCACCGTTGGCGACGTAGTTGTCGTAGTACGCGCGCAGGCCCTCGACGCCCTCGACGGCCTCGTCCTGGTTGACGACGTACACGCCCCCCTCGTCCTCGATGGCCGAGGCCTTGAACTCCTCCCACGACAGGGGCTTCTGCTCGGCGGCCTCGGGACCACCGCAACCAACGAGAGCCACACCAGCCAGCAGCGCCATGGAAAGCTTACGCATGGGAGTTTCCTTTTCCGGGAACGACGTGGGGTTGGACGCGGCCGCCTGGGAGCCCCAGCCGCGGCCGCACGCCCCTTCCTCTTTTGCACCCCCCGGGCCAGGAGGGCGGTTGCTTGGAATTTCAGGGGTTTGGCAAGGCTCCCCGGGCTTCCGTGGAGCATCCAGACACCACCGGGCGTGGCCCCGGGTGTCAACGGGCCTTACAGCGCACCGCGTAAATCATTGAAGTTGCAACTTTCTCAGGGCCCGCACCGGGCCGTCCGAAAACAGGACAGGGATGTCCTCACAACGGACACCCGCTTGCTCTCCATGTGGCCCGGGAAGGGGCTCAGCCGTTGGCGGCCTCGGGCAGCCGGAGGGGGGCGGGCGGGGAGGAGGCCCCGTCCTGGGCGAAGTAGATGCGCTCGAGCAGCTTGCGGTGGTGGATGAGGGGCTTGTCGTACTTGCCCAGCCGCATGCCCTTGAGGCTGTAGGGGGTGTGGGCCACCAGGGGGATGAAGCGGGCGTCGTCGCGAATCTCGTACCAGCTCAGCAGGAGGGCGATCCGCCGCACCAGGGGCATGAGCGGACGCAGGCGCGCGTCGTGGAGCTGGCCGAAGGAGAAGGTGTGCAGGCGCGTGGTGTGCGCCGTCTCCGGCACGAAGAAGATGATGACGCGGGTGGTGAAGGGGCGCTGCTCGCCGGCGGGGCCCGTCCAGGAGATGGTGTAGTCGGTGCGCACTGGATCGAAGCGCGTCACCCAATGGTTGTGGAAGACGTCCCCGTTGCGCAGCAGCAGCAGGGGAATGAGGGCGGAGCGCCGCTGGGGCGCGCGGTAGCGCACCTCGGTCCGGTCCTCGAAGTTGTGGGCCTCGTAGGAGATGTCCCGCGTCTGGGTGTGGTCCCAGCCCAGCCGGGTATGGACGAAGGGGGTGTGCTCGTCCTCGCTGAAGTTGTCGAGCGTCACGTGCAGGGGCGCCCGGAAGAGCATGGAGAAGGCGCCGTTGAACTCGTAGCCCGGAGGCGCGAAGTCGGGGAAGGCGGACAGGGGCGTGTCGCGCGCGGAGAGCCACAGGGAGCCGAAGCGCTCGACGAGCTGGAAGGCGCGCGCATCGCACTTCTTGAGCTCGGGCTGGCTGGGGCTGCGGCCGTGGCCGTCGGCGTCGAAGCGCCAGCCGTGGTAGGGGCACTCGAGCTGGCCCTCGCGGGTGACGCGGCCGGCGGACAGCGGGGCCATGCGGTGGGGGCAGGCATCGGCGAGCGCGGCGGGGCGGCCCTGCGCGTCGCGGAAGAGGGCATAGGCCCGGCCCGCCAGCTCCACGCGCACGGGCTTGTCCTTCAGCTTCCGGGCGGCGAGGACGGGGTGGAAGAAGCGGGTGACGTCGGGCAGGGGCTGCATGGCGGCCGAGTATATGCCCCACCTCCCGGGTCACTCTGAAGGATGCTGGACGGAGCCCCCTCCCCCGCCCGCCCCCGTCCAGGAGCGTGCACATATTGTCCCTTACGCCCGGGGGGGAGGACGGGGTGGAGGGAGGATGAGGCTGGAATCGCTGCTCCTGGAGGTCTGGCCCCACGTGGCGGCGGCGTTCGCGGTGGTGGCCAACCTGCTGGCCACCGGGCACGCGGTGCTGCGCAAGCGGGATGTGCGCGCGGCGGTGGCCTGGGTGGGACTGGTGTGGCTGGTGCCCCTGGTGGGGGTGGTGCTGTACCTGGTGCTGGGCATCAACCGCATCCGCCGCCGGGCCCGCTCGCTGACGCTGCGCCAGGAGCACGGCCAGTTCCCCCCGAAGCCGAGCGTGGCCTCCTGCACCCCCGAGCACCTGGCGGAGGCGGTGCCCCCGGCGGCGCACCTGGCCTCGCTGGCCCGCCTGGTGGACGAGGTGGTGCACTCCCGGCCGCTGCTGCCGGGCAACAAGCTGCTGCCGCTGGAGGCGGGGGCTGGTGCCTACCCGGCCATGCTGGAGGCCATCGAGGCGGCGCGCACCTCCATCTCCCTGTGCAGCTACATCTTCGACAACGACGCGGCGGGCCGGCGCTTCGTCGAGGCGCTCGGGCGGGCGGTGCAGCGCGGGGTGCAGGTGCGCGTGCTCATCGACGCGCTGGGCGCGCGCTACCACTGGCCGCCCATCACCGGCCGCCTGCGCCGTGCCGGGGTGCGGGTGGCGCGCTTCCTGCCCACGCTGCTGATACCCGCGCGCCTGCCCTTCATGAACCTGCGCAACCACCGCAAGCTGCTGGTGGTGGACGGCAAGGTGGGCTTCACCGGGGGGATGAACATCCGCGAGCACTTCCTGCCGGGCCACGGCGACGCGCGCGACTTGCACTTCCGCGTGGAGGGGCCGGTGGTGGGGCAGCTGCAGGAGACGTTCGCCGAGGACTGGGCCTTCACCACGAAGGAGCGCCTGCACGGCGAGGCATGGTTTCCGCCGCTGGAGCCCGCGGGGCCGGTGATGGCGCGGGGGATTCCGGATGGCCCGGACGAGGACTTCGAGACGCTGCGCCTGACGCTGCTGGGGGCGCTGGCCTGCGCGCGCAGCACGGTGCGCATCGTCACGCCCTACTTCCTCCCGGACACGGCGCTCGTCACCGCGCTGAACGTGGCGGCGCTGCGGGGCGTGCGGGTGGACGTGGTGCTGCCCGAGAAGCTCAACCTCCCGGTGGTGCAGTGGGCCTCCCTCGCGCAGCTGTGGCAGGTGATGCGCCCCAACAGCCGCGTCTTCCTCACCGCGCCGCCCTTCGACCACACCAAGCTGATGGTGGTGGACGGGGTCTGGTCGCTGGTGGGCTCGGCGAATTGGGACCCGCGCTCGCTGCGGCTCAACTTCGAGTTCGACGTGGAGTGTTACGACGCCCAGCTCGCCACGCAGCTGGACGCGCTCATCGAGGAGCGGCTGTCGCGCTCGCGGCTGCTCACCCTGGAGGAGCTCGAGGGGCGGCCGCTGCCCATCCGCCTGCGCGACGGCGTGGCCCGGCTGCTGTCGCCGTACCTGTAGGCCCGCGAGGCCTCAGCCGTTGACGGCCTGGGGGAGGGCCTCGCGCCAGCGGATGTCGAAGGTGCAGGCGGTGCCGTCGTAGGAGGCCACGTCCACGTGCACGTTGCGCGCACCGGCCAGCTGCTGGGCCCGGAGGATGAAACCCGCCGCGAAGGAGGGCACGTCGTCGAGCACGTCATTCATCCACAGCTCGCAGTGGCGCGGGGAGTGCACCACCAGCTCCACCTCGCTGAAGTTGTTGCCGCTGCGCAGGTCCTGCCCGATGCGCTCCAGCATGCGCCGGGGGCCGAGCGCCGGGGCCAGCTCCGCCACCACGCGCCCGGTGAAGGTCTGCAGGTGGCCCTCCAGGAAGTGGATGCCCATCCACCAGTGCGCCTCGACGGGCGCCAGGTGCGGGTAGAGGGCCTCGGAGGCCACGTGCAGGAACGTCTTCCAGTCGTCCAGCGGGTAGGAGACGTGGAGCGGCTTCTCCAGGTCCAACCCCGCCTCGCGCAGCCGTCTCCGGCCAAGGCTCGTCAGGCTCGCCCCCAGCTCCCGGACGAACAGGGCCTCAACGGCGGTGGCGAACACCACTTTCTCCGGCGGCATGACCGTCCCTTCGGCGCCTCATCGGCGCCCTGCCAGGAAAGCGGCTCCGGAGGCGGAGCGCTGCCTTCGTCGGAAGACTCTGCTCACTTTCTCATAAAGAAAAACGCCTCCGCCACTCCCCCTCTTGAAGGGGCACATGGGCGGTGCTGTAGGCCTCAGGAAGACATGCGGCCGACGAGGCCGAGGCATCAGCCCCAGCCGGTAGCCCGACTGCGCGGGCCGCGCATGCGCTTCTCCCTCCCAGATCACCCGATCGATGCGCAGAACCAGGGTCTCGAGATGCTGCTGGAGGGCCAGGAAGACATCTCCCCGAATGAGGAGGGCCCGCCACCAGTTGCGCAGGCCGTTGAACCACGGAGACCAACAACCCGGACCATCCCCGCGTCTTACGAAGATGGTTGGGACAGGACGCGCACACGGCGGCAATCCGCGCAGAGAAAGAAATAGAACGCCATCTCCCCTACGAAGAGCACCTGCTCACCTTCGAGAAAAACCGAGGGCTCGCCAAATACCTCATACCCCATACTGGCAACATACCGCATGGGCCGTCTGCAAACGCAGGCCGCCTCCAGCGGCTTTGATAACCAGATGGGCGCACCCAGGACTCGCAAGAACCCCTCTCCCCCCAAAAAGCTGTCGCACGCCGACCAGTAACGCTCCTCATCGCCAGGGCGTTCGTCCGGTTGCATGGGGCGCAAGGACACGCGCCGCTCGGGCAATGGCTCGGGAAGCGCATCCTCGGGTGCGAGTTGCTGCCCAGAGGCACAATCACCCGCGAGCCAGTTGATCTGCCTCGCCTGCACGTCGAACTGGTACTCCTGCGCTTGCTCACCCAGGTCGCAGTTGAGATAGAGCGCCAGGGGGAGTTGGGTGACTCCGCCAAGGCCTGACCCTGGAAGGGCCGACAGGTCCAGTGTCAACAGCAGACACGGCCTAGGAGGAGACTCCGCTCCTCCCAGGATCCGCCACGAACTGCCGCCGAAGAGATGTCGGGCGGCGGCATCGCCTGGAACAGCAATCCAGCCGAATTGCTCCTGATGGGGTCCCCACTTGTCCATGGCTCGCGTCATGAAGCGCTCCTGTACCCATTCACTGGGCTATGGGGCATGAGGCGACGCAACAGCCGGGTATGTATCAGGCCCGGTTTTACGCGAGGAGATGGACGGGAATGAGGAATGACTTCCACCATGGTCAGTCGAGCCGAAGCACCTTCATGTCCATGCCCGTATCGGCGGAGACCTTCGGGAGCTTCCGCTTGGGTTCCAGCACGAATTCATAACCCGCTTGGACGATCTGCCTCTTGCGCCCCTTCATCGCTATGTTCCTGAAGCCACGCACCGTCACTGCGTAGACCCCAGGACCGATCCCTGTTTCCTTCCAGGACTCGAACTTGTTGCTCCACTCCTTGAGCACGAGCAGGTCCGCGACGACCAGATGCTCCACCACCCGGAGGGGGTACTTGCCATTCTCCACCAGCACCTCTCCCGGCGGTGCATGGGGCTCCGAGGCCAAGCGGACGGCGATGTCGTAACCAGCATCATCGATCGCCAACACAGGAACGATGAGGCCCTTGGAGAGCACCTCGTCGCCCTCCTCGGTGGAGACATAGCGTGTGAAGAGATCCGTCCCCTCGCGGATCCTGCCCCCATAGTGCTGGCGCAGCGCGGAGGGGTCGAACAACACGAGCCCATTGAAATCGGTGTCGACTCTTCCTAGGTACATTTTGGAGCCTTCTTCCCCGCCTGCTCGCGCTGCCACTTCAGGAGCCGGTTGAACGCCTGTAGGGGCGTCACGTTGCGGGCAAGGACCTCCCCTGTGGCTGGGATGCGCAGATCCCCGCGCATGGTCATCCCCTTGAGCCCTTTACGAAGCGCGGTAAAGAGTTCCCTGTCAGTTCCCTTCCAGGGCCCCTGGATCTTGCCCAGCTGGGGCCTTACTGCGCGGTGGAGCTCCTCGTGCATGCCAGACGCATAGGGCGTCGGGAAGTAGGTCGGGGTGTTGAATTTGGTCCCAAGATGCTTGAGACCCAGACTGTTGGCCTTGCCACGAGGAACGAGGTGGTGACCCATGCCATTGGGGTTCCAACTCCATGGCATCTCGCCCAGGGGATCCAGGAAGGCAAGCGGGTCGATTGTATAAGCATAGGGATTCAACCCTCCAACCAACCCCAGGGGATCCGGAGTCGTGTAGCGGCCCAGCTCGGGGTCGTAGTAGCGGAAGCGATTGTAATAAAGCCCCGTCTCCGAATCGGCATATTGCCCAGGCCACCTCCATGGACAGTCCGTCCGTGAGGTGTCGAGTGCACCCACACCAAAGATATCGAGTTGCATGGACCAAGCGAGTTGGCCAGCAACATCATAGAGTCCGGTAGGTGTGCCGAGATGATCAGTGCTCACGCAATAGTGTTGCCCGCCTCGTACCTTGACAAGCGGAGCGAAACTATCCGTGTCAAACACCCAGGTCACTGAATCCTGCTCTCCACCCAATTCGTGAAGCACGACCTGGCCATCCCACAGCCATTGGGTTTCCCTGGCCCCCGCGCGCTTGCGGACACGTCGCCCTAGAGCATCATAGGTGAACGAGACGAGTTCACCTGTGGGGGTTACCACCTCTTTGAGCAGACCCGCGCCATTGTACCGGTAGCTCCAGCGTGAGCCATCAGGGCGCACCTTTGCCACCAGGTTGCCATCCACATCATGAAGGTAACGGGTCCCATCCGCCTCCTCGAGGATGTTGCCCGGACCGTAGCGGCGGTCCGAGCGGTCCATTCGGCGGAACAGGTTACCACTGGCATCCACTTGCCTGATCTGCCACGTATCGTCAGGCAGATGCGCCGCAGTCAGTTGACCGAGAGGGTCATGCTGGAAGCGGGTCGTGCCACGCAGGTCGTCCACCAGTGACTGGAGGCGATCCCGGCTCCGCCAGTGGAAACGTGTTGCATGAATGCGTCCCAGTCCGCTACTCACCCGGCGCATCTCGGGGCGGCCAGCAGAATCGTAACGCCAGGAGATGGCCACTCCTCCAGGCAGACGGCGCTCCAGCTCACGCCCCAAGGGATTGCGCAAGAAGTCGAGCACGCTCGTGTGGTCCTCCGCCTCGACGCTCAACGAACGGAGACTCCCCATGACATCTCTGGCAAACGTAGCCCTCAGTCCCAGAGAGGACTCCAGTCGGCTCCGCTCACCCGAGGTGTCGTATTGTACGGCTACCCAGTGGTCACCCTGACTCTCGCGCAGGAGCCGGCCGGCAGCATCATATTCGAACCGGACAGTCCCTCCCTCGCCCACTGCCTCCACAAGAGCGCCATCCAATTGGTAGGCTAGGCGCTCCTCTCCCCCATCCGAATAGCGCCTGTGGACAAGACGGCCCGCCTCATCATAAGCGCACTCCGTGGTGGAACCGCTGGGACGCTGCATGCGGACCAATTGTCCTGCACCATCGTATCCATAACGAAATGGGTGCTCACTGGCGACATACTCTTCTACAGGCAACCCTCGAGGATCGAGCACGAAACGGGTCGCGTGACCAGCCTGATCCTTTACTTCAAGCAGGCGACCCTCGGTGTCATAGTTCAGTCGAACCGTGCTGCCAAATTCCTGCCGCCATGCCAATCGATGGAAGCCCTGATAACCGAAGCGGGCTTCTGAATCATTGTCTTGTAGCGCGACCAGGTTGCCTTCGGCATCGTACTGGAACCCACTCACGTTGCCATCGGGTTCTCTCGACTCGACTACCCGCCCCTCTGCATCGTAGCGAAGGTAATGGGCACCACCTTCCGGCTCCGCGATCTTGACGAGCCTCCCCAGTCGGTCATGGGTATAATGAGCCGCAGCGCCGTTAGCGAGTTGGACACGCGAGATATTGTAGGAATTGTCGTAATTCAATGTCAGACGAGCACTGTTCGGATAGATGATCTGCCGGAGCAGACCTCGCTCGTAGACAAAGTTCGTCCGCTCCCCCAATGGATCTTCGGACCACAGCATCTGTCCATCGGCGTCATGGTACCAACGCCAGGCATTACCGCGGGGATCCATCACCACACTCGGATTGCCTTGCTCATCGCACTGGACGGATACCTTGGCGCCATCTGCGCCCTCGAATCTAATACAGTTGCCCCGGGCGTCATAGGTATAGCGTTGAACACGCCCTAGCGGGTCCACCTCCTTCACCACGTGCAGGGCATCATCGAACTCGCGTTGCCAGCAATTGCCAAGCGGGTCCACCTCCTTCACCACCACGCTGCGGCCATCGGAATAATACGTTGTGGTCTGGCCCAGGGAGTTGGTGACCTCGGTGACGCCCCTCTCCTTGTCGTAGAAGAGCCGGTGGTCGAAGATGCCGCCGTCGCCCCAGGTGTGCACGCACCAGGCCTCAGGGCCCTGGCCGTCATACTCGAAGTAGAAGCTCAGGCCCGTGCGGTCGGTCTCACGCACCATCAGGTGGCCGCTATATTCATAACGGGCGGCGTGTGCCAGCGCGTCATGTGCCTCCACCAGGTCACCCGCCTCCGAGTACACATAGCGGTTGTAGGGCACGAGCCCCGGCTGGGTGGGGTGCGGCAGCCAGGTCCTCACCAGCCGCCCCCTGGCGTTGTGCTCGAATCGCAGGCGCCGCCGGGCGCTGTCCACCACCCACTCCAACCGCCCGCGCCCGTCATACTCGTAATGAATGGCATGCCCGGCCCGGTTGCGCGTGCGAGTCACCCGGCACAGTCCCGGGTCCTCGCCCCCGACGAAGCGCAGCTCGTGCACCAGCCCGTCCGCCAGCTCCACGCTCCATTGCAGCTCCCCCATGCGCCGCAGGGTCAGCCGGTCCATCGGCTCATACACCGCCTGGCCCAAGGGAGCCCGTTGCCTGGGGAATTGGCTCACATCGAACGCGATCTCCCGCCCATCCTCCGCCCGGTACACCACCTTGCCCTGCTCCTCCCATACCGCCAGGTCCAGCGAGTGGCTCCAGCCGTGGCCCACCGCTGAATCGCGCCCACAGAGGCTCGAGGAGTAGTTGCGCTCGAACTTGAGCGGAATGGGCCCGGGCAACTCCCAATCCACCGCCTCGGTCACCGCCCTCCCCGTCACCACGTCCACCGGGTGTCCCGTCAGCGTGCAGATGGCCTTGTGGATCCGGTCGCGCGCCCGTTCGCCCAGCCCTACCTTGTCCATGACCTTGTTCGCCGCCTTGTGGATGCGGTCGGACACGTCACTTAGCTTCCGGCTGGCCTTCTGCAGATTGCGCAGCTTCTTCAACCCCTTGAGCAGTGCTCCCAGGGCCAGCCTCATCATCAGCCCTGACAGGGAAATCGTCGGAGGCCCGCCGACAATCACCGGAGGCCCCGCCGGAATGGACAGGGCAATCGAGGTGGGGAGCAGCAACGTCTTGGCCCCCGGCCCCTTCTTGCGCGGCGGCGAGGGCATGCCGATGTCCTGGCAGCTCAGCACCGGCAGCGTCATGTAGGTGAAGGGCTCGTCGTCCACAATGACGGTGGAGCTGCCCATGAAGGTCTCGTTCTCGTTGCCGGGCGGCTTGGCGAAGGCGCCTCCAATGGGGAAGTGGGGAGGCAGTGTCACCCCGCCCGTGCCCGCTTGAGCCCGCGGCAAGCCGTTCACCAACACCGTGGCGCCGATGATGGGGATGTAGTCAAACGGATCGAAGACAATGCCAATATGCGGGTGGGGAATGGGCACCACCGCCCCCGGGGGGGTGATGATGAAATGGATGTCGATTCCCAACACCGGATCCAGGTGCTTGACCGCGGGCATCATGCCGCATGACCTCCCGCGGCCTGGGTATCCGGCCGCCAATCGTTGCCCATGAGCGACTCGGCCTCGGCCTCCAGCCGCCGCGCCGCGGCCTCCCCCTGGCGAGCCCGGCCCAGCCGCACCCGGGCCTCCGCCACATAGGGCAGCGTCGAGGAGGCGCGTGCCTCTGGCTCGAGCGCCAGCCCTACGCTCCAGGCCTGTTCACTGCTCTCCCAGGCCTTGTCCACTTCCTGGATGGACTCCCGGCAGAAGCTCGCCATGCGCCAGGACTCCAGTTCCAGGCGCGCATCCGCCAGCTTTCGCGCCATGGGCGCCGTCTCCTCATAGAGCACGGCCGCCTGCGCCCACTCCTGCCTCGTGACCAGCACCGCCCCCATCGCCATGCGGGATTTCAGCCGCAACTCGGCGCCCTGGGCCTCGCCCCTGGCCTCGGCCTCCACCGCGACCGCCTCCGCCTTGCGGTAATGCTCCAGCGCCTCCGTGGGCTTGCTGGCCACCAGGAGCGCCGCTCCCATGGCCCAGCACGCCGCCACCACCAGCGCCGACCAGCCCTGACCGGCCGCCAACGACACCGCTTCCTCCCCCAGCCGCGTCACCTGATGGAGCTCGCCGCGGCCCGCCGCATTGCCCAGCCGCACCAGCAGCTCCCGGTAGCGCCCTCCCGCCGGGTCCATGCCCGCCGCCCCACGTGCCACCTCCTCCATCGCTCCCGGCATGTCCAGGTCCGCCACGCTCGTCCTGACCCGCTTCGGCTCCGCCTGCGCCAGCGGCTCCAACATCCTCACCCGCACATCATCCAGCACCACCACCCGCACATGCGGCGAGCGCAGGTGCGCCAGCGCCGCCTGCAGCCATTGCCGCCACGCCTTCACATCCGCCACCTCGCCCGGCACCAGCACCACCGCCAGCACCTCGCACACGGACTCGTAATGGCGGTGCAGCGCCTCGCAGGCACCGAAGAAGGCCTCCGCCCCCGACTGCCTGGGGTCCAGCCGCCCAAGGCTCACTCCCTCCTGGCTCTCCTCCACCATCGCGACCAGCGTCTCGCGCAGCTCGAGCCCATACGCTTCCGGCTGCACGAACGGGATGTCGAAGCGCAAGAAGAGATCCGGACATTCGCCCGTACGCTCATCGCCCTCCTTCTTCAGCCACGCCTCCACCATGCGCGCCTCGCTCGGCTCCACCAACCAGCGCAACAGCCGCGCCTCAGGCGCCTGCGCGAACTCCACCCACTGGTTGTGCAGCCAACCCAGCCGCTTCTCCACCGCGTTCTTCATGGGACCCTCTCCGTTCCCGCTGGACCGCCCGCCTTGGCCCAACTGGATTCCCAAGGCGCTCATTATGGGCAGACGGCACGAGGAAATGAGCCGTTAGATGCACGAGCAGCGGCACGGAAATACATCCGGTCCGGATGTAAGGCATGCGCCCTCACACGGTCAGCGCGAAGCCCCACCGAGCCAGGTGAAGGCACTCCCGCCTGGAAAACTGCCCCGTTAGCAGAAAACCGAAGTCCTCCGGCGGAGGGCGCTTCAGGAAGACATGCGGCCGACGAGGCCGAGGATGGCCTCGCCGTAGCGCTCGGTCAGCTTGGGGCCGACGCCCTGGATGCGCTGCAGCGCGAGGCCGTCGCGGGGGCGCGCGGTGGCGATGGCGCCGAGCACCTTGTCGGTGAGGATGCGGAAGGCGGGCACGCGGCGGCGGCGGGCCTCGGCGAGCCGCCAGGCCTTGAGGGCCTCCACGAGCTGGGGCGAGGGCGTGCCCACGCCGAACGTCTCCCCGCTGCGCCGCGAGCGCTCCAGGGCCCGCGTCAGGGCTTCCCGGCCCCGAGGCGCCGGTGCCGCCCGCGGCGCCTCCTGCGCGTCGTATTCGTAATAGGCGGGCTCGGCCCGCTCCAGGGCCTGGCGCTTCCTCCTGCCTCCGGAGGCGGGCTCCTTGCGGCGCGAGGCCTTCTTGCGGCCCCCCGCCACGGTGGCGCCCTTGGTCCGCGAGCCGCGGCGCTTGCGCGAAGGGGCCTCCTCCGGAGGCCGGGGCAGCTGCACCTGGCCGGGGGCGGGCTCGCGCGTGTGCTGGCCCTCGGGCGTGAGCGTCACGCGCTGGAAGGTGATGCTCTGCCCGTCCTTCTCGAAGGCGTCCTCGGACAGGCGGGTGAGCCCGGCGCGCACGAGTCCTCCGAGGAGCCGCTCGAAGTCGCGGCGGGGCAGCGCCTCGCCGAACAGCTCACGGTGGAGCCGGCCGGTGGCCTGGCCGTCGCGCTCGTGGAGCGCCTCGAGGATGCGCCCGAGCGCGTGCAGCTCGGTGGCGGTGGGCTCGCCGAAGCGCAGGGTGGCGCAGGCGTCGGGCGCGCAGACGTCGCACAGGCCGCAGGCGGCGCCCGTGTCCTGCAGGTCGCCGAAGTGGTCCACCAGGTGCTTCATCCGGCACCCGTGGGACTCGGCGTAGCGGGCCATGTGCTCGAGCTGGGAGTGCTTGTGCTCGCGCTGCGCCGCGTACGAGGCCGCCCAGCCCGGCTTGCCCCGGCGCACCGACTCGTCCGGGCTCACCTCCACACCACCGTGAATCCACAGCTGCTCGAGCGCCTTGTCGAAGGTGTCCACCGCCACGCGCGCCCGGGCCGCCAGCGACTCCTTGGGCTCCGGCTCCTCGCGCGCGGCGCGGTAGATGCGCTCCAGGACGGAGGGCTCGGGGTAGTCGCGCTCGTGGAAGAACTCGTGCGTGCGCCGGTCGATGAAGGAGTGCAGCAGCACCGCGCGCGAGGGCTTCCCATCCCGGCCCGCGCGGCCCAGCTCCTGGTAGTAGCCCTCCACGCTCGCCGGCAGCGCCGCGTGCACCACCGTGCGCACGTCCGCCTTGTCGATGCCCATGCCGAAGGCCGTCGTCGCCACGATGACGTCCAGCCGGCCCCCGAGGAACGCCGTCTGCACCTCGTCCCGCTCCGAGGCGCTCATGCCCGCGTGGTACGTGCCCGTGCGGAAGTCCGCGCTCAGCTCCTCCGTGTACCGCTCCGCGTGCTTGCGCGTGGACGCGTAGACGATGGCGGGACGGTGCGAGGGCTCGGCGAGCAGCTCGCGGATGGCGTCGGAGCGCTGGCTCGGGTTGAGCTCGCGCACCTCGATGGCGATGTTGGTGCGCCGGAACCCGTGGATGAAGGTGCGCGCCGGGGCGTTCGCCGCGCCCTCGAGCCCGAGCTGCTGGACGATGTCGCGCTGCACGTCCGGCGTCGCCGTGGCGGTGAGCGCGATGACGGGCGAGGGACGCAGCATCGGCAGCCGCGCCCCCAGCAACCGGTAGTCCGGGCGGAAGTCGTGCCCCCACTGGGAGATGCAGTGCGCCTCGTCCACCGCCACCAGCGCCGGCGTACGCCGGGCCAGCAGCTCCACGAAGCCCGGCACCCCGAGCCGCTCGGGCGCGATGAAGAGGAAGTCCAGCCGCCCCTCCAGGTAGTCCGCGCACACCTGCCGCGACGTGGCCCTGTCCCTCCCCGAGTGGATCCGCTCCGCCGCCAGCCCGAGCGACTGGAGCCTCGCCACCTGGTCCTCCATCAGCGCGATGAGCGGGCTGATGACCAGCGTCGTTCCGGCGCGTGCGAGGCCCGGGAGTTGATAGCAGAGCGACTTGCCCGCTCCCGTCGGCATCACCAGCAGCAGATCCTTGCCCTCCGTCGCCGCCCGGCACACCGCCTCCTGGTACGGCCGGAAGTCCGCGAAGCCGAACACCTCCTTCAGCAGCCCACGCAGCTCCGACGGACGCGTCGGCTGGCGCGGCGTGCGCTCGGGCCGGCCACTCGGACCCTGTGAGACGAGCGTCAACGCCGGACGCGCGGTGTTCCGCGGTTGAGGGTGGGACTCCGTTGATACCTGGTTGCGAGGGGGCCGGGATAGACCCTCACCCTGACCCTCTCCCAGAGGGAGAGGGGATTCACGCGGGGACAACCTGGGACCCGTGGCACCCTCACCCCGTCCCTCTCCCGAAGGGAGAGGGGAAGTGGGCCCTCTTGTGGCTCTCGCGGCCACCAGGGGCATGGGGAGCGTGGGGGGGACCTTGCCCACCACCTCGATGACGTAGGCCTCGATTCCCCGCAGGAACGACTCCAGGTCCCCGCTGCCCTGCTCGATGCGCTGCAGCCACGCCTCCCACTGCCCCGTCATCGCCGGACTCTTCACGTCCGGATGCACCACCCGGATGAGCCCGATTCCCTTCTCCGTCGCCTCGAACGACTTGCCCCGCCGCACCAGGTAGCCGCGATCCAGCAGCGTCTCGATGATCGCCGCGCGCGTGGCCGGTGTCCCCAGCCCCGACTCCCGCATCGCGTCCGCCAGCTCCTTGTCGTCCAGCGTCCGCCCCGCCGTCTCCATCGCCGTCAGCAGGCTCGCGTCCGTTAGCCGCGGCGGTGGCCTCGTCCGCTTCGTCACCGGCTTCGCGTTCCGCACCGACCGCGCCTGCCCCTTCGCCAACCCCGGCGGCAGCTCCTGCTCCTCCTCCGGCTCCTCCGCCTCCGCCTCGCTCTCCTTCTTCCCCGCCTGGCGCGGCTTCGGCGCCTTCTGCCCTCCCCCCACGTCCAGCACCTTCCAGCCCTCGCGCACCACCATCGTGCCCGCGCTGTGGAAGCGATCCACCTCCGACGTCGAGGTGACGGCGGTGATCACCGTCGTCACCGACCAGACGAACTCCTCGTGCCACGCCGCCAGCAGCCGCCGGCACACCAGCTCGTAGATGTTCCGCTCGTCCTGCGCCAGCCTCGCGCTCTCCGGCGAAGTCGTCGTCGGGATGATGGCGTGGTGGTCCGTCACCTTCGCGTCGTCCACGAAGCGCTTCCCCAGCGGGCGATCCCCCGTGCCCGGCGCGAGCAGCGCCTCCCACGGCCCACGAATCGCGCGCACCACCTCCGGCAGCGTCTCCGCGATCTGCTTGGACAGGTGCCGGCTGGAGGTACGCGGGTAGCTCAGCAGCTTGTGCTTCTCGTACAGCGCCTGCGCCAGCTCGAGGGTGCGCTGGGCGCTGTAGCCATACAGCCGGTTGGCGTGGCGCTGCAGCTCCGTCAAATCGTAGAGCAGCGGCGCCGCCATCCGCTTCGTCTCGGCGGTGACGGACTCCACGGCCGCGCGGCCCGTCTTCACGCGCTCGACGATGCGTCCGGCCTCCTCACCGTCCGCGGACAGGCGCCGGGCCTCGCGCGCGTCCCACTCCTTCTCCTTGCCCGGCTCCGCGGGACGGAACCACGTGCCCTGGTAGCTGCCCTGCGGCCCCTCGGGGCCCACCGGGCCGAAGGTGGCCACGATCTCCACGTAGTCCTTGGGGACGAAGTCGCGGATGGCCAGCTCGCGCTCCACCACCATCGCCAGCGTGGGCGTCTGCACCCGCCCCACCGAGAACGTGTCCCCGCACGCCAGCGTGTACAGGCGCGACAGGTTCATCCCCACCAGCCAATCCGCCCGGCTGCGCCCCTTGGCCGCGTCCGCCAGCGGCTCGTACTCGCGCCCCGGCTTCAGCGCGCGGAAGCCATCCCGGATGGCCCCCTCCGTCAGCGACGACACCCACAGCCGCTTCACCGGCTTGCGGCACCCGGCGGCCTCGTAGATGTAGCGGAAGATGAGCTCGCCCTCGCGCCCGGCGTCCGTCGCGCACACCACGGTGTCCACCTCGGGTGCGTTCATCACCCGGCGCACCACCTTGAACTGGCTCGCCGTCTTCTCCTCCACCACCAGCGGCCAGTCCCCGGGCAGCATCGGCAGCAGCTCCCGCTGCCAGCGCTTCCACTCGGGCTTCATCTCGTGCGGCTGGGCCAGGCCCACCAGGTGGCCAATCGCCCACGTCACCACGTAGCCGTTGCCGCGGAAACACCCCTCGCCCTGCTCGCGAGCGCCCAGCGCCCGAGCGATGTCGCGTGCCATGGACGGCTTCTCCGCCACCACCGCCAGCACGCCCCGTCCTCCTCCGTCACCCATGGTCATCCCACCTCATCGTGGCCTACACCGTTCCATACCGCGTCGCCCCCACCTACCTGCAAGGCCGTTCAGCGCGCCAGCCCGCCTACTCGCAGAGCGAGCGAGCTGGCATAATCCGCCCCCCTGATCGCCCCCCGGCCCTCCCGTGAGGCGCTCCAGGCCCGGGTTGGCGCCCATACGCAAGCGGTTGGCGCCCGCGCGGAAACCTCTCGGCCGCACCTTGGCCAATATTCCGCCGGTCACCGATCGGCTCACGGGCGTGCTGCGGAGGGGGGGCAGCCCATGCAGTGCGAGCTGGAGAACAGCATGAAGGCGACGCGTCATCAGGTCCATGGGTTGTGGCGGGGCGAGGGCGAGGCGGGCGTGGTGCTGCACATGGGGGGGGAGCAGAGCGCGCGGGTGATGAAGACTCTGGCCCGGTCGGCCTCGATGGCCGGGCAGTCCGAGCGCGATGGGGGCCACCGGCTGGCGGTACCCCGGCTGGCGTCTTTCGCGGGGGCGAACCGGACCTGGTTGGCGGTGCTGACAGAGGCCGGAGTGACGGCTGGACTGCGCGAGGCGGTCACGGGGGTGACGTGCCTCGCATCGGTCCGCCCCATGTCACCCCGGCTGTCGGTGGCCCCCATCGTGCTCGACACAGAGCTGAACCGCGGCGAGGAGCCTGGCGCCCGCGGCCCGCGCGGCAAGCGGGCCCACGACCAGGACCCCGACCTGGGGGTGGATGTGGGTGGCATCTACAGCTGGTAGGACCTCGGGACACCGAGGTCGACGGCCTGACGACTCCTGCCCCGGTGGAGGGGGAGGGCAGAGAAGTCGAGGCCGAAGGGAGGGGGGGTGCCTCGGTGCGAACGAGGCATCCCCCGTTTTTTGCCCGCCGCTTCGCCTCAGGGGGCGCTGGCGGGCGTGGCCTGCTGCTGGTGCCAGGCGGCGAGCACCTCGCGCTCGCGCTCCGGAGGAAGGCCGGCGCGCTTCTGCAACTCCGCCTGCCGCTCCGGGGGCAACCCGTTGAACCAGGTGAGCGTGTCGCGTGCCGTGTCCACCGCCGGGCGGAACTTCAGTCCACGCGCCACCGCCCGGGCGTTGCTGACGGCGCTCATGCCCGCCATCTCGCCCGTGGGTGTCACCCACACGGGCATGTCCATCCAGGCCCGCACGTTGTGCTTCTCGAGGAAGGCGGCGTCGGCCCAGGTGAAGGTGGCGTCGCTGTTGCTGGCCTGTTTGCAGGCCTCCAGCAGCTCCTTCATGGTGAGCGGCTTCGCCGGGCCCGTGGCGTTGAAGGTGCCGAAGTCCTTGTTCTCGATGGCGAGGAGGGTCCACTCGGCCAGGTCGCGCACGTCGATGAACTGCGCGGGGTCAGCGCCGCTGCCGGGAGCGAGCACCTCGCCGCCGCGGGCCACGCGCACCGGCCAGTAGGTGAAGCGCTGGGTGGGGTCATCCGGGCCCACGATGAGGCCGGGGCGGATGTTGGTGGTGCGCCCGGGGAAGGCCGCCTCGGCCGCCTTCTCGCAGAGCGCCTTGAGGGCGCCGTAGTTCTCGCGGACGTTCTCGTTGGTGGGATCGTCCACGGTGGCCAGCGGCGAGTCCTCGTCCATGCCCGGCCGGGGCATCTCCTTGTAGACGGAGATGGAGGAGATGAAGACGTAGTGGCCCACGTTGGGCGCCAGCAGCTCCGCCGAGGCGCGCACCACGCGAGGCACGTAGCCGGAGGTGTCGACGACGGCGTCCCAGCTGCGGCCCTCGAGCACCTTCAGGCCCTCGCCGTTCTTGGGGTCTCTGTCGCCGTGCAGCTTCTCCACGTCCGGGAAGAGGTGGGGCCGCGTCTTGCCCCGGTTGAAGAGGGTGACGGTGTGGCCACGCGCGCGCGCCGCCTCCACCAACTGGGGCCCGAGGAAGCCGGTGCCCCCGAGGATGAGGATGCGCTTGCCGCCTCCCTTGGGCGCGGAGGCCTTCGCCACCTCACTGCCCTCCTGACTGCCCTCCTTCTTGGTGGTGGCACACCCCACGGCCCAGAGCGAACCGAGCGCGGCGCCTCCCTGCAACACCCCTCTGCGAGTCAGCTTCATGCGGACTACCCCCTCTTTGAGTGGAACGGATGAAGTCGTGCCGAGTCGCACGCGGGCGGTCAGCGGACCGCGTCGGCGGTGGAAGCCAGCGCGGACGTCCCGGCGGGAGCGGAAGGGTGCTGGTGCCGGGCGAGCCGGGAGAGCCACACGGACACCGCGAGCCACAGGGCCGCCACGGGCACGGCGACCATCGCCAGCGCCGGGGCGCCCAGGCCCAGCTTGTCGAGGCCCGTATACATCCAGGAGCTCACCGAGTCGCTGCCGCGGTACACCACGGTGTCGATGAAGCCCTTGGACTTGTACTTCGTCTCGCGGTCCACGCTGGTGAAGAGGACCTCGCGCCCGGGCCGCTCGAAGGCGTAGTGCGAGGCGCCGCGCAGCGAGCGGAAGCCGATGAGCATGAGCATGCCGGGCACCAGCGCCAGCCCGAGGAAGCCCAGCACGGTGAGCAGCGGGGCCACGGCCAGCACCACGCCCAGGCCGAAGCGCGCCATGAGGCGGCCCGTCACCATCGTCTGCAGCACGAGTGTGAGGGCCTGCACCCAGAACTCGATGTTGGCGAAGGCGGCGGTGCGGGCGTTGGCGCCGGAGGCCACCGAGGCCACGATGTGGGCCTGCTGGTTGTAGAGGAAGGTGGAGGTGGCGGCGTACAGGAGCATCTGCAACGCCAGCCCCAGCAGCAGGGGCGAGGAGAAGAGCAGCCGGAAACCGGCGAAGACGCCACCGCCCACCGGAGCCTCGGCGACGGCCGCCCGGGGCTGCACGACACGGGCCTGGCGCGACAACAGCCGCACGCATTGGGCGCTCACCTCCAGCAGCACCGCGGTGAGGAGCATCAGGTGGGTGGCCCCGAGCGGCTCGGCCAGGTGCTGGACGAGGAAGGGCCCCACCACCATCCCCACCGTGCCCCCGGCGGCGATGAAGCCGAAGAGGCGCCGGCCCTGCTCGCTCGCGAACAGGTCCGCCATGAAGCTCCAGAAGATGGAGACGACGAAGAGGTTGTAGACGCTCACCCAGACGAAGAAGGCGCGCGCCACGTGCTCGCGCGCCACCACGTCCAGCTTCAGCACCAGGAAGAAGCCCAGCAGGTTGAGCAGGAAGAAGCGGTAGACGAGGGGAATCACCCGCTGCCGCGGCCAGCGCGCCACCAGCGCGGAGAAGGCCGGCATCGCCACCAGCATCACCACGAACGTCGCCGTGAAGAGCCACGATACGTTCTTCACGCCCCCCGCCGTCGCCATCTCGTCCCGCAGCGGCTTGAGGATGGCGTAGCCGCACATCAGCGTGAAGAAGTAGACGAAGGAGAGCAGGACCGGCCCCGTCTCCCCCTCCTTCACGTCCACGAATTTCTTGAGCATGGGTGCTGGTACCGTCTGGGGGTGCTCCGGAAGGGGTTGCCTCCCCTCCGAGCGTGCCGCCATCAACCACGGCACTCCGGCACTATTCCCGAGGTGCGCGGGGCCCACCAGACCAGGGCCCCCGGACAGGGGCCCGGCCCGCTACCTGCCCACCACCTCGCGCAGCACCGCTTCCACCCTCGGCAGCGCCGCCTTGATCTCCTCCATGGAGACGGCGCCCACCGACAGGCGGAACCAGCCCGTGTCGTCCTTCAACCCGAAGGCCTGGAAGGGCACCAGCGCGAAGCCCGCCTTGTCCAGCAGCCGCTTGCGGATGTCGTCGTTCGTCCGCAGCCCCGCCTTGCCGATCAGATCGAACTGCACCGACAGGTAGATGGCCCCCTGCGGCGCGATGGAGCGCACCGGCAGCCCCGCCGCCTTCATCGCCGTGAAGCCCTGGTGCAGCGCCACCAGCCGCTCGTCCACCCGCCGCTTCATCGTCTCCAGGTAGCCCGCCACCGCCGGCACATCGTCCAGGAACTTCCCCACCGCCACCTGCTCGGCCTTGGGCGCCCACGCCCCCACGTGCCCCAGCACGTCCTTCATCCGCGAGACGATGGACGGCGGCCCCACCGCCCAGCCCACGCGCACGCCCGTGGCCGCGAACGCCTTGGAGATGCCATCCACGAACACCGTGTACGGCGCCAGCTCCGGCACCAGCTCCAGCGGCGTCACGTGCTTCGTCTGCCCGAACGTCAGCGTCCAATAAATCTGGTCATACATGACGATGAGCGGCTTGCGCCCCTGCGCCTCGCGCTTGCGGTTCTCCTCCACCACGCGCTGGCCGATGTCACGCAGGGCCTCGGGAGAAATCATAGTGCCCGTGGGGTTGAGCGGGCTGCACAGGCACAACAGCCGCGCCTCGGGCAGGTGCGGCGCCAGCTGCTCCACCGTGGGCATGAAGCCGTGCTCGGGGCTCGTCACCACCTCCACCGGCCTGGCCCCCACCATGTACGAGTAGTGGTTGTTGTTCCACGAGGGCACCGGGTAGATGACCGTCTCGCCCGCATCCACCACCGCGCGGAAGATGGCGTAGATGACCGGCCGCGCCCCTCCGGCGATGAGCACGCTGTCCAGCGGATACTTCAGGCCCAGCGCGCGCTCGTAGAAGCGCACCACCGCCTGCCGCAACGCCAGCACACCATCCGAGGGCGGGTAGTTCGTCTCGCCGGCCTTCAGCGCCGCGGCGATGGCGTCCCCCAACGCGTCGGGGATGGGGAACTCGCGGGGGCTGAAGTCCCCCACGGTGAGGTTGCACACCTGTTTCCCCTGGCCCACCAGTTCACGGATCTCCCCGGCGATGCGGAGGATTTCGCTGCCGATGAGGCCACGCACCATCGTACCAACGGTGTCGTCCCGGCGAGGGCCAAGCAGGGAAGAAAGGTCGAGAGCCATGGGGGCATCACTCCAAGGGGGATACGCGTGCGGGCCGCACGATATACGCGGCGGGGTACGTCCTCCCAAGAGTCCGTGGGATTTTCCGCTCCCCCTGGATGAACACCCCCGGCGCATCCCCTCCTCCCCGCTCCACCGGGACTGCCCGGTTCCTGGCACTTCCCTTCCCCGAGGAACCCTGGTGACGCGGAAGTGCTTTAGACACGCTCCCCGGGCAAACAGACAGGAGACCCTGATGCACATGCGTGACACGAAGCGTTGGTCGATGCTGGTGGTGCTGGGCGCCGGACTGCTGGCGCTGGCCGGCTGCGGGGAAGAGCCCTACATCGCAACCACCCAGCTCTCGGGTGCCAACGAGGTCCCCCCCACGTCGGTGCCCGCCACCACCAATGGGGTCGCCACCGCCAGGCTCGAGGGAGACAAGCTCACCATCACCGGCACCTTCAGCGGGCTGCAGAGCAACCTCCAGGTGGCGCCCAACACGGAGAGCTCGGCCCACGTCCACCAGGCGGCGCAGGGCACCAATGGCCCCGTCGTCCTCAACCTCACCGTCACCACCAGCGACCAGCGCAACGGGAGCTACACCGGCACCAAGAACCTCTCCGACGAGGAGAAGGAGGCCTTCAAGGACGGGCTCTTCTACGTGAACGTCCACACCGTCAACAATCCGATGGGTGAGATTCGCGGCCAGCTGATTCCCACCCAGAGCAAGGACTGACGCGGCCTCCTTCATCCCCGCCAATCCTGCTGGCGCTCGGACGGCGCTCGTGCCACATGGGGCGCCGCCCGGCCCGGACTCGCGGGCCGCCAGGAGGACGATGATGAAGGTGCTTGGACGTTGGATGCCGACGCTGGGGCTCGCCGCCTGCCTCGCGGCGGCTGGATGCAAGAAGGAGGAGGCTCCCACGCCTCCACCCGCGGAGCCCACCGCCGAGAAGCCCGCTCCGCCCGCGGAGCCCGCCGTGCAGCCCACCAGCGCGGGCACCGTGACGGACACCGATGCCGGTGCCACGCCCGCCCCCACCGCTCCGGGCTCCCAGGCCGCGCAGCCGGAGGATCCGAAGAACCGCGAGTGGACCGCGGGGCTCGTGGACGTCAAGCGCGCGGGCTTCGCGCCGGTGACGCTGCGCGAGGTGCGCACCGCTCGCAACGAGGGCTTCGATCGCCTCGTGCTCCAGTTCGACGGCGACCAACTGCCCGGCTACCACATCGAGTACGTCGACAAGCCGGTCATCAAGTGCGGCTCGGGAGACCCGACGGAAGTCGCCGGCCAGGGCTGGCTGCAGGTCCGCGTCCAGCCCGCCCAGGCGCACGAGGGCTCCCAGGTCACCGTCGCCGAGCGCGAGCGCAAGCCCGGCCTGCCCATGGTGCAGGAGCTGGAGCTGACGTGTGACTTCGAGGGCGAGGTCACCTGGGTGCTCGGCGTGAAGAGCCCCAACAAGTACCGGGTGATGGAGCTGCGCGAGCCCACCCGCCTCGTGGTGGACGTGCAGCACTGAGCACGCCCCTCACCCGCGCCGCAGCTCTCCGGCCAGCCGCTCCAGGGCCGCGATGAGCTGCCCGTGCCGCGCGCGAGCCGCCTCACCGCCCGCGCGCAGCGCCAGCGCCAGTGCCAGCGGCAGGTTGAGCGCCTCATCGCTCCCGAGCTTCTCCCCGTACTCGCGCCGGTAGCCGCCCGGCACGCGCAGGCTCCAGTTCTCCTCGCTCACCGTGCCGGGCGCGTTGTACGTCTCCTTCATCCCCAGCAGGTCCGCGAAGAACACCATCACGTTCTCCGCCCGGCTGGCGAAGAGGTCCGCGAACTTCGCCTGCACCAGCAGCCCCGGCTCCTCCACCAGCCGCCGCGCGAAGTCCTCCCGCCCCTCCTCCTCCGGGTGCAGCCGCCACGCCAGGTAGTCCGCCTGCGCCCGCGCCTCGCCCTCCTTGCGCCACCGGTCCGCCAGCGCCCAGATGGGCCGGGTGTCGTGGTTGCCCACCATGATCCAATCCTGGGGCTCGGCGTTCTCGCTCCGGTACACGTCCCGCGGATTCGTCAGGTCCGCCTTCTGCGTCACCCGGAAGCGCCCCAGCCCGTACTGCTCCAGCACCCGCTGCAACGGACGGGGCATGGTGCTCAACACCTCGCACAGCACGTCCGACAGCTTGCGCCCATGCGCGTGCGCCGCGGCGATGATGGCATCGAAGATCGCGCCGTAGCGGCGCACCTGCTCCTGACTCAGCTCCCGCACCCAGCCATCCGCGTAGCGCGGCAGCGAGCGCTCCAACTGCTCCGGTGCCACGAGGGCCCAGCGCGCCAGCTCCGGATGGTCCGGCAGGTCCGGCGAGGAGAACAGCCGCGCCCCGTGCTGCACCGCGCGCACCGCGTTCAGCTCTCCGGCCCGGTACACCCACGGACACACCAGCCCGTGCGGATGGTCGATGCGCAGCCCGTCGTACTCGGACAGCATCTTGTTCACCCGCGAGCCCATGAACCACAGCACGGGCCCGGGCTGCCGCACGCCGGGGTACGGACCCGAGACGTCCGGTGGCGCGTGGTACTGCCCCGGATCCAACACCGGGTAGTTCCACGGCTGGCCCTCGGGGTTGGTGCGGCTGGGCGGCGCGCCCATCAGGTACGAGCCCAGGAAGAGCCCCTGGTACGCCCACGCATCCCTCGGCGAGAAACCAATCTGCAGATCGCCGTACAGCTTCAGCCCCCACGCCGCCGTCCGCTCCCGCAGCGCCGCGTGCTGCGAGTGCACGAGGAACTGCCGGAAGGCATAGGCCTCCACCTGCCCCGCGTACTTCGTCAGCAGCACCTTGCGGCGATGGGCGAACGAGGTCTCCTCCCCGGGGCGCGGGCTCCACAGCCGCCGGTCCCACTCGCTCGGCCACTCCTTCCAGTAGGGGCGGCCATGCTCCGTGCACAGCACGTCGTAGAGCGCGTCGCGCTCCAGCCACTCGTGGTGCTCGCGCCGGAAGGTGTCGAAGTGCTCGGAGAGCCACGCCACGGGACTGCCGGGCGCCGCCTGGAGCCGCTTGTGCCGGAAGGCGTCCCAGGCATCCTCCAGCGCCTCGGTCTGGGCCCGGAAGGCGTAGCGGTGCCTCACCCGCCCCTCCCCGCCCGGACGGGCCGAGACGAGGGACTGCAGACGCTCGGGCCGCAGCAGCCCGCCCCAGGAGTCCTCGTGCGTGAGCGGCGCGAGCGCCACGTTCAGCACGTTGCGCGTGAAGAGCGTCCCGTCATACGGCGAGGCGTTGTCCTCCGACGTCTGCCCCTGCGGGCCGAGCTGGATGCCGTTGAAGCCCAGCTCGCGCGCGAACTCGAGGAAGCCCATGCCCCCTTCCGAGTACGGCGAGCCCCGGCCGGTGTCCTCACCTGGTGTGCTCGGGAAGCTCGGATCGTGGATGCTCAGCACCAGGTTGCGCACGCCGAGCGCGGCCAGGGCCGCCGTCACGTGTCGCCGGTAGTCTTCGGGCAGGTTTCCTCGGGGCATCGGCACCAGTCGGGGGGAGAGGCCCACCCTAGGAGATAGCGGCGAGGCGGTGAACCCCTTCCCGCCCGGAGCCGCCCGGCTCTGCGCGGGTGCTGACAGAATGACAGACGGACGCGAAGCCCCAGGGACAGCCCGGACATGCAGTGGAGGGAAATGACTCGTGGAGAGGAGGGCCGGCCTCGCGCGAGCGGCCGGTACGCGGATTGAAAGGGCTCCGCACATGTCTCACGCGCATCGCAAGCTCCACTGGAAGGCCGCCCTGCGCGCGCTCCTCCTCGCCGCGTCCTTCCTGGCCGTGGCGGCGATGCTGTGGCTCGCTCCGCTGTTGCTGATCGGTCACGTGTGCCTCCCCACGAAGCCGGAGGTAGCCGAGCGTGACCTGTCGGCCCTCCAGAGCGCCCTGAAGCTCTTCCACAAACGGCACCAGCGCTACCCCTCCACCGGGGAAGGCCTCCAGCACCTCGTGGACCTCCACGACCTGGAGCGGCTTCCGCGCGACCCCTGGGGACTCCCGTACGGGTATGCGCTCCAGGAGGGGCTGCCCGTGGTGTGGAGCTACGGCGCCGATGGGGCACCGGGTGGCGAAGGTCCGGATGCGGACATCTCCAGCCGTGCTCCTGCCTCCCACCAGTGAACACTGACCGGGCATGCGGATGGACGTCCCCGCGTTGCATTGGGAGCTTTCGGCCTCCCCGGGAGACGTCTTCTTCGACTTGGAGTTCCTGATGAGCACGGCGGCCCTTCCTCCCTCGCTCCCTCCCCTGCCGGCGGCCGGTGCCGGCGAGGGGCTGTCGGCGGAGCTGCTCGCCCGGCTCTTCGAGCAGGCCCGCCCGCTGGTGGATGCGCTCTTCGCGCAGGTGAACGAGGGCGTCACCGTGCAGGCACAGGACTTGTCCCTGTGCTTCGCCAACCCCGCCGCGGCCCGCATCCTCGGCGTCTCCTCTTCGGAGGAGTTGCTGCGCGTGGGCGGAGCCAGGGTGTTCGAGCGCTACGAGGTGCTCGATTCCACGGGCCAGCCCATCGACCTCGGCCAACTGCCCGGGCGGCAGGTGGTCTGCGGCAAGAGCACCCCTGATCGGGTGCTGCGCTTCCGCGACAGGCACACGGGCGAGGAGCACTGGTACCGGGTGTCCGCGGCGCCGGTGCGCGACGCGCAAGGCCGGGTGGTGTACGCCGTCAACGTCTTCCGGGACGTCACCGAGGTGATGCGGACCCAGGAGCGGCTGAGCCTGCTGGCCGAGGCCGGGGAGCTGCTCTCCACCTCGCTCGAGCTGGAGAACACGCTGGCCGCCACCGCGCGCCTGCTGGTGCCGCGGCTGGCGGACTGGTGCGCGGTGCACCTCGCGGGTGACACCACCCCTTCGCGGCAGGTGGCCTCCATCCACATGGACCCGGCCAAGGTGGAGCTGGCGCGGCGGCTGGCCGACCTCTACCCGACGGACCCCGGGGCCAGGAGCGGCATCGACCACGTGATGCGCACGGGCCAGCCGGAGCTCACCTCCGACATCACCGACGCGATGCTGGTGGCGGCCGCACGGGACGAGGAGCACCTGCGCCTGCTGCGCGAGCTGGGGCTGCGCTCCATCATGGTGGTGCCCCTCAACGCCCGGGGGCGGACGCTGGGCACGCTCACGTTGGCCACCGCGGAGTCGCTGCGGAGGCTGGGGCAGGAGGAGCTGCGGCTGGTGGAGGAGCTGGCCCGCCGGGCCGCGCTCGCGGTGGACAACGCCCGCCTCTACACCGAGGCCCGGCGCGCCCAGGCCCGGCAGGCGGTGGCGCTCGAGGCGGGCCGCATGGGCGCCTGGGAGTGGGACATCCAGGCCCAGCGCGTCAACTGGGCGCCCGAGCTGGAGCGCATCCACGGCATCCCCGAGGGTAGCTTCGGCGGCAGCTTCGAGGACTACCAGAGCGACATGCACCCCGAGGACCGCGAGCGGGTGCTCACCAGCATCCAGCGGGTGGTGGCCGAGCTCCAGCCGGAGCACCACGTGCAGTACCGCATCATCCTGCCGGACGGGCGGGTGCGCTGGGTGGAGGCCCATGGGCGGCTCACGTTGGACGAGCAGGGCCGGCCCTCGCGGCTGACGGGCGTGTGCACCGACATCACCGAGCGGCTCGCCCTGGAGGAGGACGCACGGCGGCTGGTGCGCGAGCAGGCGGCGCGCGCCGAGGCCGAGCGGGCCCGCCAGCACACCGCCGGGCTGCTCGCGAGTCTGGAGAAGGCCCAGGCCGAGCTGGCCCAGCGTGCCCAGGAGCTGTCGCGCTCCAACGCGGACCTGGAGCAGTTCGCCTACGTGGCCTCGCACGACCTGCAGGAGCCGCTGCGCATGGTGGCCAGCTACGTGCAGCTCCTGTCACGGCGCTACAAGGGCAAGCTGGACGCGGACGCCGACGAGTTCATCCGCTACGCGGTGGACGGCGCCACGCGCATGCAGGCGCTCATCAATGATCTGCTGGCCTTCTCGCGCGTGGGCACGCGGGGCAAGGAGCTGGTGCCGGTGCCGCTGGAGCGCAGCATGGAGCGAGCCCTGTCGCACCTGCACCTGGCCCTGCGGGAGTCCGGCGCGGAGGTGAAGGTGGAGCCGCTGCCGTGGGTGAAGGGAGACGAGACGCAGCTGGCGCAGCTGCTGCAGAACCTGGTGGGCAACGCGGTGAAGTTCCGGGGCGAGCGGCCCCCGCACATCCGCGTGTCGGCCACGAGCGAGGGGGACACCGTCACCGTGGCCGTGGAGGACAACGGCATCGGCATCGAGCCGCAGTACTACGAGCGCATCTTCGCCATCTTCCAGCGGCTGCACGGCAAGGAGGAGTACCCGGGCACGGGCATCGGCCTGTCCATCTGCAAGAAGATCGTCGAGCGCCACGGTGGGCGCATCTGGGTGGAGTCCACACCGGGGCAGGGCAGCACGTTCCGCTTCACGCTCGGCACCGCCGCCGTCCCCCAGGGCTGAGCCGCCTCAGGCCAGCTGCTGCTCGCGGCTGCGCACGTTCCACGACGCGCGCAACGTCTCGGGGATGCGGAAGGGCGGGCGCTCGTGGCCGCGGCTCACCCACACGATTCCCTCCAGCAGCTTGCGCCCGAACAGCTCGCTCAGCTTCGCGTTCACCACGTTCGCCTCGTCGCCCTCGTCCATCACCCAGCCCAGCAACTGCAGCGGCTTGATCAACGCCTTCGTCCAGTCCGCCGGCGGCACGGCGATCAGATCCGCCGTCTCGTCGCTGATCAGATGGCGGATGAGCGTGCTGCACAGCCCATCGAAGATGTTGCCGGGGATGATGTGCTCCACCTGCTCGATGAGCGCGCCCGCCATCGCCTTGCCCGCGTCGCTCGCGCGGAACACCCGCCCGAAGATGGCGTCCGCCAGGCGGCAGCCCTCCTCGTACGTCTCCGGCAGCAGCCGCTCGTCCACCCCCATCAGGTACCCCACCACCCGCCACGCATGGTAGTAGGCCTGCTCCTCGCGCGGCTCCAGCGTGTAGCCCAGCTTCGTCAGCGCGCGAATCGTCACCACCGAGAACGTCACCAGCGTGCCGGCCATGTCCTCCTGGTTGATGGGCTGGCCCCACGTGGCATCCCACCGGCCGCTCTGCCGGATGAGGTGGCGCACCGCCGCGTGCATCAACCGCACCTTCTGCGCGTCCTTCAGGCCCCAGCCGTCCGGCTCCAGGCCTCCCGGCGACATCACGTCCACCACCATCTGCGCCGTCTCGATGATCCGCCGCTTGGTGTCCGTCTGCAGCCGCGCCGTGAGGTGCAGCACCTGCACGCCCTCGGCCCCCGCGTAGCAGGTGGGCAGCCCCGCGCACACCAGCGCCACCACCGACAGCGAGCCACACCGGCTGAACACCGCCTGCCCCTCGCGGATGAGCTCCTTGTCCGCCCACGAGGGCAGCTTCGCGCTCTGCTCGAAGTAGCCGCGCAACGGCACCGGCAGCTGCTCCGCCGTCACCGTCTCGTGCGCCACCAGCTGCTTCATCAGCTCATTGGCGGAACCCACCATCCCCTGCGCGAAGAGGCTCCCCACGGCCTCGTCCGCCGGCGGGTCACACACCTCGCGCATGGAATCCAGGAACTCGTTCGTCCAGTGCACGTCCGTCATGGGCAGTACCCCCGAAATGACCTCGCCCTCCGCATTCACGCGAAGCGCGGGGCGCCAGTCTGGCACAGCCCCTCGGACTGTTCGAAAAAGGATGCTCGCCCGCCTGCTCAGTGCACGGGGGATTCGGGGGTCCGCTCCCGCTCCGCCTGGGACGAGGGCCGGGGCAGGGTGAAGGAGAAGGTGCTGCCCTGCCCCTGCTCGCTCTCCACCTCCAGGGAGCCCCCATGGGCCATCACCAGGCCGCGGCTGATGGTGAGGCCCAGCCCCGTGCCCTTCTTGCCCGTCCCTTCTACCTGCCAGAAGGGCTCGAAGAGGTGGGGCAGCGCCTCGGCGGGGATGCCCGGGCCGGTGTCCTTCACACAGAAGCGGATGAAGCCCTCCCCGGGCACCACCTGCACCGTCACCGTCCCCCCCTCGGGGGTGAACTTCAGGGCATTGCCCACCAGGTTGGACAGCACCTGGAAGAACCGGTCCCGGTCGCACTCCACCCAGTAGCGCTCCCGGGGCAGGCGCGTGCGCAGCTCCACCCGCTTCTCGATGGCCAGGGGCTCGAGCAGCACCAGGCCGTCGCGCACCAGGTCGTCCACCGCGTAGCGCCCCAGGACCAGCTTGAACTGGCCGGCCTGGAGGCTGGCCATGTCGAGCAGATCCTTGATGAGCCGGTCCATCCGCTCCACCGAGCGCTCGATGGTGTGCGTGTGCTTGAGCAGCCGCTCGCCCTCGGCGCCCGGGGGGAGGAGCCGCCGCATCAACTGGGTGGTCAGCGAGATGGAGCCCAGCGGGTTCTTCAGGTCATGGCTGACGATGGCCAACACCTCCTCGCGGGTGCGGACGGCACGCTGGGCTTCCCGCTCGGCGGCCTCGGCCCGAGAGCGCTCGCGGTGCTGGGCGGCGGCCTCGGCCCGTGCGGCCTGCTCCCGGGCCTCGAGCCGCATCCGCTCCTCCTCGGCGCGCTGACGCCGGACCTCCGCCTTGTCCAGCGCGAAGGAGGCCCCCCACACCAGCGCGGTGAAGGCAACGGCGTTGCCCACGGCGATGAGCGCCAGCGCGAAGGGCAGCGCGTAGGCCCCGGCCCGGTAGCCCATGAGCGCCAGCCCGCCCAGGAGGACGGGCAGGACGAGCGCCGGCAGCAACAGCCAGCGCGAGAGCACCCCGCCCAGGCCCGAGTGGGTGATCACCCGCATGAAGCCGCGGTCCGGACGAGCGAAGAAGACGCCCACCGAGAGCAACAGGAAGCACACCGTGGTGTGCACCGCCATCTGCGCGTAGCGGCTGAGGCCGGGGAACTCCTGCTGCCCGTAGAGGTAGCCCACGAAGCCCACCAGCGTGATGAGCGCCGCGAGCGCCGCCAGATACTGGGAGGGCCAGCCCACCAGCCGCGTCTTCACCTCGATGCACAGGAGCGACACCCCGAGCAGGATGAAGCAGAGGGCCGTGTTGGGCGCCATGCGCCCCGGGTAGCCGAGCTCCACGCCCCGCCGGGGGTCCTCCACGAGGAGCCGATCGATGCCGAGGTCCACGTCGAAGACGTACTGAGCGAACGTCAGGCCGCTGAGGAGGATGACGAGCCCCGCGCCCACCTGCGCGGCCCGCCGTGTGAAGGCAGTGGGCTCGGGAAGGCCCACCAGCACCAGCGTGGCGCCGGAGAGCATGAAGCCCAGGGCCGTGTTGGCCTTCATCGTGGGCAGGCCCGGGCGCAGGCCCTTGAGGGATTCGATGCCCGCCAGCCAGGCGATGAGGACCACCAGCCCCACCATGAGGACGAGGCCCGCCGTGAGGAGGGAGAGCCTCCGCAGGTTCCGGCACAACTCCGTATGCACCGTTGCCTGGGCCAACCTCGGTCCTTCCTCAAGTACCCGGGCGCGTCTGGGGTGGACCGTGCACCGGCTCGCGGTCCCCGTGCCCCTTGTTGCGCTTGAGCCTACCCAACATCCACGTACGCCAGTCGTGGAGAATCTCGTACACGGTCGGAATCACCAGCAGGGTCAACAGAGTGGAGGTGATGACGCCGCCGATGACGGCCCGTCCCAGCGGTGCGCGGAAGTCGCCCCCCTCCCCCGCTCCCAGCGCCACCGGCACCATGCCCGCGATGATGGCCAGCGTCGTCATCATGATGGGCCTCAAACGGATGCGGCCCGCCTCGATGAGCGCGTCGCGCATGGGCAGGCCCCGTGTATGGGCCCACTTGGCGAAGTCGATGAGCAGGATGGCGTTCTTGGCGACAATCCCCATCAGCAGGATGACGCCGATGAGGCTCATGATGTTGAGCGTGTCCCCCGTCACCAGCAGCGCCAGCACCACGCCGATGAGCGAGAGCGGTAGCGAGATGAGGATGGCCAGCGGATCCAGGAACGAGCCGAACTGGATGACCAGGATGAGGTACATCAGCAGCACCGCCACCCCGAGCGCGAGGAAGACGCGGCCGAACACCTCGGCCTGATCTCTCGCCTCGCCGCCCTCGCCGAGCACGTAACCCGCGGGCAGCCGCACCTGGTCCAGCCGCGTCCGGATGTCCGTCATCACCTCCGACAGCGAGCGCCCCTGCACGTTGGCCTGGATGTTGATGACCTTCTCGCGGTTGAGGTGGTTGATTTGAGCGGGCCCCACCGTCTCGTGGATGCGGGCCACCTGCCCCAGGGGCACCAGGGCCGGAGGCCCTCCCGGCGCCGCGCCCGCCACCAGGGGGAGCTGCTCCAGGTCTCCCGGGCGGGTGCGGGCCTCGGGCACCAGCCGCACCGTCACGTCCCGCGTCTCGCCCGAGGGGTCCACCCAGTCTCCCGAGTCCACCCCCGCGAAGGCCGCGCGCAGCGACTGCGCCACCTGGGCCACCGTCACGTTGAGCCGGCCCGCCATGCCGCGGTCCACCTCCACCTCCACCTCCGGCTTCTCCCCGCGCGTGGACAGGCCCACGTCCACCGCGCCCGGCACCTTCTCCACCTCGCGGCGCAGCTGCTCGGCCAGCCGCGTCAGCTCCCCCGCGTCCGGCCCGCGCAGCTCCAACTGGATGGACTTGAAGGCGCCGCCGAAGCCGCTGGTGAAGACGGACACGTTCGCCCCGGCCACGCTCGACATCTCCCGGCGCAGCGTGACGCCCAGCTCCTCCTGGCTCACGTGGCGCTCGTGCTTGGGCGTCAGCTTCACGTACACCAGCGCCTGGTCCACGCCCGGCGAGCGCAACGGCAGCGGCGTCCCAATGGTGGTGAAGGTGTAGCGCACCTCCCCGTGGTTGCGCGCGATGCGGGTCACCTCGTCCACCTTGCGCTTCGTGTACTCGAGACTGGAGCCCGCGGGCGTCTCCACCAGCATCTCCACCTCGGCCCGGTCACTCGTCGGGACGAAGCCCGCGCCGCCGAAGAAGGCCTGCAACGCCAGCGCGCCCACCAGCGAGCCCCCCGCCACCAGCACCATGGCCAGCCGGTGGTCCAACGCCCAGGCGATGACGCCCTTGTAGCGGTCCGCCTGCCGGTCGAACCAGTGGTTGAAGCGCGAGAGCACCCGCGAGAGGGGCCCCTTGTGCGCCCCCTTCTCCACCGCCGGGTCCGGCCAGTACGCCGAGAGCATCGGGTCCAGGGAGAAGCTCACGAAGAGCGACACCAGCACCGAGCACGCGATGGTGAGGGCGAAGGGTTTGAACCACTGCCCCGCCACCCCGTACATGAAGGCCACCGGGACGAACACCGCCACGATGGAGAACGTCGTCGCCGCCACCGCGAGGCCAATCTCGGCCGTGCCCTCGCGCGAGGCCGTGTAGTGGTCCTTCCCCATCTCGATGTGGCGGACGATGTTCTCGCGCACCACGATGGCATCGTCGATGAGGATGCCGATGGCCAGGTTGAGGCCCAAGAGCGACATGGTGTTGAGCGTGAAGCCGAACGCCCAGACGCTGATGAAGGACGCGAGCACGCTCACCGGTAGCGCCAGGCCGGTGATGACGGTGGAGCGCCAGGAGTTGAGGAAGAGGAACACCACCAGCACGGTGAGCAGCGCGCCCTCCACGAGCGCGGACTGCACGTTCTCCACCGCGTTGTCCACCTGCACGCCCGAGTCGCGGACGATCTCCATCTTCACGCCCTGGGGCAGCGTGGGCTGGAGGGCCTGGATGCGCTCGCGCATGGCGTTGGCCACCTCGGTGGTGCTGTAGCCCTTGGCCTTGAGGATGTCGATGCCCACCGCCTCGCGTCCGTTGAAGAGGGCCAGGGTGCGCGGATCCTCGGCACCGTCCACCACGTTGGCCACCTGGCCGAGCCGGATGGGCTGGCCCCCGCGCTCGGCGATGACGACGCGGGCGAAGTCCTCGGGCGTCTCCAGCCGGCCCTTGAGGCGGATGGTCGTCTCCTCCAGCGGCCCGTCCAGCCGGCCCACCGGCGCGGCGAGGTTCTGCGCCTGCAGCGCCTGCACCACCTGCGAGATGCTCAGCCCCGCGGCCTGCAACGACTGCGGGCGCACGAACACCGTCATCTCCCGCTCGATGCCACCCACCACCGTGGCCTGGGCCACGCCGGGAATTGAGCGCAGCTCGCCGACGATGCCGGGGTCCACCAGCCGGGTGAGCGCCGTGGCCGGCAGCGTGTCCGAGGTGATGGCCAGCGAGACGATGGGCATGTCCGACGGATCGAAGCGCGTGAGGACGGGCTCCTCCATCTCCAGCGGCAGCTCATTGCGCTTGCTGGAGATGGCGTCGCGCACGTCCTGCGAGGCCTGCTGCAGGTCCTTCTCGTAGTTGAAGTAGACGGTGAACTGGGCGAGGCCGTCGATGGCGCTGGAGGTGGACTTCGCGGCATCCACCCCGTTGATGCTGAAGAGCGCGTCCTCGATGGGCTCCACCAGCTCGCGCTCGACCACGTCGGGGGAGGCGCCCGGGTAGACGATGGTGACGTTGATGATGGGCTGCTGGACGTCCGGGAACTCGTCCGTGCGCAGGGAGATGAGCGCCACCAGGCCGAACACCACCAGCGCCAGCATGGCGGTGATGGTGACGATGGGCTTCTTGATGGCGAAGTTGGAGATGAACACGGGATGGCTCTCCTCGGCTCAGCGGGACGCGGGTTGCTGGGGCGGGGACCCTGCCGGCGGAGGCGTGCCAGCACCGCCCACGCCCGGCTCGGGCTCCTGGGGCCGCTCGGGCAGCCGCACCTCCACGGGGGTGCCCTCGGCGACGCTTCCGGCCGAGGCCCGTAGCACCACGTCCCCTGGTTGCACGCCGGAGCGCAGCTCCACCAGGCGCGCCAGCTCGTCCCGCATGCCGAGCGTCACCGGCACGCGCTCCACGTGGCCGTCCTTCACGAGCAACACCGTGGGCGGCTCGGCGCGCACGTCCACCGCCGCCACCGGCACCGCGGGCACCTCGCGCCGCATCGACGCCACCCGGCCCTCGGCGGAGAGCCCCGTGAGCAGGTCCTGCTCCGTGTTGGGCAGGGTGACGTAGATGCGCACCTGGCCCGTCCCCGGGTCCACCGCGGGGTTGATGCGCTCGATGCGGCCCTTGAAGGAGCGGTCCCCATAGCCGCCCACGTTGAAGTCCACCTCCACGCCGGGCTCGAGCGTGTTGAGCTGCGCGGCCGGCACGGAGGCCTCCAACCGCAGGCTGGTGGGGTCGATGACGGTGTAGAGCGGCGCGCCCGGCTGGACGATGTCACCCGCGCTGGCGAGGCGCTCGCTCACCACGCCGGAGAAGGGAGCGCGGATGCGGGTGCGCCCCACCTGCTGGAGCGCGAGCGCGAGCCGGGCCTCGGCCTCGGACAGCTGCGCCTGGGCCTGGTTTCGCGCGAGCTGCGCCTGCTCGAAGTCCCGGCGGGTGATGACGCCTTCGGCGGACAGCGTGCGATTGCGCTCCTCCTCGGCCCGGGCCACCTGCAGGCCGGTGCGCGCCACCCGCACCGCGGTGCGCGCGGCGAGGAACTGATCCTGCACCGAGCTGTCCTCGATGCGCGCGAGCAGTTGGCCCTTCTTCACCTGCTGGCCCTGCTCGACGACCATCTCCAGCACGGCGCCCTGGACCTCGGCGCGCATGGTGGCGGCGCGCCGGGCCTGGAGCGTGCCGGAGAGGACGGGCCCACTGCGCAGCTCTTGCGGCTCCACCCGCGCCACGTCCTCCGGCCCGAGCACCACCGGTGCCGGCGCCTGGGGCTGCTGCGGCTGCGAGCTCGCTGGATTGCAGCCCGCGAACGCCCCCAGTGCCAGCAACGCGAGGACGCCCCACGCCGCGCTCCGGTGTCCCTGACTCGTGCTCACGCCTCGCCACCTCCTGACACGCCGCGTAGACATGTGCACACGCTGGCCCGCCTGCATCCCGTCTCCCCTCCGGGCCTCCCCCGCTGGCTGCTTCCCTGGTGCTTGCCTGCCTGGACTCATCCGTCCTCCCAACGACGCGCGCGATGCCTCGGGAGTGCACCCTGGCCCGGAGAGCACCCGGGCGGCCGTCCGGTGGGATGGGATACGCTGCGCGTCCCGTGCGTCCCCTCCTCTCGTTCCGCGGCCCGCTCCTCGCCTGCTTCCTCGCCTGCACGTCCGCCCTCGCCGCCGACCCGCTGGTGCTCGAGGGGGAGGTGCCTGGCGAGGGCGACTTCTTCTCCGTGCCCTTCGAGGTGCCGCCGGGCACCGTGGAGCTGGAGGTCCGCCATGAGGACCTCGCCAGCGAGAACATCCTCGACTGGGGTCTGGAGGATCCGGCCGGCTTCCGCGGCTACGGCGGCGGCAACGAGGAGCCCGCCATCGTGGGCGAGAAGGCCGCCTCGCGCTCGTACCTCGCCGGCCCCCTGCCCCCGGGCACCTGGAAGGTGACGGTGGGCAAGGCGAAGCTTCGCAAGACGCCCGCGCGCTACCGGATTGAAGTGCACCTGCGCACGGTGCCCCGGCTCGCGCCCCAGCCCGAGCGCCAGCCCTACCACCCCGCCGACGCGCTCTCCTCCCAGCCGCGCTGGTACGCGGGCGACTTCCACGTCCACTCGCGCGAGAGCGGAGATGCGAAGGCCCCGCTGGACGAGCTCGCCCACTACGCGCGGGGCCAGGGGCTCGACTTCGTCGTCCTCACCGAGCACAACACCACGTCCACGCTCGACTTCCTCGTGGACGCCCAGCCGCGCCACCCCGGCCTGCTGCTGGTGCCGGGCGTCGAGTACACCACCTACTCGGGCCACGCGAACGCCATTGGCGCCACCCGCTACGTGCCGCCGCGCGTGAACGAGGACATCACCCTGGCCGAGGCCATCGACGCCTTCCACCGCCAGGGCGCGCTCTTCTCCATCAACCACCCCACCTACGACGTGGGAGATCTGTGCATCGGCTGCGCGTGGCAGCTCACCGTGCCCCCAGGCGGCGTGGACGCCATCGAGGTGGCCAACGGCGGCTGGGAGAAGCTGGGGCGCTTCTTCTCCGAGGGCGCCCTCGGCTACTGGGACTGGCTGGTGGCGCAGGGGCACCACACCGCGGCGCTCGGCGGCAGTGATGATCACCGCGCTGGGGTGGACCTGGACTTCACCCAGAGCGCCATCGGCAACCCCACCACGCTGGTGTACGCGCGCGAGCTGAGCGTGGCGGCCCTGCTCGAGGGCATCCGCAACGGCCGCACCGTGGTGAAGCTCCAGGGGCCGGAGGACCCCATGGTGGACCTGTCGAGCAGCGTGGCCCCCACCGGGGACACCGTGCTCGCGCAGAGCGCCCGGCTGAGCGCCCGCGTCACCGGCGCCCGGGGTCATCACGTGCGATTCGTCCATAATGGCGTGCGCCTTCCGCTCGTCGAGGTGACCTCGGACGACTTCGTGGTGGAGCGGGACATCACCGCGCCCGGGCACGGCGAGGATCGCTTCCGCGTGGAGGTGTGGCTCAACGGCCATCCCCGCACCGTCACCAGTCACCTGTGGATTGCCCGCACCGCGGACATGCGCGGCCACCCCGGCCCCGTGCCCCCGCTCACCGAGCCGGGGGGTTGTGGTTGTGGCTCCGCTCCGGGCTGGAGCGCGGGGGTGCTCGCGCTCGCGGTGCTGGCGCTCGGACGAAGGCGCCGGCTCACATGACCCAGGCCTCATCGGGCTTTTCGAGCGCTCTCGGGTACTTCCAGCTGTCGGTGAAGGAAGCGATCTTCCCCCACAGCGCATCGAACTCGCGCTGGCCGAATCCCGAGCCCGAGGACAGCAGGTCGTATTGGTAGTAGCGCTGCGGAGCATCCGGATCCTGCTGGGCCGGCTGGGAGTAGTCGAAATGGCCGATGACGTCCGCGTGGTCCGCCTCCACCAGGAAGCAGGACTTCGCATCGGGCCACACCATGGAGACGCTGTTGACGATGCCGTCGTTGTCCGACGGCTCCAGCTCTCCCTCGCCTCGCGCCAGCAGCCAGGGGAGTGACTGGGGCTGGCCCAGCTCCGCGGGTGGGTGGCGCTCGGTCAGCCCGTACACGAACTTGAACAGCCCTCGCGAGCTCTTCGCCGGCCGCTTCGCGACGGTGACGATGGAGCGGTAGCGGATGTTCCGCGCCTCGAGGAAGGCCCGCTCCTCGTCGGCCGTCTTCCGGTGCGCCGGGCTCTCGGGCGCGCCTGGGGCCCGGATGGGGTCCAGGTCGCTGATGGCGGCGACGTCGGTGCACATGTGGAGCAGCCACCGGAGCGTCTCGAAGTACGAGGCCCGAGCGAGCGCCCGCTCGAGGTTCTCCCGCCTGGCGCCAAAGCCCACCATCGTCTGGATGGCGGCATCGAGCCAGTCGGGAGAGCCCTCGGTGGGAGGCCAGATGCCCTGGAGGCACCGGCCAAGGAAACCCACGCCCCCAGTCCGGAGCGCACGGGTCGTCTCGTAGAGCATGCGCGGCCCCCACTTGGTGACGACACGCGAAACACCCCCGAGGCCTCTCACGCGGCGGGCCAGGTTCGTCCCCCGCTGAGGCGTGGAGAGGAACTGCACGGTGCGGATGCGATCGAGCACGTCCTTACCGGGCGCATGGGTGCCTTCACGCTTGCGGTAGTCGATGAGGAGCTGCCGGATGTCGAGTCCACCCGTCGAGTGGCCCACCAGGTGGATGACGTCCTTGCCCCCCACCACCCGCCGCTCCTGCAGCTCGCCGAGCCACAGCCGCAACCGCCGCGCCCGCGTCTGAACGCTCGCCGTGGGGAGGTTGGGGAAGTAGTGCAGCACCAAGGAGGACGACCCGAGCACCGGGGTCACTCCGTGGTAGTAGCGCAACGAGCCGAGTGCATCGAAGCCGCCGAAGCCGGGGACGAGCACGATGTGGTTCTGCATGGACAACACCTCGAAGGTCGCGAGGTGGAGCGCGACGCGCCCTCACACTCTTTTCCTCATGGAGGGAGTGCGAGGGGAGGTGGTGTGACGGGTGCTCGGGACCAGGGGCTCACGGCCGGGGAGCAGCCGGCCGGCCGTGAGCCAGGGACCACCCTACGGGCAGCCGTGCCAGGTCCAGTTGGTGGCCGGCGTGGTGTCACCGTTGCGGTTCACGACCGAGTCGTTGATGTTGAGGTTCGAGGTCGAACGCGTCCCGCAGAGGAAGCTCGCCGAGCCCGGCGAGCCGGTGGCGGTGTTGCCGTAGAGCGTCAGCGGGCTCGTCGCGGTGCCGGCCCCATCCACGTTGATCCCCTGGCGGGCGTTGGTGACCGTGTTGCCGTAGACGGAGCCACCGAGGATGTTCGCCGACAGGTACCAGGCGTGGGGACCCAGGTTGATGCCGAAGTGGCAGTTGTACGCGGTGCCGCAGTCCACCGTGTTCTGGGTCACCACCGCCCCGGCGAAGTCGCCGTGGGTGGCGCCGTTGAAGTTGTCGAGCATCAGCCCGGCGAAGGTCACCTGGCCGGGCTGGTGGATCGAGTTGTAGGCCACATAGGCGTTGCGGCCACCGCCGAGGATGAGTGCCACGTCGCTGTTGTCGACCAAGGTGTTGCTGGTGACGGTGGCACGGTCCGAGTAGTGGATGGTGATGCCATCCGCCCACATGCCGCTCTGCGCGTTCTGGCCGTTGCCGCGCACGATGTTGTTGCTGATCGTGGCGTCATCGCCGCTGAACTCGAGCGCGGTGCCGCAGAGAGCGTTCTTGCTCACGTTCCAGGTGAACCGGCAGAAACGGCAATTGCTCATGCGCGCGTTGAACCCCCAGCGGTTCTGACCCGCCGCGCACTGGCTGGCCGCGGTCGTCCCGAGGCGCGCGCCGCGGTTGCCGTCGAGGACGATGTGGTCGATGGTCATGTCGGTGGTGTTCTCCACCACCAGGAATCCGCCGCCATTGACGTTGAAGGTGGGGGTGGCCTTGAGCGTGGCGCAGGCGATCGCCTCGCAGCTCTGGCTCGAGCCGGCGGTGCCACGGGTGCGCAGCGTCATCGGTTTGTTGATGATCACCTGGGTGGCGATGCCGTAGGCCGCCGCCGGAAGCTCCAGGGTGCCGCCCGGGGGCGTGTTGTTGATGCACTGCTGCAACGCCGGACCGGAGTCGGTCACTCCGTCGGCGGTGACCTGCACTCCGGGGCAGAGCGTCACGTTCTGCACCACGTTGATGGTCACGGCGGGTGTGGACTGGCCGAACCAGGCGACGTACTCGCGGAGCATGCGCCACTGGAAGGGGTAGGTGCCCGGCGTGCCCGGCGCGGTGATGTTGAAGGTGAAGGTCTTCTGCTGTCCTGGTGCGATCGAGTCCGTGGAGGAGAGCAGCACGCGGCCGTCGCCCCAGAGGGTATTGTCCTGCGGGCTCTGGGAGCCCAGCTTGAGGTTGCTGGCCTGCGTCCAGGTACTGCTGCCGCTGTTCCTCAGGGTGATCGAGACCGAGCGCGTCTCACCGGGGTTCAGGGTGGTGGGCACGTTCTGTGAGACGAACTGCGCGTCATCGACTGGCGACGAAGTGACCTGGATCGCCACGTTCGTGGAATAGGCGCCGAACCACTCGACCCCATCCTGCACCATCCGCCACTGGAGGTAGTAGGTGCCCGGTGTGCCGGGCGCGGTGATGTTGAAGGTGAAGGTCTTCTCCTGCCCCGGCGCGACCCAGTCCGTGGCGGAGAGGTAGACGCGGGTGCCTCCGATCCAGAGGGTATTGTCCTGGGGGTATTGGGTGCCGAGCTTGTACTCGCCTCCCTGGGTCCAGGCCGTCGTCCCCGTGTTCTTCATCGTGACCGAGACGGTGCGGACCTGGCCGACGACCATGGTCGTTGGCACGTCCTGGGAAATGAACTGGGAGCCGTTGGCGGCCCACGCCGGGCCGGCTCCACCGAACAAGGTGGCGAGCACGGCGATGGCCAGGGCGAACATCTTCTTGGACATGTAATGCCTCTCCATTAATTCCGGATAAACCTGCTTATCAGGAGAACATGAAGATGGGTATGAAACAGTGGGAGTGCTACGGGGTCGCGGCCGGGTAGCAGCCGGCCTGCCGTGCGCGCTCTCGCACCAGCGCCAGCACCAGCTCGCACGAGGGCATCGGCCTGCCCACGAGCTGACCCAGCTCGACCACCGCGCCCAGCAGCGCGTCGATCTCCATCGGCCGGCCGCGCTCCAGGTCCTGCAACATGGACGTCTTGTGCGCGCCAACCTCCGCCGCGCCCTGAATCCGCTTGTCCACGTCGATGGGAAAGCGCACCCCGAGCGCCTCGGCGACCGCCTGGGCCTCGACCATCATGGCGCGCGCCGCCGCCCGGAGGTCTCCCTGCGTCGCGAGCTTGTCCAGCGTCGCGCCCGTGAGCGCCGAGAGCGGATTGAAGGCCAGGTTGCCCCAGAGCTTCACCCACAGCTCGTCCCGGATGCGCGGCCGGACCGGTGCCTTCAGGCCCGCGCGGATCAACAGCTTCGACAGCGCCTCGACGCGCGGACTCTTGCTCCCATCGGGCTCGCCCAGCGTGACGCGGTCCCCGTAGGTGTGCTCGATGACTCCGGGCTCGACCACCTCGGCCGCCGGGTAGAGCACCGCGCCGATGGCGCGCGAGGGGTGCAGCGTCTCCCAGAGCTTCCCGCCCGGGTCCACGCTCTCCACCGGCCGGTCCCGGTACGGCCCGTCGAGGCCGTGGAAGTACCAGTAGGGCACGCCGTTGATGCCGGTGACGAGCGCCGTCTCGGGGCCCAGCAGCGGGACCATCTGCGCCGCCGCCGACGGCAGCGAGTGCGCCTTCAGCGTGACGAGGACGTAGTCCTGCGGCCCCGCCTCGGCCGGGTCATCGGTGCACGGCGGCCGGACGGTGACGCTCTCGCCGCCGCTGCGCAGGGTGACGCCCTTGTCCCGCATCGCGGCGAGGTGGGCCCCGCGCGCGATGAAGGTGACGTCCGCTCCGGCCTGCACCAGCCGGACGCCGAGGAACCCGCCCATCGCTCCCGCGCCGAAGATGGCGATCTTCATGACGTGAGCCCCAGCCGCTCGGCGAGGCCGATGCGCTGCAGCTTGCCCGTCGCCCCCTTGGGGATCTCCGCGAGGAAGACGATCTTCCGCGGCACCTTGAAGTCCGCCAGCCGGGCCGAGGCGAAGTCCTGGAGCTCCCGCTCGCCAACGCTCGCGCCCTCGCGCAGCACCACGGCGGCGGCCACCTCCTCGCCCAGCTTCGGGTGCGGCATGCCGAACGTCACCACCTGCTGCACCGCCGGGTGGTCCATCAACACCGTGTCCACCTCGAGCGGGCTGATCTTCTCGCCTCCCCGGTTGATGATCTCCTTGAGCCGGCCGGTGAGCCGCAGGTAGCCCGCCTCGTCGAGCACCCCCTGGTCTCCCGTGCGGAACCAGCCGTGGGTGAAGGCCTTGGCGTTGGCCTCGGGGTTGTTCTCGTAGCCCGCCGTGACGTTGCGGCCCCGGATGACGACCTCCCCCAGTGCGCCCGGGGGCAGCAGGTTTCCGTCCCCGTCCATGATGGCGACCTCGGGCCCCGAGGCGATGCCCACCGAGCCCGCGTGGCGCGGCCGGGGCGGCAGGGGGCTGGACGCCATCTGGTGCGACGCCTCCGTCATGCCGTAGCTCTCGATGACCGGCACGCCGAACACCTGCTCCAGCTCCTCCATCACCTGCGGCGGCAGCGACGCGGAGGACGAGCGGATGAGGCGCAACCGCCCCGCCTGGATGAGCCCGGTGTTGCGGCTCGCGCGGCCGAGGATCGCCTGGTGCATGGTGGGCACCGCCGTGTACCAGCTCGGCCGCGCCTCCTCGAACCAGCCGAAGAACTTGAGCGCGTTGAAGCCCGGCGTGCACACCACCCCGCCGCCCGCCGCCAGGCTCGCCAGCACCGCCGCGATGAGCCCGTGGATGTGGAAGAGCGGCATGATGTTGAGGCAGACATCCTCGCGCCCCAGCCGCAGCGTCTGGCCGATGTGGTACGCCGAGGCCGTGATGTTGGCGTGACTCAGGGGGACGATCTTCGGCCGCGCCGTCGTCCCCGAGGTGTGGAGCACGAGCGCCACGTCCACGGCCTCGGCGAACCCCGCCCGCGCCGGGGTGCCGGAGAGCGGCCGCTCCGGCTTCAAGGTGAAGCGGCCCGCGGGCCCACCCGCGTCGGGGACCAGCTCGATGACGGGGATGCCTCGCGCGGCGGCGACGGCGCGGGCCGGGCTCTCCATGCCCTCGAGCAGCACGAGCGCCCGGGCCTTCAGGTCGGAGAGGTAGAAGTCGAACTCCTCGGCCCGGTAGGACGGGTTGAGCGGCGCGGTGGTGGAGCCGCACGCGAAGGTGACGAAGGCCGCCGCCATCTCCGGCCCGTTGGGCAGCACCAGGGCCACCCGGTCCCCGCGCCCCAGGCCCATGCCGTTCAACGCCGTGACGGTGTGCCGGGCCAGCTCCCGCAGGCCCCCATGCGTCAACCCGGGCCGTCCCGGCGCTCCGATGGCGAGGTCTCCCTCGCCACCGTGCTCGATGAGACCCACCACCGTGTCCGCGAGGTACATGCCCGGTCCTCCTCCGCTGCGGCTGGAGGCTCCCGGATATGCCCTCCGGTGCGCTCACGCAACAGGGGGCGCAGCCGCTCCGTCGCCGGTCCGGCGCCCGGTGACACTCGGGAGCGAGGGCCGGGAGGTGGAGTCCGCGGGCCCGGGCCGGGTGTCCTCCGGCTCGGGGCGAGGTCCCGGGACATCCACGACTTCCTCCCGGACCTTCTGGCTCTTGTGCCAGCAGAGGAGCTGTGCCACCCACTCCTCGTCCTCGATGGTGTCGAGCACGACCTGGAGCCGGGGAATGGTCCCGTTCGCTTCCGGGCCGGACAGCAGCTTGATGAGCTCGGCGCGAGCCTCGGGAGTCTGGGCCTTCGCACTGGCCTCCAGGAGGTCCGTGACGGTACGGATGCCATACCGGCGCAGGTTCTGGAGCAGGGGGTCGGGCTTGCCATCCACCTGCCCGCCCGCGTTGGCATGCAGGTGAAGGATGGCCTGGTCCACCCAATCCAGGAGCCTCGGTGCCGGGACGCGCGTCTGGAGCATCAGCTCCACCACGTCATGGCGTGCCAGTGCCTGGACGTTCGTCACCCCCTCGTCCTGGAGGCGCGCCCGGTCGTAGAGATCGATTCCCTCCAGGCTCGTGAGCGGCTCGTGCGGATCCACGAGTTGGAAGCCCGGATCCTTCGCGCCACGCCGCAGCCGCCGCAAGGTGGTGCGCAGCATCTCGCTGATGAAGACCAGCCCCGTCTCGGGGACGATGCCCATCACGAAGGCGAGCGTGTGCAGCGCGGCCAGGGCCGACTTGTCGCCTTGAACGCCCGGAATCATCAACCAGCTCTCGTCCAGCACCCAGGCCAGGACCATGACCGTGAAGACGCGGGTGGTGATGTGGCTGTAGATCTTCGGCTGGAGATCCCTTCGGGCATAGCTGCGGAAGGTGGTGGTCAACGCGTAGGCGTACGCCCCCAGGAAGCCGAACGTGAGCGTGGCCTTCTGCGGCTCGAAGAAGTCCAGGATGTTCACCGTTGCGGGGGTGGCGAGCGAGCCGGTGACGAGCCGCGGGTCCGTGCCCAAGAGGGTGAAGGACCAGCCGAGCGCGAGCGCCAGCGTGGCCATGAGCAGCGGGGAGCGCCGGGTGGGGAGGAGGCGGACGACGCCGTCGCGGCGCTCGGCGCCATAGGCCTCGTCCATCTGCTTGCCGTAGCGGGCCTGAACATCCTGCCGGGTCTTCACCTCCGGATCGAACCGGAAGATATGAGCGATGAACCGCTCCCGGAGCGTGCCCTGGTGCTCGCGATCGAAGGAGAAGAAGAGCAGGGCCGGCAGCAGGGAGAGCAGACCGATGAAGAGCCACTGGAGCAGGCGGCCGGCGAGGAGGAGCCGGGCGTTGGCGGGCACCTCGGGGAGTGGCAGGCCCCCGGGCGATACCCAGGCCGGCAGGGCCACCAGCACCTCGCGCAGATGGGAGATGAAGCCCTTGGACGCGAGGATGACCAGGCCCGGAACGCCGAACCCGATGGACAGGAGCAGGAGCCCGTAGAACTTTCCCCGTGCCCAGTTCGCGAGCGAGGACCGGCTTTCATCCTTGCTCCCCAGCCGGCGCACCACCAGCTTCGACACGAGCGAGAGCCCCAGGAGGACGAGCGAGAGGCGCAGATACCTCCGGGCGCCCGTGAGCACGTCACTGAGGAAGAAGTAGCTCCCGACGACGAAGGCCAGCGGCCACAGCTTGCCCAGGAGTGACTGGAGGAAGGCCAGCCACTTCACCCATCGGCTCGGCTCGGGCTGGAGGGAAATGGTTCCCCGCTGCGCCAGTTCCCGCAGGCCAAAGGCCTCGATTTCCTGTGGAGAGACCCGCTTGGAGCACTCGAGCGGCGAGACGCTGAGGATCGCGCCATCGGAGCGGCGGATCTTCAACCGGTGGTTGGTCGGGTTCGACACCCGACAGGCCCTGGCCTGGGAGTCATCGCGGAGGAATCGCACCGCCTTCCGTGCTCCGGAGCGGATGCGCTGGCGCCACGGAGTACGGCCCTCGGCGCCAGCGTCCTTGCCCTCGTTACCCGGCTGCATGTGTGTACCCTCTCCCGGGAGGTGATGAACTCCCCACGGAGAGAGAGGGCATGCGATGCGTTGTGACCGTCAGTAGCTCGCCCGGATGCCCAGCGAGGGGAGCGTCACGGGTGGCAGGCCCAAGGGTTTGCGCACCAGCTGACCCTTCTCGGTGCCATAGGTGTAGCGGAACGTCTCCCGCGTCAGCGAGAGGTTGAAGACGTCCAGCCACGCCTCCACCGCCAATGGCCCCACCGTGCCCGCCTTCGACACCCGGCCGTCCACCCGGAAGTAGCCGGGCAGGCGCGTCACCCGGTCCCGGTCCTCCGGTACCCAGCGCGCCGTGCCCTTCACCGGGTCCACGCCCTCGCGCTGCGTGTACGAGAAGAGCAGGCCCCCGGCCTCGGGCGCCCCGGTGTTGTAGTGCAGCGTGGTGCCCGCCGTGAGACCCCACGGCAGCTTCACGGTGACGGCCGCGTTGAGCACGTGCAGCTGCTCGAGCGCCGAGGCCAGTGGCACCACCTCCGTTCCCACCACCTGCCCCGCCTCGTCCCGCCGCTCCACGCGCGTGTTCAGCGTGCGCCGCTGGAAGGTGTACGAGGCCAACAGCGACCAGCGCTCCGACAGCGGGCGCCGCGCCATCAGCTCCACGCCGTAGCCGTGGCCCTCCGCCGTGCGCTCCCGCCCTCGCGCCACCGGATCGTCCGCGAGCATGTCGAAGGACAGCACGTCCAACTCCACCGTGCGCAGCATCGGGTGGACAAACACGTCCGCGCCGAAGGTGAAGCCCGCGGGCCCTCGCACGTCCACGCCCGCCTCCACCTGGAGCGCCCGCTGCAGGCCTAGCCGCAGCGCCGCCGACTGCACGCCCGGCACGTCGAGGAGGTGGTTGGGCGCCTGGTGCATGAGGCCCGCCCCCAACCGCAGCGCCACCGTCTCCGAGAGCGCCGCCCGCGCATGCAGCCGGGGCTCGATGGCCACCTGGTTCAGCGCGGGTGCCAGCAGGTAGCCGTCCACGCGCAGGCCTGGAGTGAGCCGCCACATGCCCTGTGTCCAGGTGGCCTGGGCGTACGCGCCCGCGAGCGTCACCCGCGCGAGGGCCTGGGGTCCTCCCGTGGTGACGGTGGGCCGGTGGGGGTCATCCGCCTCGCCGGGTCGGAAGGTGGTGGACTGCTCCGAGTCGGCGCTCCGGCGCTCCACGTCCGCCCCCGCCTCCACCGCGAGCCCCTGGGACAGCGCGGCCCTCCAGGCCATCCGCGCCCCGAGCGTCCGCTCGGAGAGCCCCACGGTGACACGGGAGGCCTCACCGCCCCCGGTGGCACCCAGCGTGTCCTGGCCCCAGGTGATGGCGGCCTCGGCCTCGCCTACCCCCAGCGGGTGCGTGAGGCGGAGGTCCACGCGATGGAAGGCCGTGCCCACCCGGACGACATCCCCCGGACCGCTCAGGCCCGCGTCATCCGAAGCGCCGAGCGCGAACAGGCGCAGCGAGCCCTGGCCCACCGATTGGGTGACGCGCGCCTGGTAGTCGAAGAGCCCAAGTACCAAATCCGGGCCCGGCGTGCCGCGCGTGCCGTTGATGACCGCGGCGGCGATCCACGGGCTGTAGGCGAAGCGGCCGGCGAGGGTGAATTCAGTCCCCGTGGAGGCGATGGGTACCTGGGTGAGCACCCCCACGTTGAACAGGTCGATGGAGCCCACCGCGCGCACGGACTCGGTGCTCGGCGGGAGGAGCCGCGCGTTCACGGTGCCCCCGAGCTCCCGGCCGAAGCGCGCGGGCGCGGGACCCCGGTGGAAGTCGAGCCCGGAGACGAGCTCGGGGTGCAGCGCGGAGGGGCCCACCCAGAGGTGGTTGAGCCGCGGCACCCGCACGCCATCCAGGTAGAAGCCCGTGGACGAGGGCGCCGCGCCGCGCACCACGGGCAGGCTCGCGCCGGAGACGACGTGGCTCACCCCGGGCATCACCATGAGGGCGCGGAAGGGCTCGCCCCACGTGCCCGCGACGTCCTTCAGCTCGGTGGACTCGAAGGTGAGCGGGGCAGCGGCCTCCGGGGGCAGCTCCCCGGCCCGGGAGGCGGAGCCCACGAGGAGCACGAGCAGGACACAGGGCGTCGGACGCATCTCGGGTTCAGATCTCCCTCTCCCTTTGGGAGAGGGTTGGGGTGAGGGTATCGGGTTATACCCGGGACCCCCTCGCATCCAGAACCCGGGGGCCGGGTACCCTCACCCCGTCCCTCTCCCAGAGGGAGAGGGGATGTGTCCGCGTTCCTGTCTCCTGCCCGCAGCGCCATGTTCTGCCTCGGCGCCGTGTCCTGCCCTCGGCGCGGCTACTTCTTCTTCGCGGCGGGTTTGACGCCGGAGGCCGGCTTCACCTCGGGCTTGGGGGCCGGGGCCGGGGCCTTCTTCACCGAGGCGGCCACCACCGCGGACGGGGCCTGCTCGGCCGGCGCGAGGACGATCTCGATGCGACGGTTCAGGCTCCGTCCATCCGCCGTCTGGTTGGAGGCGATGGGCTGGTACTCGCCATAGCCCAGCGCGGAGAGCATCGTGGGCGGCACGCCCTGCTCCTGCAGGAGCTTCACGACGACGAGCGCGCGGGTGGTGGACAGCTCCCAGTTCGAGTCGAACTCCGTCTTCCCGTCCGCCGGCAACGGCACGTTGTCCGTGTGGCCCTCGACGCGGATGAGCTTGCCCTGCACGTCCTTGAGCGCCTGCGCCACCTTCTCCAGCGCCTCCTGGCCCTCCTTGTTGAGCTTCGTGCTGCCGGAGGAGAAGAGGATCTTGTCCTTCATCTTCACCACCATCCGGCCCTTGAGCTCGGACAGCTCGATCTTCCCGGTCTTGATCTCGTCCTTGAGGCTCTTCGCGAGGCTCTCGTACTCGCTGGACTTCTTCTCGAGGGCCTCCTTGGCCGCCTCGAGCTTCTCGGTGTTCCGGGACAGCTCCTTGTTGAGCTCGGCCAGCTCATCCACGCGCTTGCGCAGCGCGCGGCGCTCGGCGTCACTGTTCGCGAGCGAGGACTCCAGCTCCGCCTTCTCCTTCTCCGCCGCCTGGGCCGCGGCCGAGGTCTCGGCAAGCTTCTGCTCCAGGGCCTTCATCTGCTCCTGTTGCTCGTCGTACTGCTGCTTGAGGTTGTGCGCCTCCAGCGACTTCGACTCGAAGGCCTTCTGCGAGACACAGCCGACCAACGGAACCAGTAGGAGGACACACCAGCGCATACGCATTCAGGGCTCCTTGGGTGGAAGAGCGCCCTTATACCTCCGAGCCCACGCGCGCGAGAGGGCGCGTGTTCCCCACCTTCGGAGTCGAACGTGGGTGAACACAACGGTGACACTCAAAAACTTTCACCGGGAAATTCTCCCTGGCACCAAGCGTGACACCGCCCCATCCTGCCGGTCGGGGGGAGTGGTGGTTGGCAGGAACCAAGACATGTTCACGAGAGGACTCACGATGCGCCCTACGCATGTTGCAGCTCTGCTGGTGTGTCTCCTTCCCCTGGTGTCGATGGCGGCGCGGCGCGATGACGGCTCGGCTCCATCGGGAGCGGATCCCCTCGGGACGCGAGGAACGGTGACGGCGAACGGCCGGTACACGCTCTGGTCCGTCGAGGTCCCCATCCCCGGCAACCCCAAGCTGATGAAGGGCTCGGCGATCGGCGGCTCCATGTCGACGGATCTGTACGGGCGGATGCTGGGGTTCGATCTCGGCTACCGCGTGCTGACCACGAACGCCATCAACGGAGACGAGCGGGAGTTGCCAGAGACGACGTCGTACACGGCCTTCGAGGTCCAGCCGGGCTTCAACTACGTCTTCGTCAACAGCACCCCGTTCTTCCTGAGCGCGGGCATCGGGGCGAACGCGCGCGTCAACCTGATGAACGTGGATGAGCCGCTCGCGCGCTCGCTGGGGATGTGGAGCACGATCTCCGCCGGACCGAACGTGCGGACGAGGCTGTTCCTCGGCCCGAACTTCTACCTGACCGGCTCGCTGTTCGTCGGGTTGCTCAAGGTGGCCGGCTTCTGGACGGCCGCGGGACTCAACGCCGCCACCGCGCCTCCGGCGGCGTTCTACAACAAGGGAGACCTGGAGGGCCTCTTCGTCATCAACGGCGCGGCCTCGCTGGCGTGGCGCCCGCTGGAGTGGTTCGCGGTGAGCGCGGGCTTCGGTTACCGGCAGGGCAGCTTCACGGTGACGGAGAAGGATGCCTCCGGCAACACGCGGGAGCGGGGTTCCGCCAACGAGACCGACCTCCAGCCCTTCGCCGGAGTGGAGTTCCTGTACTGAGGGCTCTTCAGTTCGCGGGCAGGGTGGCCAGCAAGCTCGTGTCCACGGGCAGTGAACGCGTCTTCCACCAGAACGTGGCCGCGTGCTTGTTGGAGCTGTCGTGCTTCTGCGTCCATTTGAACGCGCCCGTGCACGCGGCCCCGTTCGTCAGGGTGAGCTCGCCCGCGGCGATGGCGTGGTCATCCCCGTCGAAGTAGCCGGGGTGCTTGCACACGCCCACCACTTCCAGGCCCTCGTCCTTCTCTCCCGCCGGGCACGCGGCGCCGATGGCGTAGCTGGACGTCGAGGTCCCATAGGCAATCGACGTGGACGTGGTGAGAGAGCCCGTCTCCGACACCCGCGGCGAGCTGCGGAAGAGCCACTCCAGCATGCGATCTCGGGCCGCGGTCACCGCCTGCGCGTGTCCGCTGATGCCCGGGTCCACGATGGCGCTGTGGCAGAACGAGCCGTACTTCACCCCGTGCGAGGGCCGCCACGTCTGTCCCGCCGAGGGCGTCATCCCCGTGCCCACCGCCAGGCCGCTGCCCTGCGCGTCGAACGGCAGGGGCCCATCGCTGTTGCCCGTCCAGAGCGACGGCGAGCAGCTCGCCCACGAGTTGAGCATCAACGCCCGCTTGTTGCGCACCACCCAGTCCGCCGCCGGGAAGGCGGTGACGTTGCCCGCGTACTCGCACCACCCGTTGCCCAGCGCGCACGAGTCGCCGAAGCCCACGATGGGGTCTCCGTACTTGCACGTGGTGACGAAGTCCGTGGTGCCCACCACGTTGTACTTGCTCGTCCCCAGCGAATCGACCATGCCCTGCACCGACACCACGCCGGCGATGCGGCTCTGCACGCCCCAGTCCTGCGTGCCCACGCCATTGGGCCCCACGTTCGCCGCCACCTCGAAGGCCGCCCGCGCGCCCGAGCTGTGCGCCACCAGCACGATGTTCTTCGCTCCCGCCGGGAAGCGCCGGTTGATCTCCTGCGCCAGCCGGTAGCGCCACTCGTACGCGGTGGTGCAGGGCTCGCCCTGCTTCGTGGTGGTGCAGCCGGGGTCCCCCACCTCCCAGTCATCCATGTTCAGCGGGTCCGTCGAGTCCGACGGGTGGTAGGGCGAGGCCGGTGCCGTGTAGAGGTTGGCATGCGCCGAGCGCGTCACCACCGTCACGCCCGGGTGGCTGGCCTGGTACTCGGAGATGTAGCTGGGGAGCGCGGCGTCGACGGCCGCCTGCAACTCGTTGAGCGAGCCCTCCGCGTTCTGCCGGTGCTCCGGACAGCCCTTCACCCCGTGCACATAGAGGATGTTGAGTTGCACCGTGCCCTGTTGCACCAGCGCGGAGGCCCCACCGCGCACCGGCTCGGGCGAGGGGGCCTGCTCCGCTTCGGGGGAACCACAACCCACCAGCCCCACCACGCCCATCATCGACAGCCAAGGACGGATGCGCATCATGCGTGACCTCCCAGTCACCTGAAGGGAGGCCACGCTAGTGGAGTTTCCACATCATTGGGGAGGGCGAGTCCCAGGCTCTCGCAGCCGCTCCAACTCGGCCTGGAGCTCCGCCAGGCGCCGCTCCGCCTCTTCGCGCCCCCGCTCGGCCTCTTTGAGCCCCCGCTCGGCCGCCTCGCGCAGCCGCCGCTCCTGCTCCGCCAGCTCATGCGACTCCAGCAGCAGCGCGTTGCCCACCCACAGCCGCAGCTTTCCCCCCGCCAACTCGAACTCCAATCCCAGCACCTCCGAGCGGTAGCGGCCCGCCTCCAGGGGAATGCGCTCGTACCGCCTCGCCTCCGGTGAAGGCAGCCGGTAGGCCTCCAGCCGCTCCCGCGACCGGTCGTAGATGAAGTACTCGGGAATCCCCAGCCGGGCGTAGCGCTCCACGTTGTACTCGGCGTCCTTCTTGCGGTCGCCGCCCACGTGCACCTCCATCACCCACTCCAGCCCCTTGCCCTCCTGGCTCACCACCCACTTGCTGCGCGGGTGCGTCTCCACGTCCCGCACCGCCAGCATGTCCGGCGCGAAGCGCCTCTCCCCCGGGTAGTACACCGGCAGCTCCGTGCCCAGGTACACCCGCCGCCTCCCCCGGGAGAAGAAGCCTCGGAGCACATCCAACGTCTCCATCTTCGCCTGGGAGTGCAGATCCCCCTCCGGCATCGCCATCTCGTCCCACGTCACCTCGCCGGGAAGTGACTCCACCACCTGCCCCCGCTCCTCCACACTCATCCGCTCCCACTCTTCCTGCGTGGGCGCCTGGGGGAAGCGGCCTCCACGCTCCTGTTCGCGCTGTGCCATGCCCCACAGCCTGAGGTGGGCCCTCGCGCGCGTCAATCGCCCCCGCCACGCTGCCTGAGCAAGTGTCGGGCCGGGCGCCGCGCCCCTCGTGCGAGACGCCCGCGGCTGTCTCTGGCCGGGTTCTCACCGTCTCCTTCCGCGGACACCCCGAGCCGCAGAGCTCCGGCCCTGCGCCGCGGCGCTTCGCGAGTCCGTCGCCAGCGATGTCGCGACATGCCGAACAGGTCCTGGACCGCGGCGACCGTCAACGCGTAGCGTGGTCCGGCTCCGCGAGGAGCACCCATGAGGTCGTGCTGCTCGACCATCGAAAAGGAGAGTTTCAGGTGAAGATCAAGCTGTTCACCGTGTTCCTGGTCGCGTTCTGCTCCGCATTCGGGGCCACCGCGGCGATTGACGACGATCTGATCATCGTCTGCTCAGGCGGCATTTATTGCGAGGACGAGCGTCAGGTGTGCCTCGCCTCCGGCCAAAGCCCAGACATGTGCCAGCTGAACTGGCGCAGCTGCGTGTTCGACGCCTGCCCGCAGTAAGCCGGATGCGGCGCCGATGCGCCGGCCGCCGCCGCGATGCTCGGCTGGAGAGGCGGGGAAGTGCGGGTTCGATTCCCGCCGCCTCCACCATGTCGCGGGTTCCGCCTCACCCGCTCGGGGCTGGGGGCGCCATCCGCTGCACGGCCTCCTTCAAGAGAGAGGGCACATCCAGGACGAGCCCCACGCGCCCGTCATCGAGGAGGGTCGAGCCGGACAGGCCTGGCAGGTGGCGGAAGAAGCGATCCAGCGGTTTGAGGACGCACTGGCCCTCGCCATACAGCTCGTCCACCACCAACCCGGCGAGGCCCCCACCGTGCCCCAGCACGACCACGCTCTCGCGCTCCGGGCAAGGGCCCCGCACTCCGAGCACCTCGCTCAGCCGCAGGTAGGGCAGCGCCTGGCCGCGCAGATTCAGCACGCCGCCACCGGGCTGCCCGCGCCGCTCCGCCGGCAGTTCCACGCACTCCTGCACCGCCTCCAGCGGCAGCACATAGGTCTCCTCGCCCACCCCCACGGTGAAGCCCTGGATACTGGCCAGTGTCAGCGGTACCCGCAGCGTCACCGTGGTCCCTCGCCCCTCCTCGCTGCGCAGCGTCACCGTGCCTCGCAGAGCCCCCACGCCGCGGCGCACCACGTCCATGCCCATCCCGCGTCCGGACACCTCCGTCACCGTCTCCGCGGTGGACAGCCCCGGCAGGAAGACGAGCTCCGCCAGCTCCTCCGCCGTCATCCGCTCGGCGTCCCGCCCCAGCGCGCGCGCCTTCTCCCGCAGCCGCTCGTACCGCAGGCCCCGGCCGTCGTCGGAGAGCTCCACCACCAGCATTCCCGGCTCGTGAAAGGCACGCAGCACCAGCGTCCCGGAGGGCTCCTTGCCCGCCTCGCGCCGCGCCTCCGGCGTCTCCAGCCCGTGGTCCACCGCGTTACGCACCAGGTGCAGCAGCGGCTCGCGCAACCCGTCCACCAGCGCGGTGTCCACCTCCACGTCCTCTCCCTCCAACACCAGCCGCGCCCGCTTCTGCTGAGCTCCTGTCAGCTCCCTCACCGCACGCAGGTTCTGCCGGAAGAGGGGGCCCACCGGCACCATCCGCACCCGCCTCACCTCCTCCTGCAGCTCCAGGTGCAGCTGCTCCGCCTCGAGGTGTACCGCCAGGGCCTCTCCGGCCGAGCCCTTCGCCAGCACCCGCGTCAGCCGCCCCCGGGCGATGGTCAGCTCGCCGGTGAGGTTGGCGATGCGGTCCAGCTTCTCCACGTCCACCCGGAGCGTGCGCACGCGCCGGACCTCCTCCGGCGCTCGTCCGGCACCCACCGGCACCGGCCCCCCCAGTCCCGGCGCTCTCAACTGCTCCAGCAACCGCTGGGCACCAGGTGGCATCCCCTCCTCTCCGGAGACCGCGGCCACCGCCAGTCCGCGCAGGTGCTCCAACGCGCTCAACAGCAGCGTCACCAGCTCCCCGGTCGCCAGCCTCCGCCGCTCCAGCACCGCCTCCAGCACGTCCTCCACGCAATGAACGAAGTCGGTGAGGGTGGGAAACCTCAGCGACATCGCCAGGCCCTTGATCGTGTGCGCCCCGCGGAAGACGGTCTGCAGCACCTCTTCGCGCGGGTGGGCCTCGAAGGCCATCAGCCCCGCCTCCATCTCCGCGAGGAGCTCCTCCGTCTCGGTCCTGAAAGATTCGATGATGAGCTCACGATCGATCCGCATGGGGCCCTCAGGAACCTCCCGTCAGCGGCGACCCGCCGGCAGGGCAACGGGCGCAGTGGAGGGCCATGCCCCCCTGCGTCTCCAGCAGCTCGAAGAGGACATGGTCCGTCGCCTCGAAGGACGGTTTGTGGGGCAAGAGCCGGAAGATGGCGATGACCCCGAGCACCCGGCTGCCCAGTCTCAAGGGGATGCAGGCGCTCAGGGCCAGGTCATCGGCCGGCAACGCCTCGGACACCCAGCTCCTTCCGCTCTGGACCACGAAGGACAGGGGACCTTCCCCGAGGGGAACGCGCCGCAGCAGCTCCGAGTCCACCCCCATGCCCCCGAGCCAGGACAACGCCGACGCATCCGGCGCGAGCTCGAAGACGGCGAACGCTTCCGAGCCGAGGAGATCCTTGATGATCTCCTGGAGGGTGGCCACCAGCTCCGCGTCCGTCCCGGATTCACGCAGGCGGGTGCTGGCGGTGTGCAGCCGGGCGAGGTCGGCCATCCGCGATTCCAACCGTTGCCGCTCGGTGCTCAGGCGGCGGACCCGCGTGAGCAGCGCCTCGTTCTCCAGCTGCAGCTCCTGCATGCGCCGGGTGAGCTGCTCCGGGGGCTCGGGCATGGAGGGAGCGCCTTTCGACTCATCTCGTTGCATTCGCGCGCTCCTCCGCTCTACTCGCCAAGGTACCGCTCGAGCTTGTCCAGCAGCTCATTGGCATTGAAGGGTTTGGTGATGTAGTCGGAGCAGCCACTCTCGTAGCCCCGCTGCACGTTGTGGGGCTCGCCGCGAGTGGTGACCATGATGACGGGGATGTCGCGCGTACTCTCGTGCGCGCGCAGCTCCTGGCAGGCGGCGAAGCCATCCACGCGCGGCATGAGGACATCCATGAAGATGATGTCCGGGCGCTCGGCCAGGGCCGACTCCACCGCGGCCTGCCCGTCTCGCGCGGTGATCAACTCGTAGCCACGGTCGGCCAGCAACAACTGGTGCATCAGCAGGACGGTCTGTGAATCGTCGACGAGGAGGATCTTCTTCTTGTGAGACATGGGAGCTCGGATGGTTACCCGCGAGGTGCGGCCGCATCGGGCTGGGGCCGCGATTCATGAACAGTGGACATGGCCGACAGCACCTGCTCGCCGCTGAGCACCTTGTCGATGTCCAACAGCAGGACGAACTTCCGCCCCGCATCCGGCCGGACCATGCCCAGCAGGTAGTCCACCTTCACCGGCGTGCCGAAGCTCGGCGCAGGCACCACGTCCCCGGCCGCCAGCTCGAGAACCTGGCCGATGGAGTCCGCGAGCAGCCCCAGCACCACCCGCTCGCCCTCGAGCTTCACCTCCACCACCACGATGCAGCTCCACCGGGTGAGGGTGGCTGGAGGCAGGCCCAGCTTCACCGCGAGGTCGATGACGGGCACCACGCTCCCGCGCAGGTTGCACACTCCGCGCACCCAGCCGGGTACGCCCGGAATTCGGGTGACGGTGTCGTACTCGATGATCTCCCGGGCCTGCAGGATGCCCAGGGCGTACTCGTCCCCGGCGAGGAAGAAGCTCAGGGACTGCGTGGACGCGGCAGGAGGGGTCTCGCGCATGGTCACACCTGGAAGCGCTTGAACTCACGGTCCTCGCCCGTGAGCGGAGCCTGGACAGTGGGACCGGGAGCTGGAGCCCCGGGGCCGAGGGCGTTCGCCGCCGCCCTGAGCGCGTGCGCGCCCCCCACCCCAGGACGGGGCGGCATGCGAGCTCCGCGCTCGCGGCCGTCCTCCACGCGGAAGTAGGACACCAACTGGGTGAGCGCCGCCGCCTGGGCGGAGAGCTCCTCGGCGGTGCTGGACAGCTCCTCGGCGGAGGAGGCGTTGCGCTGCGTCACCTGGTCCACGTGCTGCATCGCCTTGTTCATCTGCGCCACCCCGTCGGCCTGTTCGGTGGACGCGGCCACCACCTCCTGCACCAGGTCCGCGGTCTTGCGGATGGCGGGTACCAGCTCCTCCAGCAACTGCCCCGAGCGCGTCGCCACCTTCACGCTGCTCGTCGCCAGCCCTGAAATCTCCTTCGCCGCCGTCCGGCTGCGCTCCGCCAGCTTGCGCACCTCCGTCGCCACCACCGCGAAGCCCTTGCCGTGCTCCCCTGCCCTGGCCGCTTCAATCGCCGCATTCAGCGCCAGCAGGTTCGTCTGGTAGGCCATCTCCTCGATGATGGAGACCTTCTCCGCGATGAGGCCCATGGCCTCCACCGTCTCCTTCACCGCCCGGCCACTCTCCTCGGCGTCCCGGGCGCCCTTGGCGGCCATCTGCTCCATCTGCCGGCTGTGGTCCCGGTTCTGGGTGATGCTGGCCGTCATCTGCTCCAGGCTGGAGGTGGTCTCCTCCACGCTGCTGGCCTGCTCGCCGGTGCCCTGCGAGAGGCTCTGCGAGGAGGCCGCCACCTGCGCGGAGGCCGCGCTGAGCGTGGCGGCCCCCATGCGGACCTCCGCCATCGTTTCGGCGAGCCTCCTGACCATCTCCTTCAGGGCGAAGAGCAGGCTCGTCCTGTCGTTCCCCTTCGTCTCCACCTTCACGGAGAGGTCTCCCTCCGCCACCCGGTGCACCATCTCCGCCGCGTAGCCCGGCTCCCCGCCGAGCTGCTCGGAGATCACCACCGTCGTGAGCAGTCCGATCCCCAAGGCGACGACGATGGCGGCGAGGATGAAGCCCAGGGTGAAGCGCCGGAATGCCACGTACGACACGGTCGACTGATCCGAGAACCGCTCCATCGCCGCGAACTTGTGTGCCTCGAGCTCCTTGATGACGCCCTCGATCTGGTTCTCGACCGCCCGGACCTCCTTCACGCCCGCGTCGATGTAGAGATCCTTGCTCGCCGCGATCAACCCGGGCAGCCGCCCACTCGACGCGAGCCGCAGGACGTCCTGCTGCTCGCTCCGCAGCTGGGTCAGGAGCTGCTCCACCTCCGCGGCCTTGAGCTGCTGGACCGAATCCGAGCCGGAGATCGTCTGCCGGAATTGCGTGAACGCCTTCTCGAACAGCTCCCGGCTCTGCTCGAGCTCCGCGGTCCGCTCCGAGAGCCGCTCCGTGCCCACGTCCAGCACCACGTTCCGGAGGGTGCGGGACATGTGGAGCATGTGTACGTCCGCCTCGAGCAGCTTCACGAGGCCGAGCGCGTGGTGCTCGTGGATCTCCTGGAGGCTCTCGTCTGTCTGCGCCATGCCACGCAGGCCCTGCACTCCGACGAGCACGGCCAGCACCGTGAGCAGCCCGAATCCGAGCGTGAGCTTCGTGACGACCTTCAAGTTGCGGAACCAGTTCACTGCGATTTCCTTTTTGTCGACTGCCTCAAGGATCCCATGGACCCCAAACGATGAGAACACTCCGGGCGAACGTTTTACCCGCCCCCCCGCCCACCGACCTCTCCTGGCGCCGCGCGAGCACATCCCAGGTCACCGGTTGCTTGGGAGCCAGGCAACGGAGGGGGCAGCCCGCCTGCTACGATGGCGCCGCACGCTTCCATTGGACCCGGAGAGACGATGGCGGACTTCACTCCCCCTTCCTGGCGAGACGTTGGCCAGTTCCACTTCGGCTGGTCGGCGGAAGCCCCGGCCGAGGCGGGCGCCGCCGCGCTGCCCGACCGGGTCGTCAAGAAGCTCGGCGGTGCGCTGGGTCGCGCGCGCCAGAACATCGCCACCCGGGCCCTTAACGACTTCAACCAGGAGAAGCAAGCCGCGCGGCCCGCGGATGACGATCCCTCCCTGGCCGAGTTCGAGGCGGAATGGCGCTTCCTGGCTCGCCAGAAGCAGCAGACGCTGGAGCGGGCTCCGTCCAACACCGCGCTCCACTACAAGACGGGCTGGCTTCGCGACGACTCGCCCCTGTTCGGCCGGATCCAGGACTACCTGCGCGAGAACGTGCGACAGAAGCCCTGCGAGGCGCCTCGCGCGGAAGCCACTCGCGTCCACCGGGCGCGGGACGAGAAACGCAAGCTCGACGCGGAGCTCCAGCAGCTCCAACAGAATGGAGATCCCGAGAACAAGGCGCCGCTGCTCGAGCTGCGCAGCCGGGCGATGGAGCGGGTGATCAACGAGGGCGCGAGCATGTTCTCGAGCCGGCGCACGGAGCCGCCACGCTCCGGCCCCTTCCGGGTGACTCGCATCAAGGTCATCCTGCACGACACGCTCTGGCGTTCGTATCGCGAGCGCCGGGAGGAGATCCGCGGCGAGCTGAACGCCAACGCGGACCTTCGCGCGGACCTCGGTGAAGCACTCCGGAAGATCTCCTGGACCTACCGCAACGCTCAACTGCCGGTCATCGACAACGGATCCGGAGAGGTCTACCTGCTCCACGGGACGACGGAGTTCGTCGCGCGGATGATCGCCTCGGGAAACTTCCGCCCGGACTACGGCGCCAAGAAGGCGGAGTCGTCCTACTCGGACCCCAAGTTCGGCGCGCTCGGCCAGGGCACCTATTTCTCGGATTCCTTCGCCAAGGTCATGACCTACACGTCATGCCCGCGGTGCTCGGACCACCGGTGCGCCTGCGGTGTGGATCGCTCGGTCATCCTGTCCCGTGTCGTCCTGGGCCGTCCGACGCTGGCGCGCACGCATGACTCCCAGCGCGGCAATGACGTGGAGACGCTCAAGCAGTACCGGCACTCCGTCTATGGGCTGGGGTTCAAGTTCGGCCACCTCACCGTCTTCGGCTCGAACGAGTTCCTCATCAAGGATGCCCGGCAGGCCTATCCGGAGCTCGTCGTGTACTGGCAGTGGACGGACAACTGGTAGTCCCGAGGTCCTCGTTCCATCCCCGTTGCCCGGATTTTCTCCTCGCGGGTCCAAGGAGACGTGCTCCCGCTCAGCTCACCCAGCTGAGAGGCGGGCACGGCTGCTCCCCATCCCTCTCGCAAGGAGTGTTTGTCATGCGCAATGTCCGCACGCCGGCTGTCATGTCCCGCCCCATGTTGATGGGTCTCGCCGCGCTCCTCTGGAGTGGCTGTGGCGGTCTTCCAGAGGCCACCGACTCCGTCTCCGAGCTCCAGACGCAGCAGGCGGCCCTCGCGCCCGACCAGTGCGCTCCGGTGCCCGCGGCCCAGACCAACGCCGGGGGCATCGTGTACCACCGCTACGCCACCGGCATGACCTGGGCGAACGCCAAGGCGGACTGCACGGCCATGGGCGGCCGGCTCGCCGTGCCCTTCAACTCCGCCAGCAACTCCGCCATCCACTCCATCATCGGGACGGACCTGACGTACATCGGCCTCAAGCAGGCCAGCGGGCAGTCGTCCACCTCCGCCGGTTGGCAGACGCCGGAGGGCAACCCCGCTCCCTTCTTCAACTGGAGCTCGGGAGAGCCCAACGACATGGACGGCGTGGAGAACGGCCACCAGGACTGCGCCCGGATGTACACCACCGGCGCCTGGGATGACGTGGCCTGCACGCAGGTCAGCCCCTACGTGTGTGAGTTCGCGGTCCCGCCCCTGCAGTGCGCCGGTGGCTCCTCGTGTGCCCTGGGTACCGACTCGGCCTACCACTGCACCTGCCCCACCGGTCAGCACTACGACGTGCAGCGCAACGCCTGCGTCAACGGGCCCTGAGCTGCCGCGGGTGTCAGAGAATTCGTCCAGTACATCGCTGGGCGCCGACTCGAATCCTCTGACACCTTCGCCAGCCGGAGGTCGTTGCCGGCCAGCCCCGTGCCTAGGGGGCCTCGTTCGAGAACCCCATGTAGAAGGATTCGGGTTGCTCGTCGTCGGTCAGATCAATGCGGACGTAGACCTGCGTGGGCGAGACGATGTCGTAGCTATAGATGTGATCGAGGTACCCCCGAGCGAACAGTTGTCCCCGCTTGTTGCGATTCACATCCTCGATCCGCGAGTGCGGAGTGATCTCGCTTCCATCTACGCAGAGCCGGCCTTGGAAGGTGCTCCGTGGAAGGTACTTGGGGGCTTCGAGCGGTCCGGGGTCCGGTGGAGTCAATTGCACGGCGATGCTTCGGAGTACGGTGCTCGACGTCAACGCGCTCGAATAGAGGCCGAGCTGGTCCCACACGTAGACATCGTCGGCGACCTCGACTTTGCGCGAGTGCGGACCGAGAACCTGCTCCCAGGCCCCCAGTGGACCGGGCAGCGGGAGCACGCGACCGTTGTATTGGATGCTCGTACCCGAGATCAGCAGGGTACAGGGTGGAGGGGGCGGGACCGGGGAGTCCTTGGAGCCATCACACGTGCAGGCGGGTCCGCCCGCCCCTGCCCACAGGGCCACCAGGAGCCAGAACATCCAGGAAGGCTTCATGCCAACCCTTGGGCTCTCTCCAAGGAGCCACGCAGTTGAGCCAGCATCTCCTCGGGTTCGCCGTACTTCTCGTAATGATCGCGAAGCTTCGCTTGGGCGTGCTCGGACTCCGTGAATTGCCGGTCGATGATGGCAGCCTTCTGGAGGAGCTGGAGCTTCTTGGGGTTCGCCTTGGCCCATTGGAGGGTGGGCTTGAGGATCCACGCTCGAGCATCGTTGGCCGTGTTCTGGATGTCCTCTGGGTGGACCAGGTACTTGAGCGCTTCCCGAATGACGTCGTCTCGATTCCGCTGCTTCTTCCAGACCTCGATCATGACGCACCCCACCTCCCGTATCGCCCCCATCGCCAGCGTGGCCGCCAGGAGATGCAAGGGGTGGTCGTCATGATCCTTGGCGAGTTGGCTATGCGTCGGGTGGAGGAAGGCGGGGTTCTTCAGGAACTCCTGCTGCGACTTCGTCACATCCGTTGCGTGATTCTTCGCCCTGGACGCGAGGATTGAATTGGGCAGCGCGGAGAGAAACTTCGAAATATCATCGAGCGCTTTGCCGAGTTTGGGGTTCTCCCGTGAGAAATTCTCCATGAACTGCAGGTACCCCTCGTACGTTCTCACGTACTTGGGGTCGAGACTTTCGGGGGGAAGGTCCTTGGCGAGGATGAGCAGGATCTTCGCGGAGGTGGAACGCTCTCCCGCGACGTACTTCTTGCCCGCTTTCGCCGTCAGCTTCTCGTTGAGGACATAGGACAGGCTGACCTGGATGTCATTCGAGCCAAACTTGCCCGTGATGAGGGGGTACCTCTGAGTGGGCGCCGAAAACTTCCGATGGGCCCAGGGGTAGACCTGGCCATACCCCATCTTGATGAGCAGCAATTCCACGAAGTTGCTGTGGGCGTAGAAGTCTTCGAGTGTATGCAGCGCGTGTCCCAGGCGGCGTAATCCCTCGGGCGTATTGCCAAGGGAGGCGGCCGCGCACAACTCCTGCTCGATGTACGCCGAAGAGGTGGCCCAATTGCCTTTGCGATTGGCGATGTAGTTGAGCATGCCCGTGGCTGGATCGATGGCGACTTCAGCTTCCGTACACTTCTTGCGGAAGTCCTTGTCGTCGCTCGACTTGTCCTCGATGCCATGCGGATTGTCGATGTGCTCCTCGGGCCGGTACACGCCAAGCTTTTGCGGCGTGACCCCGAACATGGACACATTTCCGAACTCTTCGCGCGCCAGGACGTCCAGGACACCTGTCATCGCATCACGAGTGAAGCCCTCGGAGATGTCTTTGCTCCTAGCGGGACGGATCAGCGCCGGATCGATGGCTTGCGAGTAGTCCCGGAGCCAGTTTCCAAAGTAGATCTGACGCCGCTGCTCCCGGGATGGGAACGAGTTCTCCAGAGCGTCTTCGATGGACTCGTGACCAAAGGACTTCCCAGTCTGTCCATGGCCTCGCCCAGCCCCGAAGAATTGAACTGAACCCGCCTTCGCGTCATCAGCGCGATCCTGCTCGCTCGTGTGCCGCTGGAGGGCACTCTTGAAGGAAGCGGTATCGGTGCTCAACCGATGGGTTCGACCAGCACGGGTGTAGGTGGCGAACGAGGTGGTGGGCGTTGGCGCCTGCCATTGGGTATAGAGGGTGCCCGCCAGCACAGTCCCTTCATCGCGTGGCCCATCACCTCCCTGCCGCGAGAACTCGGTGCGCAGCAGGTTGTCCACATGGTGGCCGAACTCCTCGACGAGGGCCACGAGCAACGTCGCTGCCTTGGACTTGTCCTTTTCCGCCAGGGACACCAACTGGCGGTCCACCATGATGACCCGCTGGGCGTTGTCGTAACCGGCTTCATGGCCCATGAGCCCCGAGGTCACCAGTTCGATTCTCGGCAGCGCCAACGTCTTATCGAGCAGCGCCTTGCGCAGGGTCTGGTAGGCCGCCGCCGGCAGGTCCGAACCAAAAACGACGCGCAGCTTCGAGAGGAAAGACGTTTCGGGCCAACGCGCGGCAACGGCGCATAGAGCCTTGAAGGCAGCGTCGCTCTCCAACCGCTCCCCGGGAGTTGCGTCCGAACCCACATGGCCTGGAAGGTCAGGCCCTTGGGCTTGCCCACCATGGGTCAACCGCTGCTGCGCTTTGCTCGTCATCCTTCCCCCTGGGTACAAAGAGGCGCACCTGAGCCAGGAGGTCGAGGTTAGCAGCGGGCGTTCGAAAGGGACAGACTACGAGCGCCCCCAGGAAAAACCAGCGCGTATGTAGAGAGGAAGCTCCGGAGCGCTACGGCGTCTCGCTCTGCAGCAGCGTGCCGGTGGAGAAGGCGTCCGGCGTGCCGCACTGCGCCTTCTTCGGAGCGTCCGCGCACGTCACCGGCGCGTGGGCGCGGTTGTGGTCCGTGAAGCAGAGCGCCCCGTCGGTGCCCCACTCCGCCTCCGTGCCCCACGTCTCCGTGTCCTGCTGCACCCCCACCGCGTCGTAGACGTTCACCCACTGCCCGTTCACCGTGTGCGAGGTGCCGTCGCCGCAGTAGTCCGCGCGGATGAGGCGCGTGCACGCCTGGTGGTGCGCCGCCAGGCTCACGCCGCCGACGCTCGCCCACGGCTTGTAACCGAAGCGGATGCACTTCGCGATGGCCGCGCCCTCGCACGCGAAGGTGAAGACGCGTGGGTCGTCGTACTTCCTACCGCCCACGCCCGGCATCCCCTGCCGGTAGTCCCAGAAGCCCTCCACCGCGATGGCCGCCGCCGGCTGGCCGCTCGCGTTACGGCAGATGGGGTACCACTGGCCGTCCGCCGGTGCGAGATAGGACACCTGGTACGTCCACACGTCCGCGTTCGCGCCCGTGCCCTGCGTCACCGCGTCCACCCGCAGCTCCACCTGGCTCCCATCCCCCAGGTTGCCCAGGAAGTGGGCCTGCGCGAAGTCCTGTCCGGAGATGGGGCGCCCGTCGTACCAGCCGTGGAAGGCCGAGCCCTCCAGCCATACGTCCTCCACCTGCGCCTGCTGCCACGTGGTCCACTGGCCCAGCCAGGAGACCGGCTGCGTGCCCTCGAACCACGCGCCCGCGTAGTCCACCGACACCAGCATCCCCGAGAGGTACGGGCCGTTGAGGTCCGAGCCATTCAGATCCGAGCCGTTGAGGTCCGAGCCATTGAGGTTCGCGCCATTGAGGTTCGCGCCGTTCTGAATGCCCAGCGACCACCCCGTCTCCCCGAGCTCCGCGTCCGGCTGCACCGGCGTCTCGCCACCACACGCCACCACGCCCACGGCCGCTACCACGACCCGGCACCACCTGCTTGCTCGCATGGCCCCACCCCTCTGTCACTCCATCCCCGACACGCGCGACGGTGTGCAGTGGGCATCCGCCCGGCAAGCCACACATGTGGCATAAGGCCCCTTGCAATGTCCGTTGGCCGTCAGCCGCGGGGGGCCCCGAGGGGCTACCTGCCTGGGGGCAACGCCCTGGAGGGCAGGTCCGCACACAAGCGGATACCCACGGTGATGTTGCGCAGGGTGCGCTCGGGCATCTCGCGGTTGGCCAGGCGCGCCGAGGCGGGGGCGAAGTAGTAGGAGCCACCGCGTGCCACCACGCCCCCGGCCTCCAGCGACGAGCGCGTCCATTCCCACGCGTTGCCGGCCAGGTCATCCACCCCGAAGGGGCTGCGGGAGACCGGGTGCGCGCCCACCTCGTCGGGGCCGAAGCCCCCGGGCTCCTTGCCGTAGGTGAAGTCCACGTTGGCGTCGTCCGGGGCGAGCGTGTCGCCGTGGGGGAACTCGCGGCCGTCCTCGCCCCGTGCGGCGCGCTCCCACTCCAGCTCCGTACACAGCCGGGCCCCCGGCACCCGCCCCGTCGCGTTCAGCCAGGCCGCATAGGCCTCCGCGTCCTCGAACGCGATGCCGGTGACGGGGAAGCGCGTCCAGTCCTGCTCCACCCGCCGGTCCCGCTTCGCGTAGCGCAGCCGCTCGCCGAGCCGCACGGTGTAGGGCACGCCGCCGGGCTGGAAGCGCAGCGTCCACGTGCCCCGCTCCCGCTCCAGCTCGAGCATGCCGTGGTAGGTGGTGCTCGTGCGCGGCCGGCGGAGGGCCTGCTCCTTCGCGGGCAGCGACTCCAGGAAGGCCAGCCACTCCGTGTACGTCGTCTCATGGCGGGCGATGAGGAAGCCCTCCATCTCCTTGGCATGCAGCGGCACGGCGTTGAAGAAGCCGCGCACGCTCGCGTCCGCCGCGCTGCCGAAGAGCACGCGCCCCGGCGGGACGTAGACGAAGCCCGGGGGAAGCGAGCCGCTGCGCAGCATCGGCGGCGCCAGGCGCCTGCGCTCCCCCCGCGCGAGGCGCAGCGGAACGAACGCGGGCTCATGGCCCGGGGCCCGCACCGTCAGCCGCCAGTCTCCCGGCGGCACCGGCATGTCCACCCAGGGCCCCCGCGTGGTGGGCACCGGCTCGCCGATGACCTCGCGGCCCTCCACGTCGCGGGAGACGGGCCGCAGCTCCAGCTCCGCGCCGGGGACGGACAGCTCCAGGGTGACGAGCGCCGGGGAAGTCCACCGCTTCCAGCGCTCCCCCGTCGTGTCGTACAGCCGCAGCCGCTGCAACAGCGCCGTCAGCTCACTGCTCTCCATCGCCTGCTCAGCGTGGAGGGCGCGCTCGAGGAGGAAGTCGGCCAGGGCCGCGCGGACGTCCTCGCGCATCGGATCCAGCACCAGCGCGTGCTCCAGGCGGTCTCCCGCCTCGTCGAGGCGCCGGTGCAGCACGGTCTCGGCGGTGGTGGTGCGTGCCCAGGCCGTGTCCCCCTGCTCCTTGCGGCCGGCGTCGTAGTGGCCCAGCGCCTCCTCGCGCGCCGTGGCGAAGGCGTCGCGCTCGCGCTGCGCGCCCTGCATGGCGGTGGAGGCCTCGGCCAGCCAGCCGCGCACGGCCCGGTCCCGCACCGACGCCTCGTGCCAGCGCAGACCCGCGTAGACGAGCCCCAGCGACAGGACGAAGCCCACCGCGAGCGCCCGGCGCAGGTGGCGGCTGCGCACCAGCGTGCGGCGCGAGGCCTCCAGGAAGGCCAGCTCGCGGCGGGTGAGCTGCGCGCGCTCGAGCCGGGCGGCCTCGGTCAGCTGCCGGTGGCTCCACAGCATGTCCCGCACCCGGCCCACGCGCTCCCAGTGCGCGGAGTCCGCCTCCAGCCGGGCCTGCACCTCGCGCAGCTCCGCGGCCTCGGCCAGCCAGCGCGCCAGGGTGCCCCAGCCCGTCAGCAGCGCCTCGTGGGCCACTTCATAGGAGGTTCCCCCGTCCACCTCCCGCGCCACCAGCAGGCGCGCGCGCACCAGGGCCTCCAGCACCGCGCGGTGACGCGGGTCGTCCCCCACCAGCTCCCGGTCCGTCTTGCGCGCCCGGGTGCCCTCGGCGGTGATGAGGCGCAGCAGCACGCCGCGCGCCGCCGCGCGTTGATCCGGCAGCAGGCGCTCCACCGCCGCGTCCGCGTGCATGGCCAGCGCGCCCGCCACGCCGCCCAGCCCGTCCAGCGCGGCCTGGGTGATGAGACCCGCGCCCTCGTCCCGCGCCTCCCACAGCTCGGCGAGCGCGAACTGCAGCAGGGGCAGCCCGCCCCCGGCGGCCGAGGCCACCAGCGCATCCACCAGGGCCTCGGACTCGAAGCGCACGCCCTTCACCCGGGCCGGGCCCACCACCGCCTCGCGAATCTCCTCCGGGCCGAGCGCCCGCAGCAGGTAGAGGGCCCCGGGCACCAGCGCGCCCAGGCCCGGCACCGCCGTCAGCCGGGTGAGGAAGTCGCTGCGGCACGTGGCCAGCAGGCGCACGCCGGACACGCCCTCGGCCAGTCCTCCGAGCGCGAGCCCCGCCTGTGCGGCCTCGGCGTCGCCGGCCAGCGTCACCAGCTCCTCCAGCTGGTCCACGTAGAGGGCGAGCCCCTGGTCCGCGCCGAGGTGGGCCCGCAGCCGGCGCGCCAGGCCGGTGGGGTCCGCGCGCAGGGAGGCCACCAGCCCCTCCTCGTCGGCGCCCAGCACGGGGGCCAGCGCGGCGGCGAGCGCGGCGGCGGGGCGCCTGCCCGGAATCAGCCGCACCCCGCGCCAGAGCCGCCCGTCCTCCAGGGCCCCCTCGGCGAGCCGCGGCAGCACCCCGGCCAGACACAGCGAGGACTTGCCCACGCCCGAGTCGCCGGCGACGAGCAGGAAGGGCTCGGCCCGGAGCCGCTCCAGCACCTCGCGCTGCTCGCGCCGCCGGCCGAAGAAGAGGGCGCGGTGCTCGGCCTCGAAGGCCTGGAGGCCGCGGTAGGGGTTGCCCTCGGGCACGGCGCCCGCCCACTCGTCGCGCGAGAGCGGCTCCAGCGCGTCCAGCAGCGCCACGGCGGAGGCGAAGCGCTCCTCGGGAGCCCGGCACAGGCAGCGGTCCACCACGGCCGCGAAGTCCGCGTCCACGCCCGGCACGGCCTCGGCCAGCGGCCGCGCGTCCTGGGTGCGCACCGCGTCGGACAGCTCCTTGAGGGGCACGTGCCGGAAGGGTCCCCGGCCCGCGCACAGCTCGTAGAGCACCAGCCCCAGCGAGTACACGTCGCTCCGGGCCGTGAGCTCCTCCCCCGCCCAGGCCTCCGGGGACATGTAATAAGGAGTGCCCACCAGCATGCCCGCGGGCAAGGACGGCAGGTCCACCCCGTCGAGCGAGCCCGCCACGCTGTCGGCATCCAGCTCGGGCAGCGGCGGCGGACGGGCCGGGGAGGCCGCGGGCGGGGTGTCCTCGTCGCGGTGGCCCTCCGCGTCCAGCAGCTTGGCCAGCCCGAAGTCCAGCAGCTTCACCTCGCCCGTCTCGGTGAGCAGGGCGTTGGCCGGTTTGATGTCGCGGTGCAGCACGCCGCGCCGGTGCGCCGCGCCCAGTCCCCGCGCCAGGTCCCGGCCGAGCGCCAGCACGCGCTCCCAGGGCATGGGCCGGGGCAGCCGGTCCAGCGAGGTGCCGCGGACGAACTCGGAGATGAGGTAGGGGTGGTTCTCCAGCTGCCCCACCCGGTAGAGGGTGACGACGTGGGGGTGCTGGACGCGCGCCGCGGCCCGGGCCTCCACCAGGAAGCGGGCGAGCGCACCGGCCCCCAGCGCGCGCACGAACTTCACCGCCACGGGCCTGTCGAGCAGCGTGTCGTGCGCGAGGTACACGCGTCCCGTCGCGCCCCTTCCAATGAGGCGCACCAGGCGGTACTCGTCGAACGCCTCGGGGGGAGTCCACCCGTCGACGTTGGACCGGGATGCAGGCGGAGGGCCCACGGGGTCGTGCCTATGGCGTCAAGGACTGCTCTTCGACTTGCTGGGTTTGAGCATCCGCCGGATACGGTCTTCCAGGTCCTGCGGGAGACAGGGCTTGGCGACGAACTCGTCCGCGCCGGCCTGCCGGGCCTGTTCCGCGTTGCCGGCCAGCACGTGGCCGCTGAGCGCCATCACCGGAATGTCCCGGGTGCGCTGGTCCTGCTTCAACCGGCGCGTGGCCTCCCAGCCATCCATCACCGGCAGCGACAGGTCCATCAGGATGATGTCCGGCAGCACGCCCTGGGCCTTCTCCACGGCCTCCACGCCATTGCGCGCCACTTCTACCTGAAAGCCGACAAACTCCAGGTACTCCGCATACATCTCGCGGGCATCGTCGAAGTCGTCGACCACCAGGACGCGCCGGCGCTCGACCGTATTGGCCGGCTCGGGCGGCTCGCCGCCATCATGCAGCCTGTTTTCGAGGGTTTGCGTGAGCGGTAAGGTCATAGCGCGGGGCCCCTCGTACAAGGTGGGAACGCCGCACCATGCTATGTACGGCCCCGCGGATGCGCTCGTCGCCGCCAGCCTCCGAGCGCGTCCGGGCCACAAATCCTGTCGTGGCCCGGACACTTCACTCACAGCGATGGTGACTTGGCACATCCAGGCCACGCAGTGCCGCCTGGACGCCTGCCTTCAGCGCCCACCGCCGGACTACAGGCCGCTACAGCTTGCCCAGCGGCGCCTCGAGGCTGGTGCTCGAGGACACGGGCGTCCCCCAGGCCGTCTCGTAATAAGCCGACAGGTCCGAGGACTGGAACTTCGTGAAGTCCGCCTTCACCTTGACGGTGTTGGTGGTGAGGTTGATGGCGGTGCCGCTGTAGGTGAAGACGAAGCGGGTGGTGGCCTCGTTGAAGTTGGCCGAGTCGATGGGGTACTTCGTGGGCGACTCCGCCGTGAAGCAGGGGTTGGTGGAGGGCGGAGCGGCCGCCGTGGCCTTGAAGGAAGGCGGGCTGGCCTCGCCCGTGGTGACGATGGTGTCGAGCAGCACGCTCGTGGGCGTCACGGCCTGGTTGAAGCTGATGATGATGCACTCGCCCGAGTCCAGCGTGCCGGTGGTGCCGGTGGCGCCATCCTTGTAGAGGGCGGAGGAGAGCTGCAGCGGCCGGGGGCTCTTCGGGTCCCCGCTGAGGAAGTAGCCCTTCCAGGTGCGCACGCTGCCGTCATACGCCGAGGTGGCGCGCAGGATGAGGTTGTACTCCACGCCCTCGCGGACGGAGGCGGGGGGCAGGAGCGTGTAGACGTCCCCGGCGGCGCTCGAGGTGACGGTGACGTCGTACTTCTCGCGGCCGTACTCGTCCGTCACCAGGGCCAGCAGCGACTCGCGCGCCACGGGCTGGCTGAAGCCCAGGTAGATGGGCTCGCCGGGCCGGACCAGGTTGCGCATGGGCTTCTTCTGCAGCTCCATCTGGGGCTTCTGCGGATCCCCATCCAGCAGCTTCACGTAGTGGAGGCTGGGGACGTTGGTGGCGACGAGCTGGAAGCCCGTGGTGGAGCCCCCCCCGGCGTCATTGCGCGGGGCGGGCAGCCGCAGCAGCTGCGAGCCGCCGCTCACCACGAGCGTCGAGGCGTCGATCTTCTGCGCATAGCCACCGGCGTCGAGGATGCCGTCGCCATTGGTGTCCACCGGGTCCACCCAGAGGCGGTAGCCCCCGGCGGCCTCGCCCACGCCGCCAATGCGCGCGAGCTCCGCCGGCGCGGGCACGCCCGGGAAGGTGACGATGCCCAGGGCATCCGCCTCGGCGGCGACCACCACCGAGCTGACGGCCGAGGCCGTGCCGCCGTTGAAGGCGATGGTGCCGGCGGGGACGGCCTCGACGTAGGCCTTGGCGCCGCGGGCGGGGTAGCCCGAGGGCGTGAGGAGCGAGAAGCTCACGCTGCCATTGGTCTCGGCGAGCGAGATGGCGCCGATGTTGGCGTTGCCGTTGTTGATGGGGATGTTGCCCGCGCTCGAGGGCACCACGGCGCTGGCGCGCAGCGTGGCATGGCCCGCCTTGCTGATGGTCACCAGCACCTGGGCGCCGGCCGGCACGTGGGTGAGGACGAAGTTGCCCGAGGCGTCCGTCTTCGTCTCGAAGGGCTTGTCCGCCGTGGCGCTGCCGATGGTGAGCTTCACGTCGGCGTCCGCCAGCGGCATCATCCGGGTGTTGAGCACCTGGCCGGAGACCGTCCCCTGGGGGTTGGCCGGGGCCACCACCGACACGGAGTCCGGCTCGCGCACGCCGTCGGCGATGCCGTCCCCATCCTTGTCCTCCGGCGCGCATCCGACGACCAGGAGCGGCAGCACGACTGCCCAATGCTTCTTCATCTTCCCACCTTGAATGCTTGGAGTTGGAGCCCGCGTGTGGCGGCGCGGAGACAGTCTCCGACGCGGCCCCGGTGCGTCAAGAAGGGCACGGGGTGCAACCGGGGCGGACATTTCCGCGAGGGCCGGGTGGTAGCGTGGGCGCCATGAGCGACGTGGACGTGAACGCGCCCTGCCTGGGGTGCGCCATCGTGAGGGGAGCCACCCGGCCCGTGGGAGGAGTGCTCGCCCGCTCGTCCGGGCTGGTGCTGCATGGCGTGGCCTCGCCCAGCCCCCTGCCCGGCTGGGTGGTGCTCACCAGCGTGCGGCACGCGCGGGCGCTGTACGACCTGGACGACGAGGCGGCCCGGGAGCTGGGCCCCTTCGCGGCGCGGGTGATGCGGGCCCAGCGCGAGGTGCTCGGCGCCGAGCACGCCTACGCCTTCGCCATTGGGGACGTGCTGCGCCACTTCCACCTGCACCTGGTGCCGCGCTACCGGGACACGCCCCAGCGGCTGTGGGGGCGGGGGGCCTTCGAGGGGACGCCAGGAGAGATGCGCCCGGAGGCGGAGCTGGAGGCCGCGGCCCGGGCCCTGGCGGCGGCCCTGGCGGGGTAGGAAGCGGGCCCCTGGGTGGACCTTCCGCGCCGACGTGGAAGAATGGCGGCCGCCATGCGTGTGCTCCGTCTCGCCTCCCTCCTGCTCTCGCTGCTGCTGCTCCTGCCCGCCGCCGCGCTGGCCAACAACACCGCGGATGAGGCGGACGTGGCCTTCGAGGTGGGCAACGAGGCCTACGCCCGGGGCCAGTACGTCGAGGCGCTGCGCGCCTACTTCAACAGCTACCGGCTCGTCCCCAACCGCAACGTCCTCTTCAACATCGCCCGCTGCTACGAGGCGCTCACCCGCTACAACGAGGCGTACCGCTACTACAACGACCTGGCCCAGGAGAAGCTGCCTGGCTCGGACGAGGCCGAGGTGCGCCGCTCCCTGGAGCGGCTGCGCCCCAAGGTGGCCCTGGTGCGCGTCACCACGGAGCCGCCGGGCGCCGAGGTGCTGGTGGACCGCGAGGACCTGGGCATCCGCGGCCTGTCTCCCCAGACGCTCGCGCTGACGCCCGGGCGCCACAAGGTGATGGTGCGCAAGGAGGGCTACCGCCCCGCGCAGGAGACCGTCTACGTGGCGCGGGGCCGCTCCGCCGCGCAGGAGTTCAAGCTGGAGCTCATCACCGGCACGGTGGAGCTCACCGGCTCGCCCGAGGGCACGGAGGTGCGCGACTCGCCGGACGGCCCCGTGCTGGCGCGGGTGCCCGGGACGCTGAGCCTCACGCCCGGCCGGCACGTGCTGCACATGAAGGCGCCCGGCCATGCCCCGGCCCAGTCGCTGGTGGACGTGCCCGCGGAGGGGAGCGTGGCCGTGCAGGTGTCGCTGCGCCTGCAGGAGAAGCCCACCGGCCGCCTCGTCATCACCGCCAACCGCGACAACGCCTCGGTGCGCGTGGACGGCCACGCCACCGGCTTCACCCCCACCGTCATGACGCTGCCCGAGGGCGAGCACACCCTGGAGGTGGAGAGCCGGGACGTGCGCCCGGTGCGCCAGCTGGTGACGGTGGTGGCCGACAAGGACACGCTCTTCCACGCGGACCTGCGCTACGAGCCGCCGCCGGTGCGCGCCGCCTCCAAGAGCCTGCTCTCCGTGGACGAGGCCCCCGCCTCCACCACCGTGCTCTCCCAGGAGGAGCTGCGCGCCTTCGGCTACACCACGCTGGCCGATGCGCTCGCCGCCGTGCGCGGCTTCTTCATCTCCAACGACCGCTCCTACACGTACCTGGGCGTGCGCGGCTTCGCGCCTCCGGGCGACTTCAACACCCGCGTCCTCATCCTCTGGGACGGCCACCCCGTCAACGACGTGTGGGCCGGCCAGGGCTACTCGGCGCGCGACTTGTCGGTGGACCTGGAGGAGGTGGAGCGTATCGAGGTGGTGCGCGGCCCGGGCAGCGCGCTCTACGGTACGGGCGCCTTCTTCGCCGTCATCAACGTGGTGCCGCGCGAGTCGCTGGGCCTGGAGCGGCGGGTGGAGGCCACGGGGGCGGTGGAGGCGCTGGGCACCACGCGGCTGCACGGCACGGTGGCGTGGGAGGACGGGCACAACTCGGCGCTGCTGTCGGTGGCGGGGATGAACATGGGGGGCGCGGAGACGACGGTGCTGGGCGGAGGCCTGCCGCTGGTGCAGGGGTTGGACGGGGAGAAGGCCGCCACCGCCTCGCTGCGCGCGCGCCTGGGGGGACTGTCCTTCCAGGCCCAGCTGCACGGCCGGCAGAAGCAGATTCCCTCCGGCCCCTACGGCACGGTGCTGGGTGTCGAGGGCACCCAGGTGGAGGACTTCCGCGGCTTCGTCGAGGCCCGCTACGAGAAGACGCTGGGCGAGCGGGTGAGCCTGTCACTGCGCGGCGCCTATGACGGCAGCCGCTACCGGGGCTATTGGATGTACGAGAAGGAGGACGGCACCCTGCGGCGCGACACCGACGCCGGCCGCGCCGACTGGCTCACCGCCGAGGCCCGCTTCCTCTTCAACCTCTCCAGCACCAACCGGCTCACCGTGGGCCTGGAGGGCCAGAGCCAGCTGCGCGTGGAGCAGGAGAGCTTCGGCCCCGAGGGCGGCAACGCGCCGCTGACCAGCAACAGCCGCGCGCTGCTCTCCGCCTACCTGCTGGACGAGTGGCGCCTGCACCCGCGGCTGACGCTCTCCGGCGGCCTGCGCCTGGACAAGTACCTCCACCTGGAGACGGCGCCCCTCACCCCCCGGCTGGCCCTCATTGCCCGCCCCTACGACAAGGGCCTCACCAAGCTGGTGGCCGGCCGGGCCTTCCGCGCGCCCAACGCCTACGAGCTCGACTACCACGACGGGGGCGTCACCCAGGCGCCCGCCGGGGAGCTGGAGCCGGAGACCATCACCACCCTGGAGATCGAGCACGCGCACGACCTGACGGACGAGCTGCGGCTCACCGTGGCTGGCTACCACAACCGCATCACCAACCTCGTCGTGCTGGAGGCGCAGCCGGGCCCGCCCCAGTGCGGCAGCCCGAGTGGCACCGTGGAGTGCCGCGTCTTCAGCAACCGGCCCGGCGAGACGCTCGCCTGGGGCGCCGAGGCCGGGCTGCACTGGCAGCCGGGGCGCTACCTCCTGGTGGACCTGAGCTACTCCTTCGTCACCCTCCAGAATGCCTCGGAGGAGGTGGTCGCCTCCGCCCCCGCGCACCTGGCCACCGGACGGCTGCTGTTGCCCCTGGGCAACGGGGACCTGCGCCTGTCCACCCAGGCCACCTACCAGAGCGCCCGGGGCAGCGCGAAGGAGGGCGCGGAGTATGGCGAAGCCCTGCTGCTGGGCGTGGGCCTGTCCGGCGAGTTCCAGCGCGTGCGCTACTTCGCCGGCGTGCAGAACCTGCTCGACAGCCGCTACGCCCTGGCGCTGGGCACCGAGCGCGCCGCCGCGCCCGTGCCCCAGTACGGCCGCACCTTCACGCTGCAGCTCACCGGCAGCTTCTGAGCCTCACAGCGTCAAGGGGAACTCCCCTTCCCCCTCGGCGCAGAAGAGGCCCAGCCGGTTCTTGCCCACGTAGGGCACCTCACGCCCGCCCTTCTTGAACTCGAGCAGCGGAATCTCCCGCGTGCCGCCGGGGGCCATGCCGCCGAGCTTGTACATGTCGCGTCCCCGGATGACGAGGATGCAGTCGCTCCAGAGGATGGTGTCGGTGTTGGTGAGCTCGATCTTCTGGTTGAAGGGGGGAAAGCCCCTGAGGTTGGGGCGTCCGCTCAGCTTCCGGGGCTCCGCGGGCTTCGGCGGGGGAGCCGCCTCGGCGGGCGGCGGGGGGGTGGCGGCCTGGGGCTCGGCCTCGGAGTCCTCGGAGTCCTCGGAAGCGGCATTCGCGCCCGCGCCCTTGGGGAGCACCACGTAGAGGTCCACCTTGCCCGCGTTGTGCACGCGCGCTTTGGCGCTCAGCGTCGAGCGCCCCTTCTTCACATCCAGGACCTTCGCCTCGCCCAGCAGCCTCGCCTTGCCATCCTTCGGCTCGGCGACCACCTGGAGGACCATTCCCCTGGAGAGCCCCGCGCGCGCCCCACGGTCGACGCTGAAGTAGTCATCGCGGTTGGACTTCCTCAGCAACGCCACGCGCTCCGCGGGGACGAGCTTCTGCGGGCGCGCGTGTGACTCGGACGGCTTCGGCTTCGCGTGCTGCGCCGCCTCGGCCTCCGCTTCCACCTCGGGCTCGGAGGGGACTGCTGGCGCCTGGGGCTCGGCGGGTGCGGCGGGCTGCTCGGGAGCCTGGGGCGCCTCGGCCATGGCCTGGGGACCCCCGGGCATGGGGCGGCCCTCGCCGTGCGGAGGCCCCATGCCGGGAGGCGGGGGGTGCATGTCGTGAGGCGGAGGCCCCATGCCCGGAGGCGGGGGCCGCGGGGGCTCACCGGGCCGCGGGCCCTCGGCACCCCATACGGGCGGAGGTGGATGCTCGGGCGAACGATTCATCAGCACCGAGGTGACACCCGCCGTGGCGCCAATCAGCCCGAGGGCTCCGAGGGCGATCGCCGCCATCCACCCCTTGCGGCCGGGCCCGGAGGACTTCTCCAGTTGGAGCGTCTCGGCCGGCACGGCGCCCACCGCGGGCGTGGCGGTGGCGCCAGGCGAGCGCACCAGGGTGGACTCGTAGCCCGTGTCGCCAGCGGCCTGCGACGGCGCCTGGGGCAGCGGTGAGAAGCGCGCGGTGCCGCCGGGGCTCGCGGGAACCAGGGAGCCGCCGGGCAGGGGCGTGCGGCGCAGTCCCGGGTTGGAGGAGACACGGGAGATGAGCTGGCGCTGCGTGGCGAAGGCCTGCGGGCAGAGCGTGCGGACGAACTCGCCCACCTCCTCGGCGCCGAGCGTGGAGCCGGAGCGCAGCAGCTGCTCGTTGAGGGCGCGGGCGAAGTCGTCGGAGCGGGCGTAGCGGTCCTCGGGGGAGGGCGCCAGCGCGCGGCGCACCACCGCGTCGAGGGCCGGGTCCACGTCCGGACGCACCTCGTGCAGGGCGGGCACGGAGGGGTTGGACATGGCGGCCATCATCTCGCCCACGGTGCCGTGGGGGACGAGGGGCCGGCCCGCGAGCAGCTCCCACACCACGACGCCGCAGGAGTAGATGTCGCTGCGGTGGTCCAGGGGCTCGGCGCGCACCTGCTCCGGGGACATGTAGCCCAGCTTGCCCATGACGGTGGAGGGCAGGGTGTACTTGCTGCGCGCGGCGCTCTTGGCGAGGCCGAAGTCGATGACCTTGACCTCGCCCTCGTAGGACAGCATCACGTTGTGGGGCGAGACGTCGCGGTGGACGATGCCCAGGGGCGAGCCATCCGGGCCCGTCTTGCGGTGGGCATAGCCGAGCCCCTCGGCGATGCGCTGGCCGAGGTAGAGCGCCACGGGGACGGGGAGCTGCTGGCCCTCGTTGCGCGCCTGCTCCTGGAGGTAGGCGAGGTCCACGCCGGCCACGTACTCGAGGGCCATGTAGTAGGTGCCCTCGGCCTCGCCCATGTCGTAGACCTGGGCGATGGACGAGTGGACGAGGTGCACGAGCACCTTGGCCTCGTGGTGGAAGCGGTCGAGGAACTGCCGGTCCTTGAGGAGGGCGGGCAGGATGGTCTTGACGATGCAGGGCTTCTCGAAGCCGGCGGCGCCGGAGATCTTGGCGAGATACACCTCGCCCATGCCGCCCTGCCCGAGCAGGTGGACGAGCTCGTAGCGTCCGAGGAGGCGGGGAAACGGGGGGGTATCGTTCATCGGCGGAGAGTCCATGGCCCTGGGTGCCCATCCTAACCCGGGGAGGCGCCGGGTGGTTGCGGGAGGCCCCCGCTCCCGCTGGGAGAGGGCGGGGGGTGAGGGTCTCGCCGCGGCTGCCTCGACGCAGGGGGAGCAGGGGAATTCACCTCCGGCTCCAATCCCTCGGGATTACTCGGGTTTTCGACGGGTTTCGAGGGCCGTGCGAGGCCGCCCGCTACTCCGCCTTCTTCGGCGCGATGGTCACGGCCACCACGCGGTGGACCGGATAGAGCTCGCCCACCTGGATGAGGCCGTCGAGGAACTGCCAGCGGCAGAAGCCGTCGTCGGAGTGCGGCTCGAGCAGATACACGGCCAGGGTGCCCGCACGCTGCGCCGTGGGCACGAGCAGCGTCCCCGCGGGGAACTCGCGCGTGGTGCGCTCGGGCGCCACCGTGAGCACGGTCTCGAAGCGCACCGGCTTCGGCTTCTGGCTGAGCGGCACCTCGGACTGGCCCGGAGGCGGCACGTTCGTGGCCACATCCGGGCTGAACGTCTCCTCGCGCCGGGCCACGCGGTAGCTGTCCACCGTGAAGCGCTCCGAAGCGGCGAGGCGCTCGAACCGGATGCCATGGCCCTCGAGGCGCCCTGCGAGCTCCGCGGGCGCGAGGTACGCCGCCGGAGTGCTCACCGCCTGGGTGGGCACGAACGTCCGGTGGTGCGGCGTGAGGTACGCGCGCTTGCGCTTCCCCGGGTAGCGGCGCGCCGTGATGCTCGCCTCGTCGAAGGCGAGGATGTGGGCCGCGTCGCCGGGCTTCGCGTAGGCGGGGTACTCGAACAGCAGCGCGCCCTTGTCGTCGCGCGTGGCGACCCCGTAGTTGATGCCCACCAACTCCCGCACATCGTGCGACTCACCGCGCTCGATGATGCGCGCCTCCTCCGCCTGGGTCATGGCGCGATAGGCGCTGGCGTTCTTGGCGGCGTCGCGGAACAGCTCCAGCAACCACGCCCGCATCACCGCGCAGCGGCGGGGGAAGTCGATGTAGCTGTACGTCTCCAGCAGCACATCCAGCCGGCCGAGCAGACCGCGGTAATGGCTGCCGAAGCGCGGGAGCGCGGGATAGGTGTGCCAGCCCGAGACGGGATTGCCCTCCTCCTTGTAGTTGCCGTACCAGAAGCTGTCGAAGCCGTGGCGCGTCTGCACCGCCTTCGCCACGCGCTCGAGCATCTCCTGGTTGAACGCGCGCAGCTCCGCGAAGAGCGGCTCGTTCGAATGCGACGTGTCGTAGGTGAGATCGAAGGCGTGGATGCTGCCGTCGGTGGTGTGGCAGTCGATGAAGAGGTCGGGCCACCACGACTGATAGAACTTCGCGAGGCAGCGCGTCTCGGGCGCCTCCTGCTTCATGTTGTCGCGGTTGAGGTTCCAACCCTCGCCCGTGTAGCGCATGCCCACGCCGCCCTCGGGGTTCACCTGGCCCTCGAGGTTCTGCAAGTCCAGCTTGCGGTTGTTCGGGCTGATGCGGTCGTTGCCGTCGGGGTTGAAGTCCGGAATCAGCACGAGGCAGAGCTTGTCGAGCAGCTTCTGCCCCAGCTTGGTGAGCGTCAAATCCCGCGCGAGCGCGAGGACGGACTCCTTGCCCTCGACCTCACCGGCGTGGATGTTGGCCTCCACCATCACCACGAGCTTCTTCTGCCGGCGGGCGAGCTCGGGGGTGAAGCAGCCGCGATCGCTGACGATGAGCGCGGTCATGGGCTGGCCCTCGCCACTCTGGCCGAAGTCCACGCGCCTGGCGAGCTTCGTGCGGCGGCACAGCTCGTCGACGAAGGCGAGCACATCCGAGTGACGAGAGGTTTCCTTGTAGTTCGACGCTTCGGCGCGGGTGAGCAGCTCGGTCATGGGGGCGCATCCGAGCGTCCCCCTCGGGCAGCGTCAAGCACTCCGTCACTTCTCCGCGAGGACATTGCGGCCCGGGGCTCACTTCGATACGTGTGTCCGGACATGGAACACGGACGAAAACCGCAGTCGCTCCCGGGTAGCGGGAAGGCCATCTGGCGGGCACTCGGATATCTGAGCCGGTACAAGCTGGAGACGGCGGGCGCGCTGGTGGCGCTGCTGCTCGTGTCCGCCGCCAACCTCGCCGCGCCCCAGATGGTGCGGCTGGCCATCGACGGCGGCCTCGCCAAGGGGGACCGCGCCACGGTGCTCGTGGCCGTGGGGGGCCTGGTGGCCATCGCCCTGGGGCGAGGGCTCTTCAACTTCCTCCAGGGCTACCTGGCCGAGCGTGTCTCGCAGGGCGTCGCCTTCGACCTGCGCGACGCGCTCTTCGCGCGCATCCAGCGGCTGAGCTTCAGCTACTACGACCAGGCGCAGACCGGCCAGCTCCTCACCCGGCTCACCAACGATGTCGAGCAGGTGCGCACCTTCGTCGGCTCCGGCGTGGTGCAGTTCGCCGCCTCGCTCGTCATGCTGCTGGGCTGCGCGGTGCTGCTGCTCGCCCTCAACCCGGTGCTCGCGGTGGCGGCGCTGGCATCCATCGCGCCCATCCTCTGGCTGCTCCGGAACTTCATGGGGAAGATGGGCCCGCTGTTCGGCCGGGTGCAGGCCGCGCTGGGCCGGCTCAACACCGTGCTCCAGGAGGATCTGCGTGGCATCCGCGTGGTGCGCGCGTTCTCCGGCGAGGCGCGCGAGGCGGCCCGCTACCGGAAGATCAACGACGAGCTGCTCGGCTACAACCTGGGAATCATCGACGCCATCGCCACCAACTTCCCGTTCGTGGGCTTCTTCGCCAACTTCGGCACGCTCGTGGTGGTGGGCGTGGGCGGCCTGCTCATCTTCCGCCAGCGGCTGACGCTCGGCGAGCTGCTCGCGTTCAACAGCTACCTGGGCTTCCTGCTCATGCCGCTCATGACGCTGGGCTTCATCGCGGCGCAGATCTCCCGCGCCGGGGCGTCCGCGCTGCGCGTGTTCGAGCTGCTCGACACCCAGGTGGAGGTGGCCGACAAGCCCGGAGCCCGGACGCTGCCGCCGCTCCAGGGACGCGTGGAGCTGCGGGACGTGCGCTTCCGCTACGCGGGCAGCGAGCGAGAGATCCTCCGGGGGGTGAGCTTCGTGGCCGAGCCGGGGCAGCTCGTGGCCATCCTGGGGACGACGGGCTCCGGCAAGAGCACCATCATCAACCTCATTCCGCGCTTCTACGACGTGACGGGAGGCACGGTGCTGCTGGACGGGCACGACGTGCGCGAGGTGACGCTCTCCAGCCTGCGCTCGCAGATCGGCGTGGTGCTGCAGGACGCCCTGCTCTTCTCGGGGACGGTGCGCGAGAACATCGCCTACGGCCGCCCGGAGGCGACCCAGGAGCAGGTTCACGCGGCGGCCGAGGCGGCGCAGGCGGCGGAGTTCATCGCCGGGCTGCCGAAGGGCTACGACACGGTGGTGGGCGAGCGGGGCGTGGGGCTTTCGGGCGGGCAGCGCCAGCGGTTGGCGATCGCCCGGGCCCTGCTCACGGATCCGCGCCTGCTCATCCTCGACGACAGCACCTCGGCGGTGGACGCCGGAACGGAGGCCGCCATCCAGGACGCGCTCGACCGGCTGATGCGCGGCGCGCACCGCACCGCGCTCGTCATCGCCCAGCGCATCAGCACGGTGCGCGACGCGGACCTCATCCTCGTGCTCGACGAGGGGCGAGTGGTGGCGCAGGGAACCCATGAGCAGCTGCTCGCCTCGAGTCCGCTCTACAACGAGATCCTCGGCTCGCAACTGCAGGCCAGCACCCCGGAGGCGGCATGAGGAGGCCCGGAAGTCTCGAGTCGATGGCGGAGGTGGAAGTCCAGCGCGCCGCCAACCGTGGCGCGGTGGCGCGCCGGCTGGTGAGCGAGCTGCGGCCCCACCGTGGCACGCTGCTCGTGGCGCTGGCGTTGGTCCTCGTGAGCGCACTGGCGCAGGCCATCGGCCCGTATCTGGTGAGCCGCGCCATCGACCACGACATCGGCAGCGAGGATGCGACGAGCCTGCTGCGCACCCTGCTGCTGCTGTTCGCCGTCTATCTCGGGGGCGCGGTGGCCTCGCGGGCCCAGACGCGGCGCGTAGGCGCGTCCGGACAGCACGTGCTCGCCTCGCTGCGCACCCGGCTCTTCGAGCAGCTCCAGGCGCTGCCGCTCTCGTACTTCGACAAGCGGCCCATCGGGGATTTGATGAGCCGGCTGCTCAGTGACGTGGACACGCTCAACCAGTTCTTCTCGCAGGGGCTGACGCAGCTGCTGGGCGCGATGCTGGGGCTGGTGGGCGTGATGGTGGCGATGCTGGCGCTCAACGTGCGCCTGGCGCTGGCGTGCTTCACCCTCATTCCGGCGATGCTGCTCACCACGTGGTTCTTCGCCGCCCGGGCCCGGAAGGCCTACCGCAAGACGCGGCAGACGGTGGGCAACGTGACGGCGGAGCTGCAGGAGGAGCTGGTCGGCGTCCGGCAGGCGCAGGCCTTCAACCGCACGGACGAGAACATCCGCCGCTTCCGGGGCCGGAACGCCGCCAACCGCGACGCCAACGTGTCCGCGGTGGGCATCACCTCCGCGTTCTCCCCCGCCATCGACGTGCTCGCCACGCTCTCCACGGCGCTCGTCATCGGCTACGGCGGCCACCTGGTGCTCCAGGGGCAGTTGAGCGTGGGCCTGCTCGCGGCGTTCCTCATCTACGCGCAGCAGTTCTTCCGGCCGGTGCAGCTCGCGGCCTCGACGTACACGCTGATGCAGTCGGCGCTCGCGGGCGCCGAGCGCATCTACTCCATCCTGGACGAGCAGCGCGAGCCCGCCGATGCCCCGGACGCGCTGGAGCTGGGACGGGCCCAGGGGCGCATCACGTTCGAGAAGGTGTCGTTCGCCTACGACGCCGGGCACCCGGTGCTGCAGGACGTGAGCTTCGAGGTGGCGCCCGGGCAGACGGTGGCGCTGGTGGGCCGCACGGGCGCGGGGAAGACGACGGTGGCCAACCTCATCCCCCGCTTCTACGACTCGACGGAGGGGGTGGTGCGGCTGGATGGGGAGGACGTCAAGCGCGTGAGGCGGGCGAGCCTGCGCCGGCAGATGGCGACGGTGATTCAGGAGCCCTTCCTGTTCTCCGGCACCATCGCGGAGAACATCGGCTACGGCCGGCCGGAGGCGAGCCGCGAGGAGATAGAGCAGGCCGCTCGCGCGGTGCATGCGCACGAGTTCATCGCCGCACTGCCGAAGGGGTACGACTCGGTGCTCGGGGAGGGAGGCGCGACGCTGAGCCAGGGACAGCGGCAGTTGCTCGCGTTCGCTCGGGCGGTCATCGCCGAGCCGCGCGTGCTCATCCTCGACGAGGCGACGGCGAACATCGACACGAGGACGGAGGCGCTCATCCAGCGCGCGCTCTCCACGCTGCTGGCGGGAAGGACGAGCGTGGTCATCGCGCACCGGCTCAGCACCATCCGGAGCGCGGACCTCATCCTCGTCATCGACGCGGGGCGCATCAAGGAGCGCGGCACGCACGAAGAGCTGATGGCGCACAACGGCCTGTACGCGGAGCTGTACCACCGGCGGTTCCGCGAGCCCGCGGCTCCTGCTCACTGAGCCAAATTCCCCTCTCCTCACGGGAGAGGGACGGGGTGAGGGTGCCACGGGCCCCGGGTTGAACCTCGTGTCCACACCGAGGGCCACGGGTTGAAAAACAGACTCGGGAACCCTCACCCTGACCCTCTCCCGGGGGGCGAGGGGAGGTTACGGTGAAGAGGCAGCGGGCTTCACGGGCTCGCCCTGGCGGAAGCGGGCCTCGGGGCCGGGGCCCACGTACACCTGCACGGCGCGGAAGCGCGGAGCGCCCTCGGGAATGAGCGCCGAGTGGCGGGTCCCCGCGGGGATGTAGACGGCATCGCCCTGCTTCACGGGCATCTTCTGGCCCTCGATGGTCATCTCCGCCCCGCCCTCCTCCACGTAGAGCATCTCCACGCTGTCCGCGTGGATGTGCTCGGGCACTCCGGCCCCCGCCTGGAGCTCCAGCACGCCCAGCGAGGCGGCGCGGGCCCCGGTCTCCTCGTTGACGAGCAGGATGGCGGTGCCCTTGCCCTGGGAGATGCGGAAGGTGGGGGCCTCGGCGCTACCCACCACGTGGCGCACGGGCACGGTGGGAGCGTGGACACAGCCAACGGAGACACAGAGAAGGGCCGTCAGGAGCGAGGGACGCATCATCCCTCTTTTCCTAGCACCTGCTGGCGCATACACCAGCCACCTCCGGGAGGGGACGGTCCCGGGGACGAGTCCCTGCCCCTGGGGCCCGCGTCCCGCTAAGGTGCCGCCCGTGAGCCAGCCCCGATTCATCCCCGGACACGAAGTCCCCGCGCGCCCGCGCGACAGCGCCCTGCTCTTCGCCGCGCACGGCCTGGAGCTCCTCGTAGCCGAGCGCGACAACGCCGTGCGCATCCCCACCTGTGCGGAGCTGCCCGAACTCGCCACGGGGGCGCACTTCCTCGGCACCCTCGGGGACGTGGACTGCTACGCCGCCGCCTTCCCCAAGGACATCTCCCCTCCCGAGGGCATGAAGCTCATCCCCGCGCGCGGCCTCTACAACCACGTGGACGAGGCCCTCTTCGGTGTCGCCGGGCGGGCGCTCGCCATCGCCGAGTGGGACGCCACCCACCGCTTCTGCGGGCGCGATGGCCAGCCCACGGTGCTCGTCCCCGGCGAGCGCTCGCGCCGCTGCCCCGCCTGCCGCACGCCCTACTACCCGCGCATCTCCCCCGCCGTCATCGTGCTCATCACCCGCGGCGACTCCATGCTGCTCGCGCGCAACGCCAACTTCCCCGGGGCCTTCTTCAGCACCCTGGCCGGCTTCGTCGACGTCGGCGAGTCGCTCGAGGAGACGGTGGTGCGCGAGGTGAAGGAGGAGGTGGGCGTGGACCTGAAGAACCTCCGCTACTTCGGCAGCCAGCCGTGGCCCTTCGGCCGCTCGCTCATGCTGGGCTTCACCGCCGAGTACGCGGGCGGAGAGATCCAGGTGGACGGCCAGGAGATCGCCGAGGCGGGCTGGTTCACCCCCGACACCCTCCCGCAGCTCCCCCCGCGCCTGAGCATCGCCCGGCGGCTCATCGACACCTTCATCGCCGAGGTGAAGGCTCGCACCACTCCGGCCTGAGACCCGCGCTCCGGGGGCTCGCCCTCTCGCCGGGAGGGGAGGCGCCTGGAAATCCCCGGAGACGTCGAGTGGTTGAGGCCCTGGCAGGTCTCTCCGCTTGCATCCACCGCCCGGGTGGGATTGAAGCGAGGCCCCCCGGATCCTCCATGCCCGTCGCGCGCCCCCATATCGAGCCCCGTCGTGTTCCCACCGCTGACTCGGTGGTGGTCAAGGAGTTCTATCTCTCGGTGCAGGGCGAGTCCTCGCACGCGGGGCTGCTGTGCTCCTTCGTGCGGCTCACCGGCTGCCACCTGCGCTGCTCCTACTGCGACAGCGAGTTCGCCTTCCACGGCGGCACGCGCATGAAGATTCCGGAGGTGGTGGCCAAGGTGAAGGAGCTCGGCGCGCCCCGCGTGGAGGTGACGGGAGGCGAGCCCCTGCTCCAGCCCGGCGTGTACCCGCTCATGGAGGAGTTGCTGGCCTCCGGCCTCACCGTGCTGCTGGAGACGAGTGGCGCCATCGACGTGCGGCTGGTGCCTCCAGCGGTCCACAAAATCGTGGACATGAAGACGCCGTCCTCGGGCGAGTGCGACCGCAACGACTACCGCAACCTCACGTCGATGAACGCCAACGACGAGCTCAAGTTCGTCATCGGCAGCCGCGAGGACTATGAGTGGTCCAAGCAGCTCATCGCCGAGCACCGGCTGCTGGAGAAGCCGTACGGGCTGCTCTTCTCCACCATCTACGGCAAGCTGACGACGAAGGAGCTGGCCGAGTGGATCATCGCGGACCGGCTGCCGGTGCGCTTCCAGCTGCAGATGCACAAGTACATCTGGGAACCGAACGAGCGCGGCGTGTGAGGACGGGCCGCCTCAGCGCGCGCTGGAGGCGAAGAAGCCCAGCACGAGCCGGAGCACGAGGAAGACCTGGAGCAGGACGCAGGCGAGGTTGAGCCAGGAGAGCCCGCGCGTCCACCGGGCCCACGTGCGCGCGGGCGAGGGGACGTCCACGCGCTCCAGGCGGCGCAGCTCGCGGGAGGACAGCCAGAAGCCGAGCCCGGCGGCGAGGCCATTGAGCACGGGCAGGCGCCGCAGCAGGGGGAGGACGATGGTGGCGCGGCCCATGTCGACCACCACGTTCATCGGCAGGAGCAGGGCCAGGGGCACGGTGGCGAGGGCGATGAGGCCTAGGCCGAGCGTCAACTTGAGGGCCAGCGAGGCGGCGCCGTGCTTCCGGACGAAGGTGATGCAGGAGGCGCAGCAGGCGGCCTCGCCGAGCAGCTCGGTGCACTCGCCGCACAGGAAGGTGCCACAGCGGACACAGGTGGCGACCGCGGCCCGCTGGTGCGTGGGGCAGCGGGGGCTGGTGAAGGCGGGCTGGTCTGGCGCGGAGGCCACGGGCTCGCCTCGCACCGGGTCAGAAGATGGGAGGCGGGGGCGGGCGAATCATCGCCAGGTCCAACGCGTGGGCGCCCAGGCCGAGGAAGACGGCGGCGAGCACGCTGCAGCCGAAGAAGCCCACGATGATGAGGTTCTTGCGCGGGTGCTCGAACTGACTGAAGGCGTAGACGAGCACGTAGAAGGGCACCAGGAGCACCATCATCCCGGTCCCCAGGCTGCGGCGGAACGCGTGGACGAGCAGGAAGGCGGCGCAGACGAGCGTGATGGCGCCGAACACGGCGGCGAGAGGGAGGAGCGGCACGGCCCTCAGATAACACGGCTGCCGCCCGGACGTGGCCACCGAGCGTGGATTGCGTGCTAAAGGACGCTCCCACGTCTCCTCACCGAGGTGCCCGGACGATGGCCACACTGAAGACGCTGCTCACCTTCATCCTCTTGGGAGCCTTCCTGGGGCTGGCCACGGCCTCGTACATCGGCCCCCGGTTCCTCGAGTGGTACAACACGGCACCGCTCGGGGCGCAGACGATGTGCGACCTGCCCAAGGTCATCCAGGGCATCACCGCGGACCTGCTGCGCTACCAGGTGTACGGCACGCTCATCGGAGCGGGCAGCTTCCTCATCCTGGGCATCGTCTTCGTGGTGTCGCGCTCGAAGAAGCAGAAGCGGATGCAGCAGCCACCTACCACCCCTCCGGCCCAGCCCGGTCCCGCCGTCTGAGCCACATCCACGGCGGCGAATCCCCTTCAGACAACCGCGGCCATTTCCAGACAACCGCGGCCATTTCCCCTCGCCCTCCGGGAGAGGGACGGGGTGAGGGTATCGGGTGAACCCGGGTTGAGCCCCCTGCCCCCACTGTGGGCAACAGGTTGAAGAACGGGCTCGGATACCCTCACCCTGACCCTCTCCCGAGGGGAGAGGGGGTGTCTTCGCTCACTTCCCTCGAGCGGCTCAGGCCACCGGCAGTTCCACGATGAAACGCGCGCCGCCCTCGGGGCGGTTCTCCGCGCGCAGCGTGCCGCCGAACGACTCCACGTACTGCCTCGACAGCGCCAACCCCAGTCCCGTCCCCTTCCCCGGCGCCTTCGTCGTGAAGAACGTCGTGAAGAGCCTCGGCAGGTTCTCCGCTGAAATCCCCGGGCCGTTGTCCTCCACCATCACCCGCACCCGCTCCCCCTCCACCTCCGCCCGCACCGCCACCCGCCCGTCCTGCACCTTCGCGTCCTCGATGGCGTCCGCCGCGTTCAGCAGCAGGTTGAGCAGCACCTGCCCCAGCCGCCTCGGCTCCGCCTTCGCCACCGCCTCCGGCGGCACCTCCACCGCCAGCCTCACCAGCGACTTCAGCCGCACCGACGCCAGCCTCACACTCGCGTCGATGACCGGCACCAGCTCGCACCGCCCCACCCCCGCCACCGTCTCCTCCGCCCGCGACAGCGCCGTCAGGTCCTTCACGATTTGATGGATGCGCTCCACCCCCTGCATCGTCTCCTGCAGGGCCTCGGTGTACTCGGTGTCATCCGCGCCCGTCGCCGGTTGCCGCCACTCCTCCAAGAGGAAGCGCAGGTTGGCCTGCACATACGCCAGCGGGTTCTTCACCTCGTGCGCCACGCCCGCCGCCAGCCGCCCCACCTGCGCCAGCCGCTCGGCCTGCAGCGCCCGCGCCTGGGACGCCTCCAGCGCCTCCTGCACCGCCCGCTGCTCGTCCTCCGCCCGCGCCCGCGCCTGCCGCAGCTTCCGGTAGAAGGCGCTCATCTGCATCCCCACCGCCCCGGCCCCCAGCAGCAGCAGCAACCGCGTCACCATCGGCCCCGGCGCCATCCCCTCCAGCCTCATCACCGTGCCCGCCGACACCAGCGGCAACAGCGTGCTCAGCAGCCCCTGCCACAGCTCGCCCCGCGACACCGTGAGCGTCATCAGCGGCATCACGAAGAACCAGCTGAAGAGCGGACTGCCCACCCCTCCCAACCGGTACACCACCAGCCCCAGGAAGACGTTGGGCACCACCACGCCCGCCACCGTCCGTACCCCCCTGCGGCGCGATGGCCCGAGCCACCGCAGCGACCAGCCCATCGCCCCCGTCAGCCCCGCCCACCCCAGCCGCAGCGCCAGCGTGTCCCACGCCGGCCTCATCACCGACAGCGAGTCCACCACCCAGAACGGCAGGCACGTGAGCGCCAGCAAGTAGAGAAGGCGCTGCTCATCGCGCAGCACCAGCTCCTCGCCGTGCGCCTTGTCCCCCGCGGCCTGCCGGGGTGCTCCTGCGTCCTGCTGCGCCATGTCCGTGCCGGTCTCCCAGGATTCCAAGAGAATGGAGAGTTCTGCGCAGAACAGTCGCACAAAATGGGGTCAAACGGAACCCAGCCTGGGTCAGCGGCGCACCCGGCCCACCAGGCGGAGTTTCTCGGCCCGTGAGAGGCGCTTGAGGGCGGCCTCGCGGCGCAAGGCGGCGCCGCGGTCGGCGGCCGGCTCGCTCCAGACGAGCGTCACCGGCAGGCGGGCACGGGTGTAGGCGGCACCGCGGCCCCGGTTGTGGGTGGCCACGCGGCGTTCGAGGTTGTTGGTGGCACCGGTGTAGAGCGTCCCGTCCCGGCAGCGCACCATGTAGACGGTCCAGGTGTCCGGCACGGCGGGGCGGCAGCATAGCGCACGCCCGCGTCCGTCCGGCCCCGCTCTTCGCCTGCCCGGCTGCTCACCAGGACGCCGGGTTACCGCCCCGCCGGGGCCGCCCCTCGTAGGCCGCCATCACCAGCGCCACCGGCAGCAGCGGATCCACCTTCCACGCGGACAGGATGTGGGCCCGGCTCACCAGCCCCACCAACCCTCCCGCCTCCCCCACCACCGGAAGCAGGGAAGCACCGCACCGCTCCATCACTCGCAGGGCCCGCAAGAGAGTGTCCGTGGGTACCAGGGTGACTTCGATCGAGGACAACCTTTCCACAAGAGTCGGCTTTTGCCGCATCCACTCGCCTCCCGGCTTGAACGAGGGTGGAGCATTGCAACCGGTCTGCCGACATGTGGGTGCGCCGGTTTTTCAACACGGCATCCGTCCCGCAGGGCATTAGATTCCAGTCGTGACGAATCGAAACGGGCCCAGGCTGACGAGGATGGCAGATATTTTCTCCCGGGCGGTAAATCGCGACGGAGAAGGATTGCTCACGCTGCCCTTCAAGCCGGACGAGCTGTACCGCGTGCCCACCGATGATGGGGCGGCCATCGCCCTGGGGCGCTACCACGCCCGGGAGATGCGCCGGTACGCCGAGCCGGTCATCCTCTGCCATGGACTGGGGGCCAACCGGTTCCACATGGACTTCGACGAGCACTACAGCCTGGCGCGCTACCTGGCCCGGGCGGGCTACGAGACGTGGGTGATGGAGCTGCGCGGCCGGGGGCTGGCGGGCCCGTGTGGGGACGCCTCCTTCGACGACCAGGCCGAGCACGACGTGCGCACCGCGCTGCGCACCGTGCTGTCCACCGGGGCGAAGGAAGTGCTCTGGGTGGGCCATTCCAAGGGTGGGCTCACCCTCTATGGCCATCTGGCCCGGAACCCGCAAGCGCCGGTGCGGGCCGCGGTGGCCATTGGCAGCCCCTTCACCTTCGCGGTGCAGCCGGGCCTCAAGACGTTCATGCAGCGGATAGAGCCCCTGCTGCGGCTGAAGATGATTCCCACCCGGCGGATTACGGGCATCGCCCTGTTCGGCGCGCCCCCGGGGCCCCTCAGCCGCTACATGATGTTGGCCTCCAACATGGAGCCGGACGTGGTGCGCAAGGCCCTGGCCAACGTGCCCGCGGACATCTACGGCGGCGTGGTGCGCCAGTTCGCCCACTGGATTGCCACCGACTCCTTCTGCATGACGGATGGCACCTGCTACCGCAAGCCGCTGGCCGGGGTGAAGCTGCCGGTGATGCTGGTGGCGGGAAGCAAGGACCTGCTCGCCCCCCCGCTCGCCGTGGCGCGGGCGCAGGAGCACCTCGGCGGGCCGGTGAAGCTGGTGGTGGCCGGGCGCGGCCATGGCTTCGCCGAGGACTACGGGCATGCGGACCTGGTGCTGGGGCGTCGGGCACCGGACGAAATCTTCCCGCTGGTGGAGGCGTTCCTGTCCGCGCACGCGACCCGGGCGTAGGAAGGCCCCGGGGGGACGTCCGGTTGTCCGCTCCCCCCCGGCGTGCTACCCCACGGGCCCGCACTCTATGTCTCCTGTCTCCCGCTTCCTGTCCCTCGCCCTGCTGGCCCTCGTGGGCTGCGAGCGCGGCCCCGCACCGGGCCATGCCGTGGTGGACTTCCGCCACACCCGCGAGCCGGTGAAGACGCCGGTGGCCGCCTGGAAGGCGGACGGGGTGTCGGCCGAGGAGCTGAAGCAGCGCCTGGAGGAGATGAGCCCCGCGCTGCGCGAGCGCTACCAGACGTTGGAGCAGAAGCGCGAGTACGTGGAGGGCGTGGCCCGCTTCGAGCTGCTGGTGCAGGAGGCGATTGCCCGCGGGCTGCACGACGACCCCGAGGTGGTGGCCAGCACCAAGCGCGCGCTGGTGTCCCGGCTGATGCGCTCGCAGCTGGACGAGGCCAGGCCCCCCGTCTCCGACGCGGAGGTGGCCGCCTGGTACGACAGCCACCAGGAGGACTACGTGCGGCCGGAGCAGGTGCGGCTCTCGCACGTCTTCCTCGCGGCCCCCAAGGCGGACGCGGCCCGCGGCGAGGCGGCGCGCGTGAAGGCGGAGAAGCTGCTCGCCGAGGCGAAGGCACTGCCCCCCAAGGACTTCACCGCCTTTGGCCGGCTGGCCCGCGCGCACAGCGAGGAGCCCCGCACGCAGCCCCTGGATGGAGACTTGCGCTACCGCTCGCTCGAGGAGCTGGGCCGGGACTTCGGGCCGGAGGTGGCGGAGGCCGCGCGGGGCCTGGTGGCCAGCGGCCCGGGCGCGCTCAGCGGCGTGGTGCGCACCGAGGCGGGACTGCACGTGTTGCAGCTCACCGGCCACCAGGCGGCGTTGAACCTGACGCTCGAGGACGTGCGCGAGCAGATCTCCAACCGCCTCGCCCAGGAGAAGCGCACCCGGGCCTGGGCGGAGCTGCTCGCCGGGCTGGAGCAGCGCGCCGGCTTCAGCGTGGACGCGGCGACGCTCTCGCGCGTGCACGTGGACGTGAGCACCCCCATGCGGCCCCCGAGCGGCCCGCCCCCCGGCACCATTCCCGCCCCCACCCCTTCCGCGCCCCCGCCTTCCGTTTCCCTGGAGCGCCCATGATCTCCCCGAGGAGCACTCGCATGCCGCAGGCCTTCGTCCGCGCCACCCCGCTGCTCGCCGCCCTGGCGCTCGCCGTGGGGCTGGCCGGCTGCAACAAGAAGGACAAGGAGGATCCGGACGCCAACGTGGTGGCCACGGTGAATGGCGAGGTGCTCTCGCGCGCCGACTTCGAGCACGAGCTGGGGCGGGAGCTCGCCTCCTCGGCCAACGAGTCCGGCCAGCACACCCCCGAGGACGTGGAGCCCTACAAGCGCGCGCTGCTGGAGACGCTCATCTCCCGCATGGTGCTGCTGCAGGAGGCCCGCACGCACAACGTCACCGTGAGCCCCGAGGAGGTGGACCGGGGTGTGCTGCGGCTGTCGAGCGACTACCCGGCGGGCAACTTCAACGAGGTGCTCGCCCAGGGGCAGCTGTCCATGGCGGAGCTCAAGGCGCGCGAGGCGGCGCGGCTCACCATCGAGAAGCTCTTCACCAACCACGTGTACACGCGCGTGGCGGTGACGGAGGAGGAGCTGCGCGCGTACTACGCGGCGCACGAGACGGAGTTCTCCGAGCCCGAGCAGGTGCGCGCCGCTCAAATCGTCGTGAAGGGCATCGACGACGCGCGCAAGGTGCAGGCGCAGCTCAAGTCGGGCAAGAAGTTCGCGGACCTGGCGCGCAAGTACTCGCTGAGCGCGGACGCCAAGGTGGGCGGGGACCTGGGCTTCTTCCCGCGCGGGCAGATGCCGCCGGCCTTCGATCAGGTGGTGTTCTACCTGTCGCCGGGCCAGGTGTCGGACGTGGTGGAGACGGAGTACGGCTACCACCTGTTCCGCGTGCTGGAGAAGAAGTCGGGGCGCAAGCTGGAGTTCACGGAAGTGCGGGAGCAGGTGGAGACGAAGCTGCTGGCGCAGCGGCGGGCGGAGGCGCAGGAGACGTACGAGAAGGAGCTGAGGACCAAGGCCCAGGTCTGGGTGAACGAGGCCACGCTCCAGTCCATCCGCGGACGGCCCGCCACGCAGGCGGCGGCGAAGCAGTGAGCAGCCGTCCCATCGACACGGAAACGAAAAGAGAACGCACATGAAGAAGCTGATGGGGACGATGGTGGCGGCGCTGCTCTTGAGCGGCGCGGTGGCGCGGGCGGAGCTGGTGGACCGGGTGGCGGCGGTGGTGAACCGGGACGTCATCGCGCTGTCCGAGGTGGAGAAGCGCGCGGCGCCGGAGCTGGCGCGGCTGAACGGCGTGGACCCGGCGAAGCGGGCCGAGCAGCGGGCGAAGGTGCTCAAGTCGTCGCTGGACATCCTCATCGGCGAGAAGCTGATGGAGGAGCAGATCCGCGAGCTGGGCCTCGGGGTGACGGACGCGGAGCTGGACGCGGCGGTGGCGGACGTGAGGCGGCAGAACAACGTCACGGACGAGGAGCAGTTCGAGCGCCTGCTGTCGGGCGAGGGCTTCACGGTGAAGACGTACAAGGAGTTCCTGCGCAACCAGATGTCGCGCATGAAGCTGGTGCAGATGAAGGTGACGCCGAAGGTGAAGGTGTCCGAGGAGGACCTGAAGGCGGCGTACACGCAGTACACGAAGCTGGAGTCCGGGGACGCCGAGGTGCACGCGCGCCACATCCTGGTGCAGGTGGACGCGAAGGCGACGCCGGAGCAGGTGGAGGCGGCGCGCAAGAAGGCGCTGGCGCTGGCGGAGGAGGCGCGCAAGCCGGGCGTGGACTTCGCGGAGCTGGCGAAGAAGAAGAGCGAGGGCCCGAGCGCCTCGGACGGTGGAGACCTGGGCTTCTTCCGGCGCGGGGTGATGGTGCCGGCCTTCGAGCGGGTGGCCTTCGCGCTCAAGGAGGGCGAGGTGAGCGAGCCGGTGCGCACGCAGTTCGGCTGGCACGTGCTGAAGGTGGAGGAGCGGCGCGCGGTGGACGTGGCCCCCTTCGAGCAGGTGAAGGCCGAGCTGGAGAACCGGCTGAAGCTGCAGAAGACGGAGAAGTTCGTCGAGCAGTACGTGCAGGAGCTGCGGCAGAAGGCCTCCGTCGAAGTGAAGATCTGAGCCCCGCGTGAACGAGCGTCCCGTCGTAGGCATCTCTCTGGGAGACGTCTCCGGGATCGGCCCGGAAGTCACGGCCGACGCCCTCTCCTCGCCCAAGGTGCGCCGGGCGCTGCTGCCCGTCGTCTTCGGAGACGGGCCGACGCTGGAGCGCTTCCCGGCCTTCGCGAAGTACACCCGGGCCACGCCCGAGACCCTCGGGCGCGTCACGAAGCCCACGGTCTGCGTGGTGACGGAGCTGGCCGGGAAGGACCGCGTCCCGGGCAAGCCGACGCGGGCGGGGGGCCGGGCGCAGTACGGCTACATCCAGGCGGCCATCGAGGCGGCGCGCGCCGGGAAGGTGGACGCGCTGTGCACGGCGCCGGTGTCCAAGGAGCAGATCTCCCGGGCGGGCATCCCCTTCATGGGGCACACGGAGGTGCTCGCGGAGGCGTTCGGCCGTGAGGTGATGATGCTCATGGACGGCCCGCGGGTGCGGGTGGCGCTGGCGACGAACCACGTGCCGCTGGTGGAGGTCTCCCGGATGCTGACGGTGGAGCGGCTGGTGGGCCAGCTGCAGCTGCTGTCGCGGAGCCTGAAGCCGGTGGTGGGCCGGGCGCCTCGAATCGGTGTGCTGAGCTTCAACCCACACGCGGGCGAAGGCGGGCTGCTGGGGCGCGAGGAGGTGGATGTCCTCACGCCGGCCATCAAGCAGGCACGCAAGCTACGGGTGGACGCACACGGGCCGCTGGCGGCGGACGGGCTGTTCGCCCAGGTGGAGCACTTCCCGTACGACGCGGTGCTGGCCATGTACCACGACCAGGGCCTCATCCCGGCCAAGGCGCTGGACTTCGAGCGCACGGTGAACGTGACGCTCGGGCTGCCGGTGCCGCGCACGTCGCCAGACCATGGCACGGCGTACAGCCTGGCCGGCACGGGCAAGGCGAGCAGCGTCCCCATGGTGGAGGCGCTGCTCAAGGCCGCCCGGCTCGCCACGCGCTGAACCCGCTCAGTAGGTGAACGGGAAGCGCACGGGCTCGCGGCTCTGCACCCGGTGCTGCGGGAACTTCCACGAGCGCACCTGGCCCTCGATGCAGCGGGCGAACGGCGTGCCCTTGAGGGCCTCCGTCTCCATGAGGGCCTCGACGGCGTCACCCGTCGGCAGCACCCGCCAGCGCACCACGAACCGGTCCTTGCCCGAGTCCGACATCCGCGCAGGCGAGTGCGTCTGGATGCAGGCGAGGATGGCGTCCTTGTGCGAGCCCACCACCTGCACCACGTCCGAGGTGGAGAGGCTCTCCGGCAGCTCCTTGCCCGGCTCGGGCGGGATATAGACGTGGCGCTTGGAGCGCGGATCCTCCGCCTTGAACTTCGGCGCGCCCTCCGACAAGCCGAGCTCCTCCTCGAACTTCTTGTCGAGCGCGTCATCGAAGTTGAGCGGATCATTCGCCGCCTTGCGCGCGGACGTGGGCGCCGCCGGGACACGCTCCTCCGGCACCCGCTTGCCAACGCCCGCCTTCGGCTCCAGCGAGACGGCCGGGGCCACGACGGGCTTCGGCTTCTCGGGCACCACCACGGGGGCAACGGTCTTCGTCACCGGCTTCTCGGGCGCGGGCGTCACGGCGGGCGCCGCGGGCTTCACCGGGGCCGGCGTCACCGGCGCCACCGCCACCGGAGCCGCGGCGGGAGCCTGGGGCGCCGGAGCCTGGGCCGCCGGAGCCGGAGTCACCGGAGCCGACACGACCGGAGGCGCCACGGCGACAGGCGCGGGCGCGGCGGGCTGGACCACGGCGGGTGCCTCCTGACGCGGAGCCGTCTCAGTGGAGACGACGGGCCGCGGGGACACCGGCTCCGCAGCGCCGCGGGACTGGGACAGCAGGAGCAGCCCTCCCGCGACGAGGCCCACGGCCGCCGAGCCGATGAGCACCCCGGCCAGCAGCGCCTTCCCCCGCTGAGCGGGCGCGGGCGCCTCGGGCGCGGGCGGCGCGGCCATCATGCCGGGAATGACGGGCGGAGCCACGGGCGCAACGAACCCCGGATACGGCGCGACCGGAGTCCCCTGCACCGGAACCGGCGCCACCACCGGCTGCAGGACCGGCACGGGGGCGGGAACCGGAGCGGGAGGCACGACGGGAGCGATCGGCACCTCGAGCATCGCAGCGCGCGCCTCCTCCTCCTTCTCCTGCTCCTTGTCCTCCTTCATCTTCCGCAGCCACACCACCTCCTCCTCGACGAGCGAGTGCAGCGCGGAGACCACCTTCTTGCCGGAGTCGACTTCCTTGGGACGGGCCGGCGCGGTGGAGACACTCGCGTCCGCGGCCACCGTGGGCAGCCCCGAGATGGTCAGCGCGGCCACGAGCTCGGGGACGCGGGACAGCGCCCGCCAGGAGCTCCACGCCTCGCACCAGAAGAGGGTGTCGGGGTTGAGCTCGCCCTGGTGCCACAGCTCGCGCAGCCGCTCGAGGCGGAACGGGCCCGCGGGCTGCGCATGCCGCTCCACGTACCAGTCCACGGCCCCCACGGGCACGGGGGTGGGTACCTCCACGCCAGCGGCGGACACCTCGGGGGACACCTCCAGCGCCGGCGGCCCGAAGAGCGCGCCGTCGAAGATGGCGTCCAGATCATCCGGGCGTACCTCGCGCAGGGCCGACTGGACGCTCGCGGGTGCCTCCTCGGAGAGGGGGGAGAGCCGCGGAGGCTGCACCCCACCGCCCGCACGAGAAAGATGATTGCCCTCGATGTTCGAATGGTTCCCGTCCACACGCCCTCCTACCAGCCCCCGCTGTCCCGACGTTGGGGCAGCTTGTGGCTCAACCTAAGGACGTCCGAGACCCCAGCCAGGATTCACGCCCCGCGGTACGAGTGTCTTCTTTCACTTCCGAGCGATTGCCCCATGAGAAAGTTCTGCGCCTGACGCAGCCAAATCACTCACAGGCGAAAACCCCTGGACACCCGGACTACGGCGTTTCCGCTGATGGGCAAGAAAGGTGCGCGATCAACTCCGCGCCATCCCTCTCCGGGTCGAGCAACACCACCTCCGAGACCTGCCCGTCGCGCCGCAGTTGAACACTCACGCGCCCCACGGGGCACCAGCCCAGGCACCCGGTGAGGCTCACGCGCACGGCCTCGCCCCGGGCGGCGAGCGTGGCGCGGATGCGGCGCGGAAGGTCCACCCCTCCGGCGCTCGTCTCCAGCCGCATCAAGCAGCGGTGACACACCTGGGCCTGCGTCTCCTGGGCGCTCGTCTCATTCATGGGCCAGCCTCGTCTCCACTCCTCCACAACCTCCCCGGGCCCGCGAGGGATTTGATGACGCCCGGCATGGCGGAGCGCCGCACGGCTGGCCGTGAGCGGGGCAGGCGGCGAGGCAGCGCTTCACGCCGGGCCCCACCTCCAGATGCACACCCTTGGGTTCAGGCCATGCACTCCGAAGGAGGCCGTCTTCATGGGAGGGAGCGAGGAGAAGCAGGAATCGCCCCAGGAGGAAGTTCCCCGCATCTCCAGCGGTACGCCCTACCTCGACCAGATTCTCGCCGGCGGCTGGCTGCGCGGCGGCACCTATCTCGTCACGGGCCCACCCGGCACCGGCAAGACGACCCTCGCCAACCAGTTCTGCTTCTCCGTGGCCGAGCGCGGCGACTGCGCCCTCTATGTCACCCTGCTCGCCGAGACGCATGCGCGCATGATGCTGCACCTGCGCTCGCTGGCGTACTTCCGGCCCGACTTCGTGGGCACGCGCGTCTTCTACCTCAGCGGCACCACGGCGCTGAAGGAGAAGGGGCCGCACGGGCTGCTGGAGCTGCTCACGCGCACGGTGCGCGAGAAGCGCATCAAGGTCCTGGTGATCGACGGCTTCAGCCTGGTGCGCGAGCACGCCAACTCCGTGCTCGACCAGCGCGAGTTCCTCCAGGGGCTGTCGGTGCTCTGCGGGCTGACGGACTGCACCGCCCTGCTGCTGAGCACCGAGATGAACAAGGCCGTGGATGTCGAGTACGCCATGGTCGACGGCATCCTCTCGCTGAGCGCGGAGCTGCTCGGGCTCAAGGCCATCCGCGGCCTGGAGGTCATCAAGTTCCGCGGCAGCAACAACATCCCCGGCCGGCACACCTTCCTCATCAACGAGCGCGGCGTGAGCATCTACCCGCGCTGGGAGGCGGTGTACCGCAAGACGCCCGAGGTCATCCCCGACTCGAGCGTGCGCCTGCACTTCGGCGTCCCCAACGTGGATGCCATGTGCCAGGGGGGCGTGGTCGCCTACTCCTCCACCCTGCTGCTCGGCAGCCCCGGCAGTGGCAAGACGCTGCTGGGCCTGCACTTCCTCGCCGAGGGCGCCCGCAACGGGGAGCCCGGCCTCTACTTCGGCTTCGCGGAGAGCGGCGAGACGCTGCTGCGCAAGACGAAGAGCGTGGGGCTCGACCTGGCGCCCGACGTGGAGCGCGGGCTCATCCGCCTCGAGGTGCGCGCGCCCGTGGAGACGCTCCCCGACGCCATGGTCCAGGAGCTGATGGACCTGGTCTCCCAGCACCCATACCGCCGCGTCTTCATCGATGGGCTGGAGCCCTTCGCCAAGGAGGCCATCGATCCCGAGCGCACCACGCGCTTCCTCTCCGCGCTCCTCAACGCGCTGCGCGACAAGCACATCACCACCCTCATCACCGAGCAGACCAACACCCTCTTCGGGCCGGACCTCCACTCCCCCATCAAGGGCGCGGAGGCCATCTTCGACAACCTCATCTTCCTGCGCTTCGTCGAGCTCAACGGCCGGCTGCGCCGCCTGCTGTCCATCCTGAAGATGCGCGACAGCGACAACGATCCCTTCCTGCGCGAGTTCGTCATCTCCCACCAGGGCATCCAGGTGCAGGAGGCCTATGCCGCCCTGGAAGGGATGTTGACCGGCCTGCCCACCCACCGGCAGCACGCCGCGCACGAGACGGCCTTCCCCGCCGAGTCTCCCAGTCCTCCCAGGTCCGCGCCCACCGGGCCCTCCAAGGCGAAGAAGGCCCCTGCCCTCCAGCGGCGCTCGCGCAAACCCGGAGGGCGCAAATGAGCCGGATCCTCATCGTCGAGGACGAAGAGGTCCTCACGGACTCCCTCCAGGACATCCTCGAGGGCGAGGGCCACCAGGTGCTCACCGCCCACAACGGCATGGATGCCCTGGACACGCTCGCGCACGAGCAACTGGACCTGGTGCTGCTCGACCTGATGTTGCCCCTGGTGGACGGCCTGACGGTGCTCCAGACGCTGCGGCGGGACGCTCCTTCCACCGCGGTGCTCGTCGTGACCTCGTGCGGCCGCGAGGCGCTCAAGGGCCTGCCCGTCCAGGGCTTCCTGCGCAAACCCTTCTCCCTCCAGGCGCTGCTCGACGCGGTGAAGAGGGTACTGCCCCAGGCGCCCCCCACCCCGAGGTGAGTGGAACGACGAAAAACCGAGGCTCCCCCACGAATGACGGAGAGCGTGTCCACCCGGAGCCACGGCAAGTCCGCGTCTTCCGGGGCGTACACCGGAGCGTCCGGGTGGCGTGGGGATTGCTGGGCACGAGGCCGCTGCTTCTTCGAGGAAGGAAGGTGAAGCGTGTCGCATGCACGTGCGCTCTGGAGTCTCGTGGCCACCGCGCTCCTGGTGGGCCCGGGGTGTGGCGAGGAGTCGTGGGACGGGAAGCTCCCCTGGGACAACACGCCCCCGCCCCAGGGCTACGCCGGGGTGTTCCACTGGGAGGGACAGGCGGATGCCTACAACCTGTCCATCGAGCCGGGAGGCGTGGTGCGCTGGTCGGTGCGCGGCTGCGACTCCATGGGCCATGCGCGGGGCCGCTGGGAGGAGCGTGACGGAAAGCTGGTGCTGAGCGGCTTGCGCGACAACGCCACCGCGACGCTGGAGCTGGCCACCGACTTCGACGGGCTCCTCTCCACCGGGGCCGTGATGAGCAGTGATGGCTCGCCCACGCAGCGCTGGCCCCGGGGGGGCGTGTGCGCCGTCTGCGAGAACCCCGATGGCGGCCCCGTGCTGGGTCCCGTCGAAGTCGTCCCCTGTGACAACCCGTCACTGCCCTGAGGGCGCCTCGAGACAATCCCTTTCCCATGGGAGAGCCCGAATGGTTCGCTTCATTCCTTGTCTCTTCCTCGGTGCCGTGCTGCTCACCGGGTGCGGGCCCGAAGGAACGTGTGAGGGCACCGTGGGCGGCACCCGCATCCAGGGAGAGCTCGACGGCGACAGCTCGCTCGTCATCGTCCCGGCGACTTTCAGTCCCTACAACGAGGGCGCGTACGTCCGGGCAGCGCGCCTCCAGCTCTTCTATGGAGACAACGCGCTGCGGTTGATCACCGAGGTGAAACTTCCCGCGGAGCAGGACACGCGGGAGCTTCCCCTCGGCCTGTCCGAGGAGGAGTGGACCCAGCGGCCGCCCCAGGACGGCGCGGTCTCCATCTGGCACATCCAGGCGCCCGCGGACGCGCCCCGGGTGGTGGGGGGCACGTTCAGCGTCAGGCTCGCGGACGCCCACCACCTCGAGGGGAAGATCGACGCCCGGTTCGAGGACGGCTCGCGGCTCGAGTGCACCTACGACCTCCGCGGCCAGAACACCGTCCCGGGCGATGACCCCACGTACGACGGTCCCCCCTGAAGCCTGTCGCAAGGACACCGGTCAAGCGGCATCCCGCTCGATCTTGCAGAGAGCCACGTCAAAACCGGCCACCCGCACCTGCGCGATGTGCTGGAGAAGATTGACGAGGCTGAAGAAGAACAGCGTGTCCGCGAGCTCCCCCTCCTTGGTCGTGGCGATGGCGTAGACGACCCGCGGAGGGGACTTCACCGCGTCGAAGGCCACCTTGCCCCCGTAGAACGCCTGGTAGCGCGCCTTCAACTCCTCCGCGTACGCGGGCACCGACCTGAACAGCGTCGCGGAAACACTGCCCTGGCCGAAGAGGTGGCTCAACGTCGCCGAGTCCTTCATGTCCTTCACGTGGATGAAGTCGCGCTCCCGGCTGAGCAGATCACAGGCCTCGACCTTCCCGTCGCGGCCCTCGACGTGGATCATCTTGCGATCCAGCACCAGCCACTCCTTCATCGAGCCGGTGTGCTCGTTGTACTCCTCCTCCTTCCTCATGCTCTTCTGCCATCTGGGGAGATCCAGGATGCCGGTGACATCCGGGAGCTGCCGCACCTTCTTCCGGATGTTGGCCACGTAGTCCTTGTCGACACGGAACCAATGGCCGAGCGACAGCACGTAGGTCGCGTCCTCGTGCTCGACCTGGGCCACCACGTAGCGATGCAACCGATCCTGGGACACGAGCTCGTTACCATCCTCGTCGAGCCCGAGCACCTGGAGCTTGTTGGGGTCGGCGGGAACTTCGGGATGGCGATCCAGGAAGTCGTAGACCCGCTCGATGTCGAGGTCCTCGTACAACGCCTTCTTGCGGCCCTTCCAGAGCCGCCAACTCGACAGCCGCTCGTCCGGAATCTCCGGATAGGCGATGGCGACCAGTTCGTGGTCGCGCGCCTCGAGGAGCTCCACCAGCTTCAGCTCCAACACGGGGAGGAGAGGGTCCTGGGCCTTGAGCGGACGCAGGTGATCGATGAAGCCGAAGTGCTTCTTGTAGGTCTTGCTCTTGTAGGTCTTGAGCAAGGCGCGGCAATGCTTGCCGAGATCCTTGATGGCGCAGTCCATGGAGATCTTGAGCGAATCCGACCCCGCCAGCTTCCTGGCGAAACCTGAGGACAAGGGACGGCCACTCACCATCCGGATCCAGTCCATGTCCGTGCTGATGTCGAACTCGTTCACGGACCGGCCCACATTGAGGTGGGTCCGCCGCTGGCGGCTCACCCGGTCCACGGTCCGCGTATCGAGCATGTTCAGGGCTTGGGGATCCACCTCGTTGAGAGTCACCTTGAGACCAAAGTCCGGCTCGATGCTGGGGCGGGGAATGGCGTTGGAGCCGTAACCGAAAGTCACCGCGAAGATCCGGCCGTCCACCTTCAGCAGAAGCACGAAGGAGTTGGACTGGTTCTTCAGGTCGAGTGCCTCCATGTCGAAGGCCGAGGCCAGCCACGGAACCCAGCTCGGCGGCTTCGGCCTGTTCGCCTGAACCCACGCCTCGCAGGGGAAGGGAAGCTCCTCCTCCAGCGGCAGCCGGACATAGCCATTCGCTTGGTGGTGCTCCGGAACGACCTGCCCGAACTCGGTGATGGAATCGCGGAGGAGATAGACCGTCAGCTTCATGAGGTACCCAAGCCTGGTGTGCTCAGCCTCCGTCCAGCGGAGGCGTAGGGGATGCTGGCGCACTGGCGCCGTCCTCTAGACGAGCCACACCGACGTTCTCTGACAGGTAGCCTTGGATGGCAGCGCGGCCTACAGGCGCTCTCCGACGAAGAACACCCCTGAAGCCAAAAAAGGGGGAAGGCTCCGGGTGGAGCCCTCCCCCTCGCTCATGGGACCCCTCCTTCAGGGAGAGGTCCGGGGCGGTGGCATCTTGCCGGGCCACCCCTCACGGACTTCAACGGTGGGCGCGAAGACCCTCGGCGTAGTGCTGCAGCTGACGCCGGGCGGCCTCGAAGGCATCGTTCACGGCCTGGTAGGCATCCTCGTGCGAGACCTTCTCGCCGTGGTCGCGGTCGACCACGATGTTCTTGCCGGGGACGTGCAGGTCCAGGCGGACGTGGAAATGCTTGCCCTGCTGATGATGCCGGTGCGGCTCTTCCACCACCACGTGGCAGCCGGTGATGCCGTCGAAGAACTGCTCGAGCTTGTCCGCGCTGTCGCGGATGTGCTCCGAGAGGGCATCGCTGGGGCTCATTCCACGGAAGGTGATCTGCAGGTTTCGCTTCATCTTCGTGCCTCGTGATTGGCTCCCCGTTGGAGCCGTCGTGACGACCACTCTCCATTGCATACGGAGCGCCAACGCCCGCCAATGCCTCTGCCCACGGGAATACAGGGGGTTGGCGCCGAGGGGGGATGCAGCCTTTGCGGAGACCCCTCGGCGGGCGCGCAGCCTTTGCGGAAGGCCCTCGGACGCATACCTGGAGTCGAAGGCGCTACACGCCGGGGCAACCCGGGAGGGCGGCCGAGCGGGCGTGTGCTGCGGCGCGGCGGGAGCGTCCCCATCCTCCTCCGTCGGAGGTGTGTGCGTGATTCGCATCGGCCCCGCGGGGTGGAGCTACGACGACTGGGCGGGAGTGGTGTACCCGAAACCGAAGCCCAAGGGGTTCGACCCACTGGCCTTCCTGGCGGGGTACTTCGACGCGCTGGAGCTGAACACCAGCTTCTACGGGCCCATCAGCCGCCGCAACGCGGAGCTCTGGCTGCAACGCACGGACTTCAACCGGGACTTCCGCTTCACCGCGAAGCTGTGGAAGCGCTTCACCCACGAGCGGAACGCGGTGTGGACGGCCGACGACGTGCGCCAGACGCGCGAGGGGTTGGATGCCCTCCACGAGGCGGGGAAGCTGGGGGCGGTGCTGATGCAGTTCCCCTGGTCGTTCCGCAACACGGAGGAGAACCGGGACTGGCTGGACGGGCTGGTGTCCACGTTCTCCGACTGGCCGCTGGTGCTGGAGGTGCGGCACGAGTCGTGGAACGTGCCGGACGTGTTCGCGGAGCTGGCCGAGCGCGGCGTGGGGTTCGTGAACATCGACCAGCCGCTCTTCCAGAACTCGATTGGACCGAGCGCGAAGGTGACGTCGTCGGTGGGCTACGTGCGGGTGCACGGGCGCAACTACCACAACTGGTTCCGCAAGACGGCGAGCGCGCTGGAGCGCTACGACTACCTGTACCCGGCCAGGGAGCTGAAGCCCTGGGCCGAGCGCACGAAGCAGATAGCGGAGCACCCGCGGGTGAGCGACGTGTACGTGGTGACCAACAACCACGTGCGGGGCAAGGGCATAGCCAACGCGATGATGCTGCAGACGATGCTCACGGGCCGGAAGGTGCACGCGCCCGAGGCGCTGGTGCGCGAGTACCGCGACACCCTGGAGCCCTACGTGCTGCCACCGGAGTCGGAGGCCCCCGAGGCGCCCGGCGCCAGTCCTTGATTCGGGCGGCCTGCCTACGTGGAGGCTTGACGCGTAGGCCCGCGTGTCCCTGTAGTCCAGGAAACAACGGCCGCCAACTCCAGGCGCGCTGGAGAGGTGCGGCATGTCCACCCGCTCGTGGACCCTGGCCATGCTGGTGCTGCTCGGAGGCTGCGTCACGGGCTCCCCGCCGGGAAGTCTGACGAGCGGCTTCGGTCTCCACTCACGCGCGCCTTCCGCCCCTCGGTGGGCCACCACTGCTCCGGCACGAACCGAGACCGAGGGAGGCGCGGGCGGCTTCCCCGGGCAGCGAGCGGACACCGCTCCGAGGGAGGAGTCACCCTGGGAGGGTGTGGCGCAAGGCTCCGCGCCGGCCCCACTGTCTTGCGCGGGCGTGGCCCTGCCAGCGGGCTGGCCCGACCTGTCCGCCCGGGACGAGGAACTGCTGGCGCCCTTGTTGGGGTGCTCCCCCGCGGAATTCCTTCAGGTGCAGCAACGGGTGGACATGCCCCGGCTGGTGGCGGCATTGGCGGACTGGGACGCCGTGCGGCTCGGTGCCCTGGGGCCCGTGCGCGACGAGGCCGCGCCCTTGTTACAGTGCAAGCGCGTCGCCTTCCTCCTCACCGCCACCGAGCTGTACGGCCTCGCGTATGCCGAGGTGTTCGCCCTCTTCGTCCTGCACTCGGCCCATGACGACGAAGTGAGGGAAGTGCTGCGGCTGCTGGCCGCGGACAAGCAGGTGGGGCAGACGTTGGGACTCATGCCGGCCGTGCGCGAGGAGTTGGCTGCACGGGGCTTGCCGCTCTCGGCGTACCCGGACCGGGCCGAGCGGGCCAGTGACATGCTGCGCGGCCTGGGGCGCGCCGCCCGGGACGCGCTCTCCAGCAGCGAGACGAGTGGGAACGCCCGGTACACGGCCCTGTCCATGTTGAGGGAGCAGCTACCACCGCCCTACCAGCAGGCCCTGCATGAAGTGGAGCGGGCCCTGGTGCAGCGGCACTTCTCCCCGGGCCACGTGGTGGAGGGCAGCTTCGACTCGCTGACGTTCGGCGTGCCGCTGGGCTTCTACCACCTGGTGACCGGGACAGGCCACGGGGCGTACACACTCTCTCAGGGCCAGTACGAGCAGGCCACGCGCGAGCTGGCACCCGCGACGCTGCTGGTGGCCTTGTACGCGGGTGGCAAGGGCCTGCGCGCCCTCTCCGAGGCCCGCGGCAGCACGGGAGCAACGCGAGGGCTCCAGCCGTCCGGGCACCGCATGCGCGCCCTCCAGGAGATGGCGCGGCAGTTGGAGTCGAGGCTGGGCGTGGACGGCTTGCGTGCGCTGGCCCGGGACATCCGCGCGAGCCGGGAGGCGGGCCGCTTCGTGGCCGCGGGAGGCGTGGACGCCGCCCTCGCCCTGCATGAGGCACGAGGGGATGTGGCCAGGGCGCAAGCATGGTTGTCCCAGGCCAGACCAGAACGCGCGAGCCCCACTGCGGCGAGTAGAGGGGCGGGGAAGGGCCCCGGGGAGGTGGCCACTGTCGCGGACGACATGGCACGTTCCACTCCGAAGAAGGCCCCTGCAGGCAAGCATCCGGCGGGCCTGTCCTCGCTGGTGGACGAGCAGTCGGGTCTCACCCCGGAGGTGGTGGAAACCAAGCTGCTGCGGGTGGAGCTCGAGTCCTCCGGTCCGCGCCTGTCTGGGGACGTGGCAGTGCTGGAGAAGCAGCGCCCTTCCCTCGACGCCCCTCCGCCCGAAGCCCAGGGCCATCCTCTATGGAGCGAGTACGTCACCTATTACGGGGAGCGCGTCGCGGAGCTGAGACAGGGGGCGGCGGTGAAACCACCCCTGGCCTGGGCGGGCTACGAACGGATGCGGGGGTGGTTCGCCCGGGGGCTGGCGTTCGAACGCCTCATGGTGGAACTACTGCTCGCCGACGCCAGACGGCCTCGTGCGGCGCGCCGATTCCTGGGGGACTTCCACCAGCCTCGAATCGAGACGTACGTGGGCGTGAGGACGCAGGAGAGCGGCCTGCGCTTCGCCGATGTGCTCGTCATCGAGGAGGGTGCGCTCGCGGGCCCACCGCCCCGCGTGGAGACGTTCAGCTTCAAGAGCCGCGATCTCAGCATGCTGGATGAAAAGGTCCTGACGGCGCAGATGATTGCGGACGCGAGCGAAGCCCTGCGGTACTACGGCGGGACGCTGGACATCCGCCGCCCCTCCCTCCAGCCCCTTGTCCGCGAGGGCAGCAAGGTGCCAGTCCCAAGGGTCCGCCTCATCTATGAAGGTGGCGCCCTCAAACCCGGGGATGCAGCCGGATTGAGCAGAGCCGTGAACAAAGCCAGCAAGGCGGTTCCGGGAGTGGAGGTGTTGTTCCGATGAAGCGGCTGAAGCTATGGGACTTCAAGGCGGAGGACGGCCTCCGGCTCGACTTCGAAGGTGCCTTCGACCCGCAAGTGCCACTGGAGGGGGAGTTGGAACCCTTTCTCCAGGCGCTCGAGCAGTACGCCGGCGAGTGGATGCCGGATGTCGTCGAGGGCAAGCGTCGACGCCGATACTCCCGCGCCGCCATCTGGAGATCCCTGGAGGAGGAGCGCCAGGAAAGATACACCCACATCGGGCTCTACCGGACGAAGTGGCCCGCGTTGGACATGACGCTGCGGCTCTGGTTCCCGCCAGTTTCTCCCCACTTGAACATCCCCATCGAGGTGAAGCCGCTCTCCTTTTTCGCGGAGGCGGAGCGCTGCCGCCAATTCGTGGAGCTGGTTCGCGCCTGGGCCTCCCGCTACCCCGTCTCCCATGCCTCGGCCCACAGCAGCGCGGATGAGGCGTTGGCGGGCGCTCCCGACTTCGGCCGGGAGGAGAAGGCTTCGCGAAGGGACGGCTTCGACAAAATCTACGAGGTGTTCTGGCTCAACGTCTTCGGCCCCCAGCTGGTGGAAGCCGTGGGCCGCGAGCGCATGCTGTCCACGCCCGCGTGGCGGGTGGAGGAACTGCCCAACGGCTCCGTCCTCCTGGTGCTCTGGCCCACCGCCGCGGGCTTCGCCAGCGACGAGTCCCGCCTCGTCCAGGCCCGCGCCCACGCCCACCTCCGGCCGGATCTCGACTTCTCCACCCTGCTGCGAACCCTGCGCGAGCGCAGCGCCGCCCTCGCGCCCGTCGAGCCCCGCTTCCACCCGGACGTGGCATCCCTCCTCTCACGCGTGGTGGACGACTGCGCCATTCACGAGCGCCAGCGCAAGATCGCCGAGCTCAACACGTACCAGCCACCCGAGCCCGAGGAGTGGCTCCCCGCCAGCGCCGCCCTGCCCTCCGACGTGGAGGACTCCGAGCGTGTCCGTGATCATTACGGAGACCTCGCCGAGCACCTCGTGGCGCTGCTGCACTCGAAGGTGCCCTCCGTCTTCGGCGAGACGCCCGAGTCCCTCACCGACGTCGACTACCAGTTCTGGCATGAGGACTTCCCGACGGTCTTCGAGCGCCACCGCATCGACACGCACGCGGTGCCCCCCATCGGCGCGTACCTGGGCCAGGTGCTGGTGCGCAACCTGGGCGGCCAGTGGATTCCCCGCCAGAAGCTCGAGGAGTCGCAGGTCCTCGTGGGCAACCGCGTCTGGTTGCCCTTCGTCCGTGCGTGGCGCTACATGCGCTCGCGCCAGTCCCTCCTGGACTCCTCTCTCACCCAGCTCTACCGCGTCGCAGAGCGGCACCGGGGCTGAACGTCACTTCACGGCTGCCGCGCCGGCCCCACCTGCTCGCCTCGCAGGAAGCGCTCCACGGCGTGGAGCACCTCGCGGTCGGACATGAGCGCCACGTGCTCGGCGGCACTGTCCACGCGCTGATACGGCGTGGGCAGCACCGGCACCGCCCGCGCCGACAGCACGGCCCCATCCCCATCCGCTCGCGCCGGGTGCTCCACATCCACCTTCCCCTCCACCATCCGCATGCCGCTCACCGTCGGCCGCCCCGTGCCCACCACCACGAGCGTCTCGAACGGCGCCGTCGGCAGCCCCGGCTTCGGCCCGAGCGCCTCGTGCAGCTCCCGGTGCGCCTCCAGCATCCGCACGAGCTGCGCCCGGTAGGCCTCGTCCTCGCGCAGCGCCTCGTCCGCGAAGGGACCCCAGCCCTGCTTCAACCAGACGGCCGCGTCAAAGGCATCCAGCTCGACGGGCCTGCCCTCGGCATCCACGAAGAAGTCGCTGCGCGTGGACAGCAGTTGGAAGGCGGAGGCGAAGGTGAACAGCGCCTCGGGCGCCAGCAGGGCCCGGTTGCGCAGCGTCTCGGTCCCCACCAGCAGGTCATCGAAGATGCCCGGGCCTCCCGTGAACGGCGTGCCGATGATGACCACCCGCTTCACGTGCTCGGCCCCCGCCCACGGCCGCTCACCCGCCCGCGCCCCACCGTGCAGCAGGCAGTGCATCGTCACCAGCCCGCCCATGCTGTGCGCCACGATGTTCACCTTCCGCTTCCCTCCCCCTTCCGCCACCAGTTGCTCGATGCGCGCGCACAGCTCCCCCGCGCTCTCCCGGATGTCCCGCCGCCAGTCGTACGCGAAGGGAACGAAGCCCGGCAGGTGGTCCCGCCCGAACTCCATGAACGAGCGGTACGCATCCACCGACACGAAGAACGCCGACAGCTGCGTCATCGGCCCGTCCGGCCGCAAGGGCCCATAGCTCGGCACGGGACGCTGGCCGGGAAAGGGCAGCGCGAGCGTGCGCTCTCCCCGCGAGAGCGCCTGTCCCACCGTGAGCCAGGCCCGCTCGGGCTCGGGGCCCTCCGTGGCGAGGAAGCTGCCCCGGTAGCCGGGCACGAGGATCGTGACCTCGTCTCCGGTGGGCGGAGGCACGTTGACGCGGGCGGCGCCGCAGCCGGCGAGCAACACACCCAGCAGCAGCGGGAACGAGCGGTGGAATGTCTTCATGGCGCGCAGCTTCCGGGGGAAGGCCCCCCCTCGCAAGGCTCCTGCTTCCCCGCCCGGCCACCCGACGCCCGAGCCCTCCTCCTCCCGCCATGGCCCGCTGACGCCGGGGTGCACCGTTCGCACCTTCGGGCAAAGGAGATTCCAGATGGCGGACGACCCCTTGGAGAAGATGCACCAGCGCGAGCGTGAACAAGAGCGGGAGCGGTTGCGCGAGCTGGAGGCGAAGGATCTGGATGTGGAGTCCCAGCGGGGCCCGCGGCCGCTCGAGGGTTACGCCGGGGGCCACACCACCTGGGCGAGCAAGCAGGACGACGCGGCCGCCGCGGAGGTGCATGCCCACGACGCGGAGGACTCCTGGACCGAGAGCCAGCAGCAGGTGGCGCGGCTCTCGCCCCCTCACGGAGAGCCCGCGCGCAAGGACGAGGAGCCCTCCAAGTGAGTCCCTTCCCCTCTCCCCCGGGAGAAGGGTAGCTCGGACCCCGGGCTCTCCCCGCGGCCCGGGGAGCCTCAGGGCACCGTCACCCAGGACTCACGCGGGCGCTGGGACGGCGAGGGCGACACCGGCCCCTCGGACGCCTCCACCGCCCGGGCGAGCCTGCGGGTGCGCTTGAGCCCCTCGCCCACCCACTCGTAGGCGCGGTGGAGGAAGTCGGACGTGGTGGTGAGGGCGAAGATGGACGCCACGAGCCGCGTCTCGCGCGGGCGCACCGCGTGGGCGCAGACGAGCGCCCCGGCCACCCACGGCCCCAGACAGAAGGTGCAGGACACCAGGTCGCCGAGGGCCCGGCGCAGGCCCTGGCCGCGGGAGGACTCACTCACCTCGGCGGCCGGGCGCTTTCCCTCGTAGCGGACGAAGGGCGCCCGCAGGGGACTCGTCACGAAGTCCCGGGCCAGGATGCGCGAGAGCTTGTGCGTGGCCACCCCCAGCAGCAAGGCATCGCGCAGCGTCAGCCGGGCCGGCAGCGCCCGCCCATGGCGCCAGCCGAGAAAGCCCGCCAGCGAGGCGCCATACACCCCCATCAGGAGCGCATAGGAGCCGAGCGGCATCTCCTCGTCCCGGTAGCCGGCGAAGAAGCGTCTCTCCTGCAAGGGCGTGAGCATCAAGGTCTCCCCGGGGTCCACCGCCAGGCACTGTCCCCGGGAACAAGGCTGCGCATCCCGCCCCCACGTCCCAAGCGAAGGACGGCCTGACAGGCAGCGCTCCGCCCTCCTGGCAGGAGCCACACCCCAGGTCCCTCCTCCCGGCCACTCGGGGTGTCTACGAGGCGAAACCACCGCCTCCGCCGCCTCGGAATTCTAGAAATATTGAAACTTACCGTCTTGATGAATTCTCAAGGAATGAGATAGCCAGGGGGCAAGCCCATCCCCCTTGGAGGCGAGCCCATGCTCACCCGCCCGCTATCGTTCCTCCGTCCCCTGCTGCTGCTGAGCCTGCTGCTGCCCACGCTGGCCTGGTCGCAAGGCCTGCGCTTCACCACGCTGGACATCGGCCAGGGCGACTCGGCGGTACTCATCGCGCCGGGAGGTTGCGTGGCGCTGTTCGACGGCGGCCCCACCGGCTCGGGCCCCACCATCAAGGCCTACCTCAAGTCGCTGGGGGTGACGAACATCGACATGGCCTTCGTCTCGCACATGCATGCCGATCACATGGGCGGCATCGACGAGGTGGACGTGGGCACGGACGCCGTCTCCATCGACGCCGTCTACGACCACGGCGGCACGTACAACTCGAGCGCGTATGACGACTACGTCAGCCACTTCAGCGGCCGGCGCAACACGGTGCGCCGGGGGCAGAGCTTCTCGCTGTGCGGCCAGGTGACGCTCACCGTGGTGGCCGCCAACGGCAACGGCATCTCCAGCACCGACGAGAACACCAAGTCCGTGACAGTGAAGATCTCCTATGGCGCCTTCGACGCGCTGGTGGGCGGGGACCTCACCAGCACCCCGGACGTCGAGTCCACCATCCTCAACGACGTGGGGGAGCTCGAGCTGTACAAGGTGCACCACCACGGCTCGCGCACCTCGTCCGGCAACGCGCTGCTGGATGTGACGAACCCGACGGTGTCCTTCATCTCCGTGGGCCGGGACAACACCTACGGCCATCCGACGCCCGAGTGCCTGGACCGGCTGGCCGCGCACAACTCGGACGTCTGGCAGACCGAGGACCCCGCCGCCAACAGGCTGCTGGGCCACATCCAGCTGAGCTCCTCGACGGGTGACACCTTCGTGGTGACGCAGGGGACCCGGAGCGTCTCCTATGTCTCCAAGGGCGGCACCACGGGTCCGGACACCCTGCCCCCCTCCGTGCCTGGCGCGCTGGTGGCCAGCGCCATCTCCTCGACGGAGATCTCCCTGTCGTGGAATGCCTCCACCGACAACGTGGGGGTGACGGGTTACCGGGTGTACCGCAGCACCAATGGCGGCACCTCCACGCTGGCGGGGACGTCCACCAGCACCGGCTTCGCGGACCTGGGCCTCACGGCGGGCGTCACCTACGCGTACCAGGTGACGGCCGTGGACGCGGCGGGCAACGAGTCCTCGCCGGCCAGCGCCTCCGCGCGCACGCCCGCGCCGGGCCTCACCCTCACCAGCCCCAACGGCGGCGAGAGCTGGGCCGGCGGCACCGCCCACGCCATCACCTGGACGGCCCAGGACATCTCCAACGTGAAGCTCGAGTACACGCTCAACAACGGCGGCACGTGGCAGGTCATCGCCAGCAGCGTGGCCGCCTCCACGGGCAGCTACACGTGGACGGTGCCCAACTCGGCCAGCACGGCGGCGCGGGTGCGCGCGACGGATGCCTTCGGCTCGGCCTCGGACATGAGCGACGGCACCTTCACCCTCACCGCCACCGCCAGCCCCGCCAAGGTCATCCTCAACGAGATGCTCGCCAACGAGCCCGGCAGCAACACCGACGGCGAGTTCGTGGAGCTGGTGAACGTGGGCGGCACGGCCATCGACCTCAGTGGGTGGACGCTCTCGGATGCCACCTCGGTGCGCCATACCTTCGCCGCGGGGACGATGCTCGGCGCGGGCAGGTCCATCGTCGTGTTCGGCGGGGCGGCTGGCATCCCCTCGGGGACGCCCAACGCCGTGGTGGCCTCCACCGGCACGCTCAGCCTCAACAACAGCAGCGACACGGTGACGGTGAAGAACGCCACGAAGACGACCATCGGCACGTACAGCTACACGAGCACCCTGGCCAGCCAGGATGGCGTGTCGATGAACCGCAGCCCCGACGCGAGCGCCACGGGCGGCTTCGTGCTCCACACGAGCCTCTCGCCGCTGAGCGCGTCGCCCGGTGAGCGCGTGGACGGAAGCGCCTTCTGACTCAGGCCCCCAGGTCCAGCACCGCCGCGCCTCGCACCCGCCCTTCCCGCAGCGCCGCCAGCGCCTCGTTGGCGGCCTCCAGCGGGAAGGGTTGCACCTCCGTGTGCACCGGCACCCGCGGCGCCAGCGCGAGGAAGTCCAGCCCGTCCTGCCGCGTGAGGTTCGCCACCGAGCGCACGCTGCGCTCGCCCCACAGCAGCGAGTACGGGAAGGCGGGGATGTCACTCATGTGGATGCCCCCGCACACCACCGTGCCCCCCTTCACCACCGCGGCCAGCGCCACCGGCACCAGGCTCCCCACCGGCGCGAAGAGGATGGCCGCGTCCAACGGCTCCGGCGGCAGCACGTCCGAGTCCCCCACCCACTCGGCCCCCAGTTGCAGCGCGAAGTCCTGCGCGGCCACGTCTCCCCGCCGCGTGAAGGCGAACACCCGCCGCCCCTCGTACCGCGCCACCTGGATGAGGACGTGCGCCGCCGCACCAAAGCCATACAGCCCCAGCCGCTCGGCGTCCCCCGTCATGCGCAGGCAGCGGTAACCGATGAGTCCCGCGCACAGCAGCGGCGCGGCCTGCAGCGGCGGATAGCCCCCGGGAAGGGGGAAGCAGAAGCGGTGGTCCGCCACCGTGTAGCCGGCGTAACCGCCATCGAGTTGATAGCCGGTGAAGCGCGCGTTGTCGCAGAGGTTCTCCCGGCCCGTGAGGCAGTAGCGGCACGTGCCGTCACTCCACCCCAGCCACGGCACCCCCACCCGCGTGCCCGGCGCGAGGCTGCGCGCCCGCTCGCCCCCCTTCACCACCGTGCCGATGATTTCGTGCCCCAGCACCAGCGGCAGCTTCGGCCGCGTCAGCTCCCCGTCCATGACGTGCAGGTCCGTCCGGCACACCGCGCACGCGTGGACCTTCAACAGCAGTTGCTCGGGACCTGGCTCCGGCACGGGCCGCTCTTCCAGCCGCAACGGCTGACCCGGCGCATGCAGCACCATGGCACGCATGGGGACCTTCTCACCCTGGGCTCATGAAGAGGAGCGCGTCCGGCACGGGCTCGCCTGCCCCACACCCACCATCCGGTACCCACCCCGTCCCGCACCGGACACCAACTGATCGTCCCGTGCCGGGCACGCATCTGGAACCTGGGGACGATCTCCCTAGCGGCTAGCCCCTACCGCAGCGTCCGGCCGGGTTTCTGGGATGCAACCCGGGGCTCGCTTCCTCGCTCACGGTGGGGAGCACGGGACCGGGCACCCTCACCCCGTCCCTCTCCCGAAGGGAGAGGGGAGATTGGGCGAGATGGGGGCAATGGGGGCGAGTGGGGAGGGCGGAGGCACGGGCTCAGATCTGGATGCCCGCGATGAGGCCCGGCCACGTCCGCACCCGGACGCGCTCCGAGTCGTACACATACCCCAGCTTGAAGCGGTCCACGCCCTGCACCTCCTCGTCCCGGAAGGACACGAGCGAGTTGGCCGTCAGCCCGCCGAACACGGCGAAGTGTCTGTACGGCTGCCAGCCCGCCACCAGCCGCAGCTGCCCCAGCAGGTGCCCCGTCGGCTCGATGAATCCGCCCGTGTGCAGCGAGCTGGCCAGCGCGTCCACGTCGACGAAGAAGTGGTCCACCGGGATGTGGCCTCCCATGCCCAGGCCCGCCGACCACAGGCGCTGCCGGCCCTCGCCGCCCGGCCGCAGGCCCACCGTGAAGAGCGTGTGCATGGTCCGCCCTCCCAGCTTCAGCGCCACGCTCGTCATCGACATCTCGCTGCCCCACACCTGCACGTGCTGCTGCCCGTTGCCCACGAAGCTCAACAGGCCGAGGGAGCTGTCCGCCTCGCTCGCCACGTTGATGAGGCCCAGCTGCAGGCCCTTCACCCGCCGCCCCACGTTGAGCAGGCCCACCTGCGCGCCACTCACGTCACCGCCCACGTTGAGCAGGGAGAACTGGGCGCCCCGCAGGTTGCTCGCGATGTTGAGGCCCGAGGACAACTGCACCCCCGTCAGCTCCTGGGCGATGTTGAGCCCCGCCGCCGCCTGCAGGCCCGAGGACTTCCCCGCCGCCACGTTGACGCCCGCGGCGAACTGCGCCCCCACCAGCTCCCCGGCCGCCACGTTCACCCCCACCGCCGTCTGCCAGCCGCGCAGCGAGCCTCCCGCCACGTTGAGCCCCACCGCCAGCTGCGCGCCCCGCACCTGGCCCGCGTAGTTGGCCCCCATCGCCCACTCCACCCCGCGCATCTCCCGGTCCACCCAGTTGCCCACCATCGCCATGGCCAGCCCGTCCACCCGGCCCGCGTGCGTCGCCAGCACCCCCAGCGAGAGGTTGTTCACCACCCGCCCACTCTCGAACCCGTTGGTGCCGATGCCGGGCAGCACCGCGAGGCCGAAGGGGATGTGCACCTCGTGCGCCGGCGGCTCGGAAGCCGGCTGCTCGGCGCCCGCCGGGAACGACACCATCGCCGCCATGACGCCCGCACACACCGAGACCTGGAGCTTCATCGTCTGACCCTTTTTGAAAATGGGGAGCTATCGACGACTGAAACACCGGGGCCTCGCCCACCTGTCACCTGCTACCTTTCCCCCATGCTGACGCGCACCCTTCCGAAGAGCGGCGAGAAGCTGCCCGTCATCGGGCTCGGCACCTGGCAGACGTTCGACGTGGGGCCCTCCCCCGCCGAGCGCCAATCCCAGAAGGAGGTGCTCCAACGCTTCCTCGCGGCCGGCGCCCGCGTCATCGACTCCTCCCCCATGTACGGCCGCGCAGAGCAGGTGGTGGGAGACTTGCTGCGCGAGCTGGGCCAGGAGCGCACCCCCTTCCTCGCCACCAAGGTGTGGACCACCGGCCACCAGGCGGGCCTCGAGCAGATGCGCGACTCGCTGCGCAAGATGGGCCACGGCCAGCTGGACTTGATGCAGGTGCACAACCTCGTGGACTGGCGCACCCACCTGCCCACCCTGCGCGAGTGGAAGGCCGCCGGGCGCATCCGCTACCTCGGCGTCACCCACTACCAGCGCGGGGCCTTCGACGAGCTGGAGAAGCTCCTCCGCGAGGAGTCCCTGGACTTCGTGCAGCTGCCCTACTCCATCGCCCGGCGCGACGCCGAGCAGCGCCTGCTGCCCGCGGCCGCCGAGCACGGCACCGCCGTCCTGGTGATGCAGCCCTTCGAGAGCGGAGACCTCTTCCGCAAGGTGAAGGGCAAGGCGCTCCCGCCCTGGGCCGCCGACTTCGACTGCAAGAGCTGGGCGGAGTACTTCCTCAAGTTCCTGCTCGGGCACCCGGCCGTCACCTGCCCCATTCCGGCCACCCGCAACGCGCGCCACCTCGAGGACAACCTGCGCGCGGGCACCGGGCGCCTGCCCGACGCGAAGACCCGGGCCCGCATGGTGGAGTACCTCGGCCTGTAGCCGCGCTCAGGTCTCGAACTGGGGCTCGTAGACGAGCTCGCCCGTGAGCGTGAAGACGAGGCCGGTGCCCAGCTCGCCCTCCTCGTCGTCACGGCCCACCTCCAGCTGCTGCGCCTCCTCGTCCCACTGGCCCGGGTAGTACTCACCGCCGGCCGCCATCCACGCCCGATCCTCCGCCACCACCGTCTCCACCGTCTCGCCCTTGTCGCTGGTGGCCAGGTAGACGCGCCACTCCAGCCCGTCCTCCTTCAGGTGGGTCACCACGTCGGCGAGCTCCTCGTCCTTGGGCGTGCCGCCCTCCTGCGCGGGCGTCACCTTCCACGTGCGCTCGTCCGCCTTGGGCTTCTGCGCCAGCCAGCCGCGCACCAGCGCCAGCATGGCCTTCTCCGCCGTCTCCTGCAGGCCCTTCATGTTCGCCGGCAGCCCCACCTCGTCCAGCGCCATCATCGCCGTCTCCAGCTGGATCGCCTTGAGGGCCCACTCGTTCATCGCCGTATGCAGCATCGCCGTCCATCTCCTCGGGCCAGGTGCGGCCCGCACTTCCATCCCGGGGCACTTGCCGCGGGCAGGGCGGTGCCCCCTATCACGTTCCCCCCCCAGGTGGGGCCGTTCCTCCGCCTCCGACTTGCGTCCCCATGTGCTGTCCACCCGCGAACGCGGACACCAGCCAGCGGAGCGCGTCCGCGGGGGGCGGTCGCCAAGAAGCCGGGCACTGCGCACCTTTACGGACATCCACTGCTCGCGGGGTGGAGAGGGAGGGCGCATGGTGGGTGGCGAACGGCAGGAGTGGAGCCTGGGTGCGCCCCCCGGGGTGCTGCCCCGGAGCGCCCTGGTGCGCAGGCCCGCGGTGCTCATTCCCCCGGCGGTGCGCAAGCGGGTGGAAGCGCGGGTGATGGCGGTGCTGCGCCCGGCGTTCGCGGTGGTGGGCGTGGCCCTGCTCGTGCTCCTCGTGCAGTACGCGGGCGCCGAGGAGCTGGGACGGGTGCTGTCGCGCGCGGCCCCCTGGCTGCCGCTGGTGCTGCTGCTGGAGGTGGCGCGGCTGAGCCTGGACGCGGTGGCCACCTGGGTGGCGTACGGAAGCCGGGCGCGCGAGGTGCCCTTCCGCTGCATGCTGCGCGCGCAGCTCATCAGCGCGGCGGTGTCGAGCGTGGCACCCGCCGGGCGCGCCGCGGGCGAGGCGACGAAGGCGGCCCTGCTCAGCCCGTACACGGGAGGCGCCACGGCCATGGCGGCGGCGGCCACCTCGCAGGCGGCCTCGCTGGTGTCCGGCGGCCTCATCTCCATTCCCTGTGCCTTCGCGGCGCACGCGCTGACGGGGCGCTCGTGGCTGACGCTGGCGCTCGGCGCGCACGCGCTGGTGCTGCTGCTCATGGGCCTGGGCATGCACGCGGGCCTGCGCGACGGCGCGCTGCCCCCGGCCCGGCCCCTCGTGGCCACCCTGCTCGGCCGCACCCTGCAGGTGGTGCAGTACGGCCTGCTGGCGGTGGCGGTGGGCATCGACACCACCGCCGTGGAGGCGCTCGTCGCCCAGGGGCTCCACCTGCTCTCCATGGCGGTGGGCGCCCTGGTGCCGGGACAGTTCGGCGTGAGGGATGGGGTCTTCGCGCTCTCGGCCGGGGCATTCGGCACCACCACGGCCCGCGCCATGTCCATCGCGCTGCTCGCCCATGGCATGCAGGTGCTCTTCGTCCTGCTGGGCTCGCTCACCCCCCTGGTGTGGAAGGTGCATCCCCCCTCACCTGTCCCCGGCGCCCGCCAGGCCCCCCGGGAGAGGAAGCCTCCGAGGACGCAAGGCCTGCACGGCCCAGCGCGCGGGCACGCATGAATTGCGTCCGCGGCCTGGGTTCCCGGGCGGAGCGGTTGGCACGCAATTTCCAGTGAAGCATGTCCATGAAAGGAGGCCATCCATGGTGGAAACAACATTGGACACCGCGAGTGGAATCGAGCTGCGAGGCGTCTTCGATGTCCGGGCGGCCCGCAGTGCCCTGGAGACCCTCCGGCGGCATGCGAGCGCGGAACCGGTGCTGGTGGACTTCAGCAAGGTGAGCTCCTTCCAGGACTTCGCCCTGGATCTCTTCGCCCGGGAGCTGAGCCTGTGGCCGGAGATACGCCTGCGGACGCGAGGCCTGCCCGGCCACCCGGCGCGCGTCCTCCAGTACCTGCGCATCGACCCGCGCACCCTCACGCCCCTCCGGGTGAGCCGCCACGTCCCGGCCGTCCACATGGCGTGGCGCGACCGCGACCTCGACGACTGAGCGCCAGGGGGTAGACTCCGGCGCCTCGTGACCAGAGCCCTGCTCCTCGGCCTCGTCCTCGTCTGCCTTCCCACCTTCGCGCAGGAGGAGCCCTCCGCCGGCTCCCAGGGGCTCTCGGCCGTGCGGGCCCGGGGCGAGCTGTGGTGGGGCGCGGACGCGCAGGGCGGTGCCCCCTACGTCTTCCAGGACCCGATGGACCCCAACCGCCTCATCGGTTTCGAGGTGGACCTGGCGGATGCGCTCGCCGCGAAGCTGGGAGTGCGCGCGCGGCCGGTGCTCGGCCCGTGGGACTCGCTGCTGGCGCTGCTGGCGCGCGGCGACTTCGACGTGGCGCTCAACGGGATTGAGGTGGCCGAGGAGAAGAAGCGCGTCTGCGCGCTGACGCGTCCCTACTACGCCGCCGCCGAGCGCCTCACCGTGCGCCGGGGAGACGCCCATGCACCCCACTCGCTCGCCCAGGTGAAGGAGCGGCAGGTAGGGACGCTGCCCGGCTCGCTCGCCGAGCGCATCCTCCGCCGCGAGGGCGCCCAGGTGAAGACGTACGAGGGCGGCCAGGATGAAATCTACGCGGACCTGCGGCTGGGCCGCACGGACGCGGTGCTGCTGGACGAGCCCATCACCCGCTACTACGGCGCCATCGTCCCGGAGCTGGAGGTGGTGCCGGGCACCTTCGGCGAGGTGCGCTACGCGGTGGCGGTGCGCAAGGGCGAGGACACGCTGCGCGAGGCCCTGGACACGGCGCTGGAGGAGCTGGCGCGCGACGGCACGCTGCGGCGCATCTACGAGCGGTGGGGCCTGTGGAACGCCGAGACGGCGGAGCTGCTGGGCGACCCGGACCCGAGCCCCCGGGGCGTGCCGGAGCAGTACGAGGCCTGGCGGGCCGCGGTGGGCCGGGTGCCGCCCTTCCTCGAGCGCGTGACGGAGCGCTACCCGGCCACGCTGTCGCTGTTCGCCCGCGGGGCGGTGATGACGCTCGCGGTGTCGCTGCTGTCCATGGCGCTGGCGGTGGCCGCGGGCGGGGTGCTCGCGCTCACGCGCGTCTACGGCCCCGCCCCCCTGCGCTGGCTGGCCACGGCCTACATCGAGGTGGTGCGGGGCACGCCCCTGCTCGTGCAGCTCACCCTGGTGTACTTCGGGCTGCCGCAGCTGGGCTTGCGGCTCGAGCCCTTCACCGCGGGCGTGCTGACGCTGGGGCTCAACTACGCGGCGGCCGAGGCGGAGAACTACCGGGCCGGCCTCGCCAGCGTCCCCGCGGGCCAGCACGAGGCGGCGAAGGTGCTCGGCCTGTCGCGCTGGCAGACGCTGCGCCACGTGGTGATGCCCCAGGCCGTGCGCATCTCCCTGCCCCCCATGACGAATGACTTCATCGCGCTGCTCAAGGACAGCTCCCTGGTGTCGCTGGTGACGCTCACCGAGCTCACGCGCACCTACCTCAACCTGGCCAACGCCATGAGGGACCACCTGGGCCTGGGCCTCGTGGTGGCCGCCATGTACCTGCTGCTCGGCCTGCCCTTCGCGCACCTGGCGCGCACGGTGGAGGCGCGGCTCGGCCGGCACCTGAAGGAGGTGGCCCGGTGATTCGCGTCGAGGACGTGCGCAAGCGCTTCGCCGGCGCGGCCTCGGCCACGCTGGACGGGGTGTCCTTCACGCTGGAGACGGGCCGGCTGGCCGCCATCCTCGGGCCGAGCGGCTCGGGCAAGTCCACCCTGCTGCGCTGCATCGTGGGCCTGGAGCGGCCGGACGCGGGCTCCATCCACCTGGGAGGCCAGGCGGGGCTGGTGTTCCAGTCCTTCGAGCTCTTCCCCCACCTGACGGTGCTGGGCAACTGCACGCTGGCGCAGCGGCTGGTGGCCCGGCGCTCACGGGCCGAGGCCGAGGCGCGCGCGCGCCAGTTGCTGGAGGAGCTGGGACTGGGACACCGGATGGAGGCGTGGCCGGAGATGCTCTCCGGTGGGCAGCGGCAGCGCGTGGCCATCGCGCGGGCGCTGGCCATGGAGCCGGCGGTGCTGCTGTACGACGAGCCGACGAGCGCGTTGGATCCCTCGCTGCGCCGCGAGGTGGTGGAGACGCTGCGCCGGGTGGGCGCGCTGGGCATGACACAGCTCGTCGTGACGCACGACGTGCAGCTCGCACGCGCCGCCGAGACCGTGCTCGTGCTGGACCACGGCCACCTCGTGGAGCAGGGCCCTCCCGCCCAGGTGCTGGACGCGCCGCGGCATGAGGCCACCCGCCGGCTGCTCGCCCAGGCCCATGACTGACTGCGGCAATTTAGTAACCGCATAACTGGAAATTTGCCCCAGATTTGATATCCGAGAAAAACTAGAATTCTCTTTGAGTTCCAGGCAGCCTCCCGCCGCCTTCGAGCAGCAAGAAGGCGCTGACTCCGGAGGTGCTCGCCACGGCCTCCCTCCTCCAGGCCCTGCGCGACGAGCCCGCCTGGAGGGTCCACCCCCTTCCCGCATGGGAGCAACCCTCATGAACTCGCCCTCGCTGTTCCGCGTCCTGGCCACCGCCGGCCTGTCGTTCGCCGTTACCGCCTGCGGTCCCCAGGAGGAGCTGTCTTCCCCCGAGCCGAGCCCCACCACCGTCGAGTCGCGCCTCGACAGCCCGCGCCTGAGCCCGGACGAGGCGCGCGCCGCGGCGGCCGCCTCCTCCGGGGGCGTCGCGGATGAGGATGGCGTCCTCGGCATCACCTACGTGCGCCCCGGGGGCGTCCGCCCGGCGATCGTCGCCTACGAGGTGCCCGTGACGTCGGCCGGCAGCGACGGAATGCCCGTGCAGGAGCTCGTCTACGTGGACGCGTCCGACGGCTCCGTGGTGCTCCGCGTGCCGCTCGAGCAGCCGGGGCAGTAGCCCCGAGAGGGCGTCACCGTGTTCCTCGCGCGTGGGGGAACACGGTGGCGGGCCTCCTCACCTGAAGTGGACGACCTCGATGCCCTTGTCCGTCCCCACCGCGAAGCGGCGCCCCGCGGGGTCCAGCGCGAGCGGCGGCTGCGGCGGCAGGTGGCGGATGATGCTGCTCGACTGCGAGCCCGTGGCGAGCCCGCGCCAACGCTCCACGACACGGCCGGTCGCGAGCTCGAAGAGCTTGGGGTACTCGTAGAAGCCCACCGCGTGGTCCCCCATCACCATCAGGGTCCCCACGGCCTCCTCCACCGGCACCATGGACAGGAAGCGGCGCTCGGTGAGCGAGTACACCCCGAGGCCCACGTCGCCCTCCGGCCAGGCCGTCCCAGCGGGCAACGCGTCCCCATCCACGCCGGAGCAATACAGGACGACCGTGTCCCGGGCCCCGAAGGCCGCCGAGTGGATCTCCAGGAAGGACTCCCCCAGCTCGAAGACAGGGTGCTCGTCCAGCGACGCGGGCTGCTCGAGCGCGCGGGCCACGTCGAAGACGGACGCGGCATCCACCGGGTGCCAGATCCACCCGGCGCTGAGCAACTGGCGGCCATCGGGGCTGAACTGGAGCCGCGAGTGGAAGACGTCCGGGGAGTCACCCTCCCGCCGGGTGAGCCGCTCCCCGGTGTCGGCGTCCTCGAGCTCCAGGCAGCAATACTCCTCGGGACAGTGGGCCAGGAGCGTGCGGCCGCCCGGCAGCGTCCGGAGGGCCACGGGATACTCGTAGACCTCCGCGTGGTAGTAGCTGCGGTTGAGCTCACGCACCTGCTTCCCCTCCCGCAGCAGGATTCCCTTGGTGCCCCGCTTCTCGTAGATGACGGCGTACCGGCCGTCCTGGGACGCCACCGCGGCGTCGAAGCGGTAGCCATAGCGGATGTTCGAATCGACGGTCGTTCCATCCAGCCCGTAGCGGATGCCGCCGGAGACCCAATCCACGAGCCCGTCACCGCTCCAGCAGAGGGAAGCGGGGGCGCAGGGGGTCGGAAGGAAGAGCTGTTCAGCTTTCATGGAGCGCGGGACGCCGGGTGTCCGGGAAACCTGACACACCCTCCACCTGTCGTCCTGGCCCATCAGCCGCCCAGCCGGCGCCCGCCTCCCTGCCCGGAGTCAGGGCAACTCCCGCACCGGTTGCCCGCCAGGGACGGTTGCAACCCCTTCGCCCCGTACTCAATGACGGGGGAGGACTCCTATCTTGGAGTGGCCCCGGGAGACGCAATGCGGCAGCGGATCGACGACTACGCCTTGCTGGGTGACTGCCACTCCGCCGCGCTGGTGGGCCGGGATGGCTCCATCGACTGGGCCTGCTTCCCCCGGTTCGACTCGCCCGCGGCGTTCTGCCGCATCCTGGACGTGGGAAGGGGCGGCTCCTTCCGGGTGAGCCCCGAGGGCCCCTGCCAGTCCACCCGCCGCTACATCGACGACACCAACGTGCTCGTCACCACCTTCACCACGCCCACCGGGGTGCTGGAGCTGACGGACTGCATGCCCGTGCGCAGCACCCTCGCCCAGAGCCCCCGGGCGGGGACGCGGCACGCGCTGCTGCGGCGGCTGCGCTGCCTCGGCGGCGAGGTGCAGGCGCGCGTGGTGGTGGCGCCCCGCTTCGAGTACGGCGCCTTCGTGCCGCGCATCCGCCTCACCTCGCCCCGGACGGCCGAGCTGGTGGGCGGCGCCGACGCGCTCTGGGTGACGGGCACGCGCCCGCTGACGGCGCACGAGCATGCCCTGCGCGCGCACTGGCACCTGCGCGCCGGGGACGAGGACTGGGTGGAGGCGGCCTGGACGCCCTCGCTCGTCGAGCGCGGCCCGGCGGAGATGCCGGACCTCGCGGTGATGCGCCGCCAGCTGGAGCAGACGGTGTCCTTCTGGCGCGAGTGGATTTCGCACTGCGCCTACGAGGGCGAGTACTCCCACGTGGTGCGGCGCTCGGCGCTGGTGCTCAAGGCGCTCACGTACGCGCCCTCGGGCGCCATCGTGGCGGCCCCCACCACGTCCCTGCCCGAGGAGCCGGGCGGCGTGCGCAACTGGGACTACCGCTACACCTGGCTGCGCGACACCACGCTCACGCTCATCTCCCTCATGCTGCTGGGCTACCAGGAGGAGACGCTCGCCTTCGAGCACTGGCTGGCGCGCACCAGCGCGGGCCGCTCCGAGGACGTTCAAATCATGTACGGCATCCGCGGCCACCGGCGGCTGCCGGAGGTGGAGCTGCCACACCTGGAGGGCCACCGGGGCTCGCGGCCCGTGCGCACCGGCAACGGAGCGGTGAAGCAGATGCAGCTCGACGTCTACGGGGAGATGCTGGAGGGGGCGTGGCTCTTCTCGAAGATGGGCCGGCGGATGTCGCCGGGGCAATGGGAATTCCTGCGCGGGCTGGTGGACAGCGTGTGCGAGCGCTGGCGCCAGCCGGACCAGGGCCTCTGGGAGGTGCGCGACACGCCCCGGCACTTCGTGCACTCGAAGCTGCTGTGCTGGGTGGCGCTGGACCGGGCCATCCGCATCGCCCGCTCACGCCGGCTGCCGGCCCCGGTGGGCCGCTGGGTGCGCGAGCGCGCGGCGGTGCGCGAGTACCTGCTGAAGGAGGCCACGCGCGCCGGGTGGTTCCCCCAGTCGGTGGGCTCGGAGCTGGCGGATGCCTCGGTGCTGCAACTGCCGGCGCTGGGCTTCCTCCCCTCGGCCCACCCGCTGGTGAGCCGCACGGTGGAGACGGTGCGCCAGCGGCTGGAGAAGGGCGGGCTGCTCTACCGCTACCACGCGCCGGACGGGCTGAGCGGCGGCGAGGGCACCTTCCTGCTGTGCTCCTTCTGGCTGCATGACGTGCTGGTGCACTCGGGCCGGACGCAGGAGGCGGAGGAGCTGTTGCGCTACCTGCTGAGCCTGGCCAACGACGTGGGCCTCTACGCCGAGGAGGCGGTGCCGGGCACCGGCGAGGCCATGGGCAACTTCCCGCAGGCCTTCACGCACATGGCCCTGGTGGCCTCGTGCGCACAGCTCTCCGCGGGCCGCAGCTTCCAGCTGCCGAGGGCGGGCGCGTACGACTACGCGGACTTCGCCCTCACCTACCACCTCGGCCGGCGCTCCATGTTCATGTCCCACTTCTCGTGGGAGTCCGCGCACTGAGCCGCTAGTACCCGATGCTCGGGTCGTACCGGGGCGCCAGCAGCGAGGCCACCACCAGCTCCGTCACGTCCTTGCCGCCGTGCAGGTTCGTGGAGAGGCACAGCGGCGTGTAGATGAAACCCCAGGGAATCCCCCACCAGCCGAGCAACAGCGACAGCAGCGTGTAGCCGAGGCTCAAGCAGAACGTGCCCTGCCCGGCCCGCACGAAGTAGACGTCCGAGGAGCGCCGCATGGTGGTGACGAGGCACGAGACGCAGTACTCAAACACGACGAACCGCCCACCGCGTCGCAGCTCTTCCTGCACCTGCGCTGTGGACAGGCCCTCCATTCCCAGGATGCCAGTCATACAGCCCCCCTGTCCGGAATTGCGGCCAACGCCGCGAAGAACAGAAAGGCAGCCTACAGAAGTGATGCCCGCCTGCACAGCGACGCGGAGAGAGAGAGAAGCGACCGCACGAGAAGAAACAGGCATTTGAGACTCCACGTATAGCCGCCCCGGCAACACCTCTCATGCGTGAACATCTCTACTCTCACAGTCTGTTAATTCTGGGAGCGCGGGTCCGCGACTGTCTTCCCGCGGATGTTGCCTGGGAGGCTACAAACGGCGCTCCGCGTACGCATGGTGCGCGTCTGGTGCAACCTGCCCCCCGGGCTCCCCTGGCGTGAGGACGAGAGGGCGGCATCCCCGCGCGCCTGTCAGGCCCTGCCACCCTGCTTACCGTGAGCACACGGGAGGCAAGGAATGACCACGAAGAAGACGGACAAGAAGGATCCCCTCGTCCACCTGGGCGAGCTCATCCACGGCATCAAGGTCGCGATGATGACGACGGTGGAGGAGGACGGAACGCTGCGCAGCCGCCCCATGTGGACGCACGACCGGGACTTCGACGGGGAGCTGTGGTTCTTCACCCGCGAGCACTCGCCCAAGGTGGACGAGGTGGAGCGCGACCACCACGTGAGCCTCTCCTACGCGGACACGGCGAAGGACCGGTACGTGTCGGTGAGCGGCGTGGCCCGGCTGGTGCTCGACAAGGAGAAGGCGCGCGAGCTGTGGAACCCCACCCTCAAGGCCTGGTTCCCCCAGGGCCTGGATGACCCCGAGCTCGCGCTCCTGTGCGTCACGGTGAACAAGGCCGAGTTCTGGGACACGCCCAACAAGCGCATGGTGCAGCTCGTGGGCTTCGTGAAGGGCGTGCTCACCGGCGAGCCGTACCGCCCCGGCGAGAACGAGAAGGTGAACCTCGACGAGTCCGGCGCCGCGATGCACTGAGACGCTTCACGTCTCCGCGGCCATTTCCCCGCGGCCATTTCCCCGCGGCCATTTCCCCGCGGCCATTTCCCCGCGGCCATTTCCCCTCTCCCTCCGGGAGAGGGACGGGGTGAGGGTATCGGGTAAACGCGGGTTGAACCCGTGTCCCCACTCTGGTTCACGGATTGAAGGACAGGGACAGGCACCCTCACCCTGACCCTCTCCCGAGGGGAGAGGGGACATCAGCCCCGATTCCTCTCCTCGAGGGGCGCACCGGTCAGCCGCACTCCATGACGAGCTTCCCCTGCACACGGCCCTCCTCGAGCAACCGGTGCGCCTCGCGGGCGGTGGCCGCGGAGAGCGGGCCCACGGTGCGCACCGCGGGCGGCCGCAGGGCGCCTTCCTCGAAGAACCAGCAGAGCGATTCGAGCTGCTCGCGGTAGACCTTCCACGTCTCGCGCGGCGCGTACCTTGCCCGGGCTCCCAGCTGGATGAAGTGGAACTCCAGCGAGCGGAGGATGAGTGGGCTGCGCGTCTCGTCCCAGAGGTTGAAGGACGAGTCCGCCGGCTCCTCGACGATGGACACCACCCGCCCGTCCACCGCCGCCACGGCGAAGCACAGCTCCTTCATGGTGCCCCCGACGAAGTCCAGGGCCACCGGCACCCGCTGCCCTCCATTCATCGCCAGCACGTCCGAGCACAGCTGCTCCGGCGTCCGCCCGCGGTAGCGCAGGATGCATCCCGGCTCCACACCGAGGTGCTTCACCAGGTACTCGGCGCTCTCATCACTCCCGGCCGTGGTGAGGACGGGGCTGGCGCCGAAGTGGCGCAACAGCTGGAGCGCCATGGACCCCACGCCGCCCGCGCCTCCCGCGACGAAGACGGCCTCGCCGCGCTTCACCCGGGCCCGCGTGACGCACTGCCAGGCCGTGAGCGCCACCACCGGCAGCGCGGCCGCCTCGGCGAAGCTCAGCCGCCTGGGCTTGGGCACCACCAGCACCGCCGGCACGCACGTGTACTCCGCGTGTGAGCCATTGCTGCCCTGCCCCGCCCGGTAGCAGAGCACCTCCTCCCCCACCGCCAGCCCCGTCACGCCCTCGCCCAGCGCGTCCACCACGCCCGACAGATCCCTCCCCAGCACCTGCGGCAGCTGGCCTCCAAAGCCTCCCCGCCGGAAGAGGACATCCACCGGGTTGAAGGAGGCCGCCCGGATGCGCACCCGCACCTCGCCCGGGCCCGGCACCGGCAGGGGCCAGTCCTCCTCCACCAACTGCTCGACTCCGCCAAAGGCCCGCTGGGTGATGACGCGCATGAGGCCGCGCAACGTACCGGTGCGTCATGCCCGCTGCCAGTGCCATGGCGAGCGGCCCGGCCCCCGTGGGGCTATGCTGCGCGCCACATGACTTCCCCCTTCACCGAGCACTTCCCCGCCTTGCGATCGGGTTTCAGCTACCTCGACAACGCCGCCGGGGCCCAGGTGCCTTCGCACACCATCGACGCCATCTCCCAGTTCCTCACCCAGGGAAGCTGCAACGTGGGCCAGCCCTACCCGGCCTCCCTGCGCGCCACCGAGGTGAAGGCCCAGGCCCGCGCCGCCACCGCCGAGTTCCTCAACTGCCTCCCCGAGGAGGTCATGCTCGGCACCAGCGCCACCGCGCTCACCTTCCAGCTCTCGCGCGCCTTCTCCCGCATCTTCCAGCCCGGGGACGAGGTCGTCATCTCGGAGCTCGAGCACGAGTCCAATGCCAGCCCCTGGCGCTGGCTGGAGGCCCAGGGCGCCGTGGTGAAGGTGTGGAAGGCCCGCTGGCCCGAGGGACGGCTGGAGCCGGCGGATCTCCGCCCGCTGCTCACCGCGCGCACCCGGCTCGTCGCGGTGACGGCCGCCGCCAACTCGGTGGGCACCGCGCCAGACGTCACCGCCGCCGCCACGCTCGCCCATTCGGTGGGCGCCTGGCTCATCGTCGACGCGGTGCACTCCAGCCCGCACCAGCTGCCCGACGTGAAGGGCTGGGGCGCGGACTTCGCCGTCTTCTCGCCCTACAAGGTCTTCGGCCCGCACATGGGCTGCCTCTACGTGCGCCAGGAGCTGCTGCCCCGGCTGCCCGCGGACAAGCTGTGGTTCGTCCCCGAGGACAGCCCGCAGAAGTTCGAGCCTGGCACCGCCAACCACGAGGGCCTCGCCGGCTGGCTGGGCACGCTGCGCTACGTGCGCGAGGTGCTCGGTGGCGGGCAGTCCGGACGCGCGGGGCTGGAGCAGGCCTTCCGCCGCATCGAGTCCCTGGAGCGCCCGCTGCTGGAGTCCGCGCTGGAGCGGCTGCGCGCGCACAAGCGCGTGCGCCTCTACGGCATCCCCGAGCCCAAGGGCCGCGTGGCCACCTTCTGCTTCAACGTGCCGGGAGTCCCACCGCGCGCCGTGGCCGAGCACCTCGCCCGTCAGGGCATCGGCGTCGCCGCGGGCCACTACTACGCCACCCTGTCCATGCAGGCGCTGGGCCTCATGCCCGAGGGCGCGGTGCGCGTCTCGCTGCTGCACTACAACACGCTCGCCGAGGTGGACCGGCTCCTCGCCGGCCTGGACTCGCTACCCTGAGCACATTCCCAGCGGAGGAGGACACGGATGCGGACGGAAGAGTTGCGGCACCTGAGGCAGTCCATCGACCTGGCACGCAAGGCGCGTGACGGGGGGAACCATCCCTTCGGCGCGGTGCTGGTGGACGGGAGCGGACGTGTCCTCCTGGAGGGCGTGAACACCGTGGTGACGGAGCGGGACTGCACCGGCCACGCGGAGTCCAACCTCATGCGCGAGGCCACCCGGCGCTACGCCCCTGAGCAGCTCGCCGGCAGCACCCTCTACGCCAGCACCGAGCCCTGTGCCATGTGCGCGGGCGCCATCTTCTGGGGCGGCGTGCGGCGGGTCGTCTTCGCGTTCTCCTCCGAGGAGCTGGGCCAGCTCAACAGGCCCTCCGAGCCCATCCTCCGCCTGTCCTGCCGCGAGGTCTTCGCCCGCGGCTCCGCGCCTACCGAGGTGGTGGGCCCGGTGGAGCTGCCGGAGGCCCGTGCGGTGCACGAGGGTTTCTGGACGTAGGCTCGAGCGGAGTGAACGCGAGCTGGAAGGCCCAGGCGGGCAGGGCCGTCGCCGCGAGGCCCGCGCCCGCTCCGTACAGCAGCTCATCCAGCGGAACCCCGAGGAACCGGCCATGCAGCAGCAGGCTCGGCCTCCACGTGCGCTCGAAGACGCCGGGCACCAGCAGCGCGAAGAGCAGGCACAGCCCCAGGTAGATGACGCACGAGACCGCGGCGCCCAGCAGGCTCGGGCGCACCAGGTCCGGGCGCACGGCCAGCACGCCCAGGGTGCACACCACCATCGCCGCCACCGAGGCGTAGAGGATGGGCACGCCCCCCGCGAGCAACAGCCCCGTCACCGCCAGCATGACGGCAATGCCTCCCACGGCCCGCCGCCAGGGCCGCGCGCCGTTGCCCCGGGGCACCACCGTGCGGCGGAACGCCACCGCATAGGCACAGGAGGAGAAGGCACCGAGCCCGGCGACGAACAGCACGTCCTCCAGGCCGAAGCCAATCAGGTCCGCCAGGCCGAAGAGGAAACGCGGGGCCCAGTACTCCGGATAGAAGAGCCACTCGGTGGCCGCGAAGGGGAGCGAGGCCAGCACCGTCCTCCGCATCAACCAGCGCAGGTCCCCGCGCACGAGCCACATGAGCGCCCCCGGCACCAGGAACAGGAGCGCCATCACCAGGAACTCGTACGTCATGGCGTGCTCAGGCCCTCACGAGGCCGAGGAGGGGAAGCGCCACGGTGGCCAGGGTGGCGGTGATGGCGGCGGCGACCCGCAGTTGGATGAGGCGGGAGCCGGGCGGCGCGGGACGCACCAGCGGCACCGCGAGCGTGGCCACCGCCGGCACCAACAGCCCCAGGCCCGTGCTCAGGCCCAGGACGCCCAGGCCCCACGGCGCGAGCGCCAGGGTGAGGCCGTTGAGCGCCACGATGACCCAGGCGGCCCGCTCGCCGCCCACCCGCGCCGGCAACGTGAGCTTGCCGCTCTCCCGGTCCGAGGGCTCGTCGGGCAGCGCGGTGGCGATGGCACAGGCCAGGTGGGTGGGCAGCAGCAGCGCGACGAGCGCCCAGGGAAAACGCCCGGGGTCCCCGCCCTGCGCGACGTACCCGTAGAGCGGCAGCACGCCAGCGACGCCCACCATCTGCAGCAGCTCCCCGCCTCCCCGGTAGGAGAGCCGGAGCGGCGGATAGCTGTAGGCCCACAACAGTCCCAGCGCCGCCACCGCCAGCGGCACGAGCAGCGGCGCGCCCCGCACCAGCGCCAGCCCCAGCGACAGGGCCAGCAACGCGCCCGCGCACAGGGTGGCGGCGAGTCCGAGCGCACGCGGCGAGAGCCGGCCCTCGACCAGCACGCGCGAGCCGCCCGAGAAGAGCGTGGCCGTCCGGTTGTGGCGGTCCGTCTCCTGGTCCGCCCAGTCATTGGCGTAGACGATGAAGAGCTGGTCCAACACCCCGAAGAGCTGCACGACCACCAGCGTCCCCACGTCGAGCGCCCCGCCCCGCATGTGCACCGCGACGAGCTGCCCGAGCAGCAGGGGGAGCGCGAGGTACGACTGCGAGGGCAACCGCGAGGCCTGGAGCCAGGCCCGGAGCGTCGCCTGGCCGTCCTTCACGAGGTGGCCTCGCGCGCCAGCCCCAGGCGCCGGGCGGCCTCGGTGCGCAGGTCCGTGAAGGGAAGGTCCCAACGGCAGTCCCCATCGAAGCGCCAGGCCTTCACGGGGATGAAGTCCGCCTGGGCGAGCACCTGGTGCAGGTGCGCCTCCTCGCGAGGCTCCCGGCAGAAGGTGAAGGGGTTGCGGAACTCCTGGCCGTGGAGCTTGCCGTACTTGGTGTCGTTGTCGGCTATGAGCTCGACGAGCGTCTGGAGCCGGCCCTCGAGGTAGTCGAAGAAGGCCAGGTCGAAGGGGCCGATGGTGGCGCGCTTCTCCGGCTGGCGCACCACCCAGCGGGCCCAGTCGTAGCCGTACAGGAAGTCATGCGCGTAGCGGAAGCGCAGCTCCGACTTGTTGCCGAAGCCCCGGCACAGCATCGCCACCCGGCGCGCGTAGCGGAGCACCTCCTCGGGCCCTCCGGCGTTCCACATGCGGCAGGCCAGGTAGTCGAGGTCCCAGAAGATGTTCTCCGGGAAGTCCTCCGCGAGCGCCCGCACCACCTCGTCCAGGCCCTGGGCGAAGGCCCGTGCCTTCTCCTCCCCGTCATGGCCCTCCATCAACCGCGCCGCCAGCTCCGCAGGCAGCAGCGCGCGCGGCCGGCGGGTGTCCAGCGAGGCCGCGTCGCCCAGCAGGGGGGAGAGCCGCTCCAGTCCGGCGAGGATGTCCTCCGGAAGTCCTCTCACGTCCACCCTCCCAGCCCCACGGCGAGCACCCCCGCCGACAGGGCGAACGTTCCCCACCAGATGGCGCGGTGGAGCTCCCCCTTGTATGCCGATTGCGCACCCAAGGCATTCGTCACCGCGGACGGGCTCCTCCTCACCAGACGCACGCCGGAAGGTAACGCGAGCACCACGGCCGGCACCACCGCCACGAGCGGCGGTGCGTCCTCGGCCAGACAGGACGCCGCGAGCCAGAGCAGCAGTCCGACTCCCAGCGACACCTCCGCGCCCCGGCGCACCACCGCGTTGCCCCACCCCGTGGTGAAGGTGCGCTTGCCCCCGGCGCGATCACTCTCCTCGTCGGACAGGCCACTGGCCAGGGCGCTCGACAGGGACAGCGCCAGCAGGCCCGGCGCCAGCGCCACCCACCACGCGGGGGCCCACTGGCCGCACTGCGCATAGGCATGCAACGTGGGAAGCACGCCTCCCACGCCCACCATCTCCAGCAGCTCGCCCCCGCCCCGGTAGTTGAGCCGCAGGGGCGGCAGCGTATAGGCGGCGAAGAGGAGCAGGCCCACCGCGGCGAGCGGCAGCAGCAACGGACGCTCCAAGGCGAGGCCCGCGCCCCATGCGAGCAGCAGCGCCACCCCGCCCGCTCCGAGCCCCGCGGCGAGCAGGGCCCCGGCGGGGAGGATGCCGTCGGGAATCGTCTTCGGCGAGCAGCCCTGGGGGAACATGCGGCGCTTGAGGGCGTCCACCTCGCGGTCTCCCCAGTCGTTGAGCAGCACGATGAAGGAGACGTCCGCCACCATCCACAGCACGCCGAACGCGAGCGCTCCCAGAGACAGGTGACCGGCGGTGGCCGCGCCCACGGCCTGGCCGAACAGCGCGGGGACGAACACCTTCGGCCAGCTCGCCGGCTTGAGGGCGTACCACCACCGCGCCGCGGGGCTCATCGACTCGACATGCACCAGCTGCTCCTCCCGGCCGACAGCTCTAGCACGTCCCACCTCCTCCATCAGGTGGGTTGGGCCCTCCCGACCCGGGGCTCAGCGCGTGAGCGCGGTGGCGATGACGTTGAGCACCTTGAGCTGGGACGGGGACAGGTTGCGCAACGAGCGCGAGAGCTTCCGCAGGTCCGGCGAGCGCTCCTCCTCCTTGGCCGGCAGCGAGTCCACCCAGGCCGTGACTTCCGAGTGACTCAGGCTCAGCAGCGTGTCGGAGGGAATCTTCAGGATGATGCTCAGCCGGCGCAGGGTGGGGACGCTGGGCATCATCCCCCCGCGCTCGATGCGGCCGTAGACGCCGGGAGCCAGGCCCACCTTCTCGGCCGCCTCCGCCTGGGTGAGACCCGCACGCAGCCGGGCGGCACGCGCCGCGGCCCCCAGGGCGAGGGCCAGCTTGTCATCCATGCGCTGCTGCGAAGGGGGCGGAGGGGTGCGTTTCGAGGCCATGGTGCGTGACGTCCAAAGAGACGTTGGAGGACATTACCCGAGAGGCCAACCCAAGCCTAGGGACTTGCTCCATGGGTCGTGCAAGCCCCCCCAACCAGGGGCGTCCCCTCTCCCCCGGGCGAATGGGGAGCACCCGGGAGGGCAGGCGCCTCCTGCGGGGCCGCGGCTCGCATGCCCACGTTCCCGATTCAGGCAGCCCAACCCCTGAAAGGAGATGAACCATGGCCGCGAAGCTGAAGACGGGACTCGTGCTGGCGGGACTGCTCGCCGGCTCCCTGGCGCTGGGCACCGGGTGCAAGCGCGCCGAGGCCGAGCCCCGCCCGCAGGACCTGCTGCAGCAACAGCAGCAGGACGAGGGCGCCACCCACGACGACCTCCAGCGCGACGACGCAACCCCACCGGAGCAGGACACGCTCGACCAGTCCGGCACGGGAGGGGCGGGCAACACGGACGCGCAGCAGCAGGACCCTCGGCAGCAGGATGAGGGCACCAAGGACGAGGGCGTGCTGAACGAGCCCGGCACCGGCAGCTCCGTGGGCCCGGGCGGCAAGGACGAGGACATCATGGACGAGCCCGGCACCGGTGGCGCGGGGGGGACCGGCCAGGACGACGTGCGCGACGAGGACGAGGGCGTGCTCCAGCCGGGCGTGAACGACGAGGGACTGGACCACAACGAGGGCCAGGTGGACGAGGACACCGTGTCCCCGCCGGGCGTGCGTCCGCAGCCCCAGGAGTGACCCCGAGAAGAGTGACCCCTGGAACCCACCCGTGGCCATTTCCCCTCGCCCTCCGGGAGAGGGACGGGGTGAGGGTGCCGGGTGGACACGGGCTGAAACCCGTGTCCCCACTCCGGCTCATGGGTGAAGCACGGGCCCAGACACCCTCACCCTGACCCTCTCCCGAGGGGAGAGGGGACAGAGGGGGCAGCTCCCGACTCCGCCGGGCCCACGTCGGAGCCGGGAGGCCGGGTGATGCGCAGGATGAGCTCGCGCCGGTAGCGGGCCATGTCCAACCGGCGCTCGAGCGCGGTGCGCTCCTGACGGACCTCGCGCGGCTGGGAGAGCGCGCGAGCCGCGAGCGCCACGAGCCGCTCGTGGATGGCCCGCAGCTCCTCGTCGAGCAGCACCGGCTGGATGTGGCGCGCCACCTTGCCGCGGCCGATCGCGACATAGTGGTTGTTCTCGATCCACACCGGCAACACCTTCACGCCCTCGAGCGACACGGGCGCGCCCGGCTGGGGACGGGAGAGCGCGAAGCGCAGCAGCACGGAGTCGCGCTTGCGGCCATCCGCCTCCATGCGCCGGCCGTGGATGTAGTGCCGGTCCTGGTTGGCGATGAGGTTGCCCAGCGAGAAGGCGATGAGCGTGTCGCGCCCGGAGGTGGTGCGGTACGACTCGATGGGCTGCAGCACGTGGGGATGGTGGCCGATGATGGCGAGCGCGCCGGCCTCCAGCAGGGCGCGGGCCAGCTTCCGGTCCTCCGGGTTGGGCGTGTGCGAGTACTCGACGCCCCAGTGGATGGCGACGATGAGCGCGTCACAGCGCCGGGCCGCGGCGCGCACCAGCTCCACGGCGGACTCGGGAGACTGCCAGCTCCCGCTCACCTTTCCGCGGTAGGGCACGTAGGCGACGTGGGGCGAGGTCTCCGGCTCGGCCGGATTGCGTGCGCCGTTGAGCCACCGGGTGAAGGACAGGAAGCCAATCCGCATTCCGTGCTTCTCGATGATGAGCGGCTCCCACGCGGCGGCTTCCGAGGGACCCGTGCCGACGCTCCGGAGGCCCGCCTCGGCCAGGTGCTTCCAGGTGGCCTCGGCCCCCGCGCGGCGCTGGTCGTAGACATGGTTGTTGGCGGTGGAGACGACGTCCACCCCGGCGGCGGCCAGCGCGTGCAGCATGGCGGGCGGCGCGTCGAAGAGCAGGGGCGCGGTGCGGGCGAGCGGATTCCCACTGCTGGGCGTCTCCAGGTTCACCATGGCGACGTCGGCCGAGCGCAGCACGTCGGCGAGGGGCCCGAAGACATGGTCCCAGCCCTCGTGGTTGAGCGAGCGGGGGGGGCCGGCATCCCCGGAGTCGGCGCGCGCGTGGTCCGCCGCGGCCTCCTTCACCTCACCATGGGGGATGACATCCCCCCCGAAGACGAGCTCCACGCGCCCGGGTGGAGCGGCACAGAGCAGGGGAACGAGTAGGAGCGCCTGGACGAGCACGCTCGCATGCTACCCAGGCAATTGGCCTGGAGGACAGACCCCCCCTGGTCTCCCCGCCTTGACGCACTGGCGCCACCGTTGAGGGGTGCCGCCGCGTCTCGTCAAATCGTGGAATGCCCTCCAGGAGAGCCTCTGGTTCCGGCCCGTGCTGTTCGTGACGCTGGGAATCATGCTCGGCCTGTCGCTGCCGGCGCTGGACCGGAGCTGGCCCTGGGTGGGCAAGGAGCTGCGCTCCTTCTGGCTGGCCCTCTACGTGCCCACCACGCCGGACAGCAGCCGCGAGGTGCTCCTCGGCATGGTGGCCGCGCTCGTCACCGTCATGACGGTGGCGACCTCCATGACGATGGTGACGGTGCAGCTGGCCTCCACGCAGTACACCCCCCGGCTGCTGGCACGCTTCATGGCGGACCGCGCCACGCAGCGGGTACTCGGCACCTACCTGCTCACCGTGGTGTACCTGCTGCTGCTGCTCGGCGTGGTGGGCACCCCGGCCAAGGAGCAAGGACTGCATCCACTGCCCGAGCTGTCGCTCGGGGTGGCACTCGTCCTCACCCTGCTCTGCCTGCTGCTGTTGCCCTACTTCCTCCACCACGCCGCCCGCTCCGTGGAGGCGAGCAACGTCATCGCGTCCATCGGGCGGGAAGTCATCCAGGAGCTGAAGCGTCTGAACGTGGCCGAGGTGCGGGAGCTGGGTGACACGCCGACAGGCCCCCAGGAGGAGGCCACCGCCGTCGCCGCGCGGGAGACGGGCTACGTGCAGCTCGTGGACCACGAGCGGTTGCTCGCGGCCCTGCCCCGGCGCGTGCACACGGTGCGGCTGGACGTGCGGACTGGAGACTTCCTCATCCCCGGGCTGCCACTGCTGTCGCTCTGGCCCCGGGTGTCGCTGAATGCGTGGCAGAAGAGGCGGCTCCACGCCGCCTTCGCGGTGGGGCACACCCGGACCACGCAGCAGGACGTGCTCTACGGCGTGCGGCAGTTGGTGGACATGGCCCTCAAGGCGCTCTCACCCGCCATCAACGATGTCACCACCGCCGTGATGGTCATCAACGAGCTGGGCGCGGTGGGCCGGGCGGTTGCGAACATGGGGCGGCTCGGCCAGGGCTGGTGGATGCAACGGTGCGGCAGGGTGACGCTGCTGCGGCCCGCCTTCGGGCTCGTGCCCTTCCTGCAGGACGCGTTCGGGGAGATTCCGCTCGCCGCCACCACGCAGCCGCGGGTCATCCTCCGCATCCTGGAGGTGCTCGCGGAGATCGCCAGCGTGGAGGCGGACGCGGCGATACGGGGAGTGCTCGTCCAGACGGGGCGGGCGGTGTACGAGGCGTCCCGGCTCGCCGAGCAGCGCGAGCGCGACGTGCGGTTCATCGAGGAGCGATGGAACCAGTTACAACAGAAGGCCACCGAGCCGGGCGCTCTCCCCTGTGAGACCGTGCACTGAGCGGGGCCGGGACCGAGTGCCCTTGACCCGGCTCGTGTGTCCGCCAGACTCGCACCTGCGGTTCAGAGGTCTCCCCGCCATCCTTCGTCAGGCACATGAATCACCGCTCATTCCCCACCCGTGACAGGCCCGCGTTCCGGCCAACGCTTGGCGCACTGCTGGCCAGCGCACTCCTCCTGGCCTGCCATGCCTACGCGCAGTCCCTCGACTCGGCCTCGAGCGCCTGCCGGACCCAACCGGCCCTGTGCGCCCGCGTGGCCGGAGAGGAGACCGTCATACCGCAGGCCGCTCAGCGCCTGGCCGAGTTTGGCGCCTCCGCCACCGCGGCCGCGGCGGTGCTGAATGAAGCGCACAGCAAGGAGCTCGAACAGAAACTGACGGAGTGCGCCAACATGGCCCGCGAGACGGTGCTCCGCCAGCACATGGGAGGCAGGAGCCCCACTCCAGCGGAGTGCAGCGAGAAGAAGAACTTCGGAGGCAAGGTGAGGACGCGGGCCATGTTCCTCGGCGAGGAGATGCACAAGGTGGCGCTCGCGTGCGCGGAGCTGGGCGAGTTGGGCGGTGCGTCGGGCCTGCGCTCGCGCCTGTCCTCACCGGGCACCACCGTCCAGGAGTTGGAAGAAGAGCGCGCCGTCGCGGGGGACACCGAGCAGGGCCAAACGCTCCCCGCCTACCGGGAGCTGGCGCGCGTCCTGGAGCCGTGGCTCTACCATGAGCCGTTCCCGGAGCCCTGGCCCTACCATGAGCAAAGCAATTGGGAGCCCGATTTCCCTCCCGAGGATCTGCGCCGCTGGGAGCGCCGCTTCCTCGATTAGCAGGCCGCGCAACGCACCACCGCTTCGGGCATCCTGGGGGGCATGTTCAACCGACTGGTTTCCCTCACCGCGGCCGCCCTCCTGCTGGGCACGGCCGCCGTCTCCGCGGAGCGTGCGATGTCCTTCCATGACCTGCAGTCCAAGCGGCTCAACGGCCAGCCCGCCAACCTCTCCGAGTACAAGGGCAAGGTGGTGCTCGTGGTGAACACCGCCTCCGAGTGCGGCTACACGCCCCAGTACGCGGGCCTGGAGAAGCTCTGGGGCGAGTACAAGGCCAAGGGCGTGGTGGTGCTCGGCATCCCCTCCAATGACTTCGGCGGCCAGGAGCCCGGCAGCTCCGAGCAGATCGCGAAGTTCTGCGAGCTTCGCTACAAGGTCTCCTTCCCCATGCTGGAGAAGGTGAAGACCAAGGGCGAGGGCCAGTCCCCCATCTACGAGTTCCTCGCGCGCAAGCACGGCGAGCCCAAGTGGAACTTCCACAAGTACGTGGTGGGCAAGGACGGCCAGGTGCGCGCCGCCTTCCCCAGCTCGGTCACCCCGGAGAGCACCGAGCTCAAGGCCGCCCTCGACAAGGCCCTGGCCGAGTAGCTCGGGGCCATTCCACTCGTCACCGGTGACCAGTGAAACGGAGCAGGTGCATTCCACTCGTCACCGGTGACCAGTGAAACGGGGCGGGAGAACAGCTCCACTTCACTCTTCCGCCCGGAGCAGAGACTTCACTGTCCCTCGGGCTTCGTGGGAGGAGGCGGCGGCGCCTCGTCCGAGTCGCCGATGTCGACCACCACCTTCCACGAGCCGTCCGGCTGCTTCCGCCAGATGTTCATGTACGTGCCCCGTGCTTCCACGCGCTGACCGTTCGCGTCCTTGCGCACGCTGAGGAAGCGGCCCGTGGTGTAGCCGAGCCGCCCTCCCGGGGTGATTTCGGCCCGCTGGGGCTCCCAGGTGAGCGACAGGTCCGGGTTGGAGAAACCGGGCGCCACCGCGGCGCGAATGGCCTCGTGTCCAGTGATGGGACCCTTGTCCCGCATCATCGAGCCGTTCTCGGCGAAGAAGGACACCCACCCCTCCACTCCCCGGGCCTGCGTGGCCGCGTTGAACTCCCGGTCCGTCCGCATCAACGCCTCCTCCTCGGGAGTCGCCGCCCGCGGAGCAACGGGGGTGGTGGCACATCCGGACAGCAGCAGCATTCCCACGGCCAGCATCGAGAGTCGTCGCATGGGCGCACACGCTATGCGAGTGCGGCCGGCAAGCCACAGCCCACCGCCCCTCCTCGGGGGGGCCCAGTCCTTCCGCGCACTTACCGCGCCCGGGGCCCTGGCCCGCTGACTGCATTGTCCCGGTGCGTACCCATCCCGTCCGAGGACTTCCATGCGAGCCGCACTCGCCGCGCTCTTCGTCTGTCTTCTGTCCGTCCCCGCCTCCGCCCAGGAGCGGGACGCGGAGCAGACGCCCTGCCCCGCTCCCGCCTCGCCCCTGAGCTCCGGGGCCATCACCCAGGGCACGCTGGTGGCGAAGCTCCGCCACCCCACCTCCTCCCAGGGCTGCCCCGAGTCCCGGCCCCAGCACTTCAGCCTGAAGCACACCGAGGTGGAGGCCGAGGTGAGTGGCTTCCTCGCCAGCGTCACCGTCACCCAGGTCTTCGAGAATCCCTACGCCGAGCCGCTCGAGGCCCTCTACGCCTTCCCGCTGCCGGAGAAGGCCGCGGTGGACGCCATGGAGCTGGTGGTGGGCCAGCGCGTCATCCGCGGCGTCATCCAGACGCGCGAGCAGGCGCGTGACACCTACGAGCGCGCCCGCGCCGAGGGGAAGACGGCCGCGCTGCTCGACCAGGAGCGCCCCAACCTCTTCACCCAGTCGGTGGCCAACATCCTCCCGGGCGAGGAGATCCGCGTGCACATCCACTACGTGGAGCGGCTCGTCTACGAGGGCGGCAGATACCGCTTCGACTTCCCCATGACGGTGGGCCCGCGCTACATCGGCGGCGAGCCCATGGCCTTCCGCCAGGGCGAGGGCACCGCGCCGGACACCACCACCGTCCCCGACGCGAGCCGCATCACCCCGCCGGTGCTGCCTCCCGAGGTGCGCAGCGGCCGTGACATCCGCCTCAGCGTGCGCCTGGACGCGGGCGTGGCCGTGCACGAGCTGCGCTCCACGTCCCACCGCGTGACGGAGACGCGCGAGGGTCCGAGCCGCGCCCGCGTGGAGCTGGCCCCGGACGACCGCATCCCCAACAAGACCTTCACCCTGGAGTACCGCGTGGCCGACGCACTCATCCGCCCGGCCGTGCTGGTGCACCGCGAGCCCGGTGCCGACGAGGGCTACTTCCTCGTGCTGCTCAACCCGCAGCTGGCGCCGAAGCAGGAGGAGGTGGTGCCGCGCGAGCTGTACCTGGTGCTCGACACCTCGTGCTCGCAGTCCGGCCCGCCCATCGAGAAGTCCAAGGCCATCACCGCCGAGGTGCTGCGCCACCTGCACCCCGAGGACACCTTCCAGGTGCTCAACTTCGACACGCAGGTGACGAAGTTCTCCCCCGCCGCGGTGCCGGCCTCGCCGGAGAACGTGGCGCGCGCCCTGCCCTACGTGGCCAACTTCTGGGGCGGCGGCGGCACGGACGTGCGCGTGGCGGCCCAGGAGGCCATGGTGCCCGCCAACGACCCGGCCCGCCTGCGCATGGTGCTGCTCATGACGGACGGCTTCATCGGCGACGAGGAGCAGGTGCTCGGCACCCTCCAGCGGCACCTGCGCGAGGAGACGCGAGTCTTCAGCGTGGGCGTGGGCAACGACGTCAACCGCTACCTCGTCACGAAGATGGGCGAGGTGGGGCGCGGCGCCTCCACCTTCGTCAACCTGAAGCGCCCGGAGGACGAGGTGGCCCGCGAGTTCGAGTCGCGCATCCGCGGCCCGGTGCTGACGTCGGTGCGCGTGGACACGGACGGGCTGCCGGTGTCGGACGTCTACCCGCGCACCCTGCCGGACCTCTTCAGCGGCCAGCCGCTGTTCCTCATCGGCAAGTTCCACGGCTCGGGCCAGGGCCTGCTGCGCATCACCGGCCGCGTGCGCGGACAGGAGCGCCACTTCGACGTGCCCCTCACCTTCCCCGCGTCCGCGCCGGAGCACGCGTCCCTGCGCAGCCTCTGGGCGCGCCAGCGGATCGAGGAGCTGACGGTGGAGAACTACCGCGGCGAGAAGCCCGAGGTCGTCCAGGCCATCACCGCCACGGCGCTCCAGTACGGGCTGATGAGCAAGTACACCTCCTTCGTCGCGGTGGAGGAGGTGGCGCGCACACAGCCAGGCGGCAACACGGTGCGCGAGCTGGTGCCGGTGGAGCTGCCGGAGGGCACCTCATACGCGGCCGTCTCCGGCGAGCTGAGCCGCGAGGAGATTCCGCCGGGAGACCCCATCCTCTCCGTGGCGGCGCCGAGAGACGCTCGCCGGGTGACGGCCTACTTCCCCTTTGGCCTGGTGAAGCCGCTCACCTTCGACACGGTGTCGGGCCACTGGCGGGGCCGCTTCCTGGTGCCGCTCTGGGTGGAGGACGGGTACTACGACGTGCTGGTGGCCGTGGAGATGCCGGACGGCACGGTGCGCCGGCGCGAGGTGCGCTACCGGCTGGACTCGAAGGGCAACGACTTCGAGGTGACGCTATCCTCGCGGTCGCTGGCGCCCGGCCAGGCGCTGCGGCTGGAGGTGGACGCGGTGGAGGCCACCAAGGAGGTGAGCGTCTACGGCGAGCCCTTCGGTGACGTGCAGCACCTGCTGGAGACGCGCGACGGCCTGCGCTTCACCCGCGAGCTGGTGGTGCCCGCGGGTACGGAGCCCGGGGAGTACGAGCTGGTGCTCGTGGCCCGGGATGCCGCGGGCAACCGCTTCGAGCGCCGCGAGAAGGTGCGCGTCGCCCTCACCATCGGGGAGTAGCTCCGCCAGGGCCCGAGCCCCGGCGTCGGCTGCTGGCGCCCGGCCACACGTTCCGAGGGCAACGGGAGACGCCCCGAGCGATTTCGCGGGGTTACCCGCTGGCCCGGGCTTCGCAATGCAGCCAGGCATGCTGCTCTCCACGCTGACCGCCGCCCTGCTCTCCGCCACCGTCACCAACACCGAGACGGTGCATGACCTCGCCGCGTACAACGGCCACGTGGTGGCCTGCACCGAGGGCGGCCTGGAGCTCTTCACCCGCGCGGGCCGTGCGGTGCGCACGCTGACGGTGGACGATGGCCTGCCGAGCCACTTCTGCCGCGCGCTGGAGGTGGCGGGAAACCGGCTCTTCGCGGCGACGGACGAGGGCGTGGTGGCGGTGGACGAAGGCTGGCGCGTGGAGCCGGTGGTGGGGGCGAAGTGGCACGCGCTGCCGGCGGAGGGAGGCATGAACGCGGACATGTACCGCGCGGCGCTCGGCTGGCTCTCCGAGCGGCTGCCCGCGGGCTCCACGTACACGGCCTTCACCGAGGGCTACCTGGGCACGGCGGACGGACGGGTGCTGGCGCCGGGCTCGGGACGCATGTGGACGGTGCCGGGGCCGGTGCGGATGCTGGAGGAGACGGGCGGCTCGCTGCGCGTGGGCACCACCGAGGGCGCCTTCACCCTGGGGCCCGAGGGGCTCATCTCGCTTCCCGTGCCCACCGCCCCGCTCGCGTATGCGAAGGACGCGAAGGGTGGGACGCGGGTGCTCGGTGCCGAGGGTGAGGCGCGGCGTTGGGGCGAGCGCTCCGGCGAGGCCCGGGCAGTGCCCTCGGGAGCCACGAGCACCCTCGAGCTGGATGGCGCTGCGTGGGCGGGCACGCGGGGCCAGGGTGTCTTCCGGCGGCAGGGCGGCGAGTGGAAGCGGGTGACGCCCACGGGGCAGCTGTGCGGCAATCACATCACCGCGCTGGCGCGGCACCAGGGCAAGCGGGTGGTGGGCACCTTCGACAAGGGCGTGTGCTGGGAGCAGCCGGACGGGAAGTGGCGGACGTTCCGCGCGCCCCACCTCCCGAGCAACCACGTGCTGGGCCTGGCCAGCGATGGCCGCAACCTCTACGTGGCCACGATGTCCGGGCTGGGCCTCTACGACGGGAAGACGTGGACGCCGATGGCGTATGGAGGCCGCAACCCGGTGGCGCTCGGCAAGCTGTCGGTGCTGGCGGCGGTGGCGGACACCGAGGACGGCGTCGCCCTGGTGGATGGGCGTGGCACCTCCTTCGTGAAGCGGGCGAGCCAGCCGCTCGAGCTGGCGAAGCGGCTGCCCCTGCCCGAGGGCTGGAGCACCCATGTCTCGGGAGCGCACGGCGCCGGGCGCTACCTCTGGGTGGCGAGCGAGGACCGGGGCCTGCTGCGCTGGGACGGCACGCAGTGGACGCGCTTCCACGATGGGAAGCACCTCACGGACAACTGGGTGACGGCGCTCTCGGCGGACGCGGAGGGCCGCGCGGTGGTGGGGACGTGCCAGGACGGCTTCAGCTACTTCGACGGCGAGCGCTGGACGCGGGTGCGTGACGCGAAAGGCCTGCCGAGCCGCTACGTGGTGTCGGCGGCACTGGTGCCGGGTGGAGCACTGCTGGGCACGCTGCTGGGCGCGGCGCACTACGACGCGCTGAGCGGCACGGTGCGCCCGCTGCCGAGGCTCGCGGATCCGCGCGTGTATGCCCTGCTGGTGGAGGAGGGCTCGGTCCTCTTCGGCACGGAGGGCGGCCTCTCCCAGGTGGACTGGAGCGCCCCGGCCGCCATCACCCAGCGCTGAGGGCGAGCCCTCCTGTCCCGCTCAGCCCGCCTTGAGGACGCTGGCCTGCTGGGACGCCCCCTGGGACTCGCCGGAGGAGCCGGCCGAGAGCACGAGGACAGCCGACTGGCTCAGCGCCGCCTGCCCCAGGGTGTTGAGCTGCTGCTGGTTGGACACCGCGTTGTGGAAGGCCAGGCCGAGCGCCTGCGCCGCCGCCTCGTAGACGGAGGCCAGGGCCCGCGCCCGCGCCTCGTCGGGGTGCTCGGAGGGCGCGCCGGACTCCGGGGTCCGCTCCGCCGGAGGCACGGCCTGCGCGGGCTCGATGGGGGGAAGGGAGGCGGACTTCGACTCGGGCGTGGGGCCGCGCACGGACTCGCAGGCCACGCGCGCATCCACCACGAGCTGAAGGATGGTCCGCTGCTGCTGCGCGGAGACCTCGTTGAGCTTCGCCAGCACGTCGGCCACCGCCGTCCCGAGCCGCACCAACTCCGCCTCGGCGCCGAGCGTCGCCAGAATCACCTTGTCGCCATCCGCCATCGTGTTCCTCCAGGGAATGCAGGGCACCGCGGTGCCACCTCCCCCGGAGTAAAGCCCTCCGGCCCGGCGCCGTCGAGAAGCCTTTCATGGCACACTGCGCCCAGCCCCATGCGACTGAGCCACGTGCAGGCGCTGCTGGACACCTCCTTCCAGGGTGTGGAGGAGGGCGCCGCCCGGATGTACGAGCCCGATGACGCCCGCTTCGACGAGCGCCTGAGCGCCGTGTGGCTGGAGTACCGCTGGTACGTGCACGAGCGGGGGCTCGCCGAGGTCTTCGTGAAGTGGAAGCGGGTGGAGAAGCAGGCCTGCGCGCAGGAGGAGGTGTCCGTGCTGCGCATCCACCTGCTCGGGCACACGGCCGCGCTCGCCCCGCGGGCCCGGCGGGTGGTGGAGGCGGGCACGCCCTCTCCGGGGCGGCTGCTGGAGCTGCTCGGCGAGGACGGGGTGAAGCGCGAGTGCAGCGCGGCGGGGCCCACCGGCATCACGCTCGAGCACTGGCCCCCCCCGGCGCCCCAACCGCTGCTGCCGGAGGAGACGTTCCAGGCGCTCTCCGCGGTGCTCCTTCACCCCGAGTCCTCCTTCGAGGAGCGGCACGAGGCAGTGGACCGGCTGTGCCGAGAGCGCAGCCCGCGCGTGGTGCACACGCTGCTGGCCGCGCTGGAGGTGGGCCCCTCGCTGTCCGCCCTGCGCCGGCTCTCCGAGTGGGGCGAGCCCGGTGCCCTGCCGCACGTGGAGCGGGCGCTCGCGGCGGTGGCCCCGGACAACCCCGCCGACCTCTGGACACTCACCGCGCTGCAGCGGCGGTTGCAGGCCTGGGCGCGCACGTTCCAGGGTATGTAACGCGCATGCGAATCCTCCACACCATGCTGCGCGTGGGCGACCTCGACAAGTCGCTCGACTTCTACACCCGCGTCCTCGGCATGCAGCTGCTGCGCCGCAAGGACTACCCGGATGGCAAGTTCACCCTGGCCTTCGTCGGCTATGGCCCCGAGGACACCCACCCGGCCCTGGAGCTCACGCACAACTGGGACACCTCGAAGTACGAGCTGGGCAATGCCTACGGCCACATCGCCCTCGGGGTGAAGGACATCCACGGCACCTGCGACGCCATCCGCAAGGCCGGCGGCAAGGTGGTGCGCGAGCCGGGCCCCATGAAGCACGGCACCACCGTCATCGCCTTCGTCGAGGATCCGGACGGCTACCGGGTGGAGCTCATCCAGCAGGGCACCCAGTGAGCCCTACGGCAGCCGCCGCTCCAGCAGGTTCCACCGCTCGTCCACCCACCGGCGGAGGTACTCCACCTCCTGCTCGTGGGTGGTGAAGTCGGTGCGGTCGCTCCAGCGCTCGAAGGTGCGGTACTGCTGGAGCCAGCGCGCCTCGTCCCGCAGGGCCACGGGGTGGATTTCGCGTGCGTAGCCGTCGATGAGCTTCAGCACCTCCGCCTTCGCCAGCGGGCCGCGCAACAGCGAGCGGTAGCGCTCGCGCATGGGCCCGGCGATGGTGGGCTCCTCCAGCATGCGGGCGAAGAGCCGGTTGCCTCCGGAGAAGTCCAGGAGGGCCGTGGACGCGCTCCGGCGCGTGTCCCAGTCCTGGCCGAAGCTCGCATCCAGGTCCCACGGGATGAAGCGCCAGGGAGCCCGCGTCACGGGATCGTAGTAGTGGTAGGCGTTCTTCGCACCCGAGTCCGTGCCGAGGATGGCCGTATTGAAGATCCACCAGTCCTCGTAGTCCCGCGTGTTCAGCCGCGAGCCCCACTGCGCGCGGAAGGTCTCCCGGTCCGAGTCCGCGACGAAGTTGATGAGCGCGTGGAGCGTGTCATAGGCGCCCACCCACCCGTCCTTGGGCGCGCCCTCCTTCTTCTCGAAGCCCAGCTCCAGGGGCTGCTTGGGCGCGCCCTCCTTGGTGAGCCGCGAGAAGTTCGCGTCCGCCTCCACCGCCTTGAAGAGGTCTCCGTCGTCGGAGAGGCCGTGGCGCTCCAGCAGGTGCTCGTCCACGTGGTCCGCCACGGTGAAGAGACCCCAGAAGCGCCCGTTCACGTAGAGCACCGCGCTGTACGTCTTCACCTGCACGTGGTCCGGCGACATCCGGTTCCACAGGTCGAAGGCGAGCCTCGGCCGCATGTACGAGTTGTCATTGAAGCTGGTGATGAGGACCAGGTTGCGCCGGCCGGTGAAGCCTCCCGCGAGCTCCGGTTCGTTGAAGGGGTCCTCCTTGTCGAATTTGAAGGTGTAGTTGCGCTTGGGGAAGATGCTGGAGGTGGCGCCGCGGTACTTGGCCTCGGCGGTGTAGCGGTGCCCGCGGTAGACGAGTTGCACCGGACGGTAGCCACCGGCCGTGAGCGTGCCCTCGAAGGAGAGGTGGAGCACCGGCAGCCCGTACTCCTCGGTGTACGTGAGAGGGTTCAGCTCGCGCACGTTGCCCGGGGCCAGCCAGTTGTCGGCCACGCCCACCTTCACCACGCCTGTCTCGCCCGTGCTGTGCTCGGTGACGGTGAGCAGCCACACGTCCGCCTGGGCCTTGCCCGGTGTCCACCGGAAGGTGCCGCTCGCCTCGTCCAGGCTCGCCCCGGCCGGCAGGGGCGACACGCTGAAGCGCAGCCCCGCCGCCGTGTAGCCGGTGCCGCAGCGGAACGTCACCGTCACGGACTCGCCTTCCTGGAGCCAGTGCGGACCGTCTCCCGTCGGCGCGCAGACGGTGGGCTTGGGAGGCGGTGTGCCCGCGTCCGGCCCCGGGGTGCCCGCGTCCGGTGAGGCAGGCGCTCCCGGGTCAACCGGCGCGGGCGCGGGCGGCGTTCCATCGGAGGGAGCGGGGGCGCCCGGCGCCGGGGGTGACACCGTGTCCACTCCCGTTTCGCGCGGACCGTCCTTGCCCCGTGAGGACTCGCATCCCATGCCCGCGAGACACGCCACCAGCACCAGCGCGCACCGGCCCCACCACCCTCTGCCCCCCATGTGCCCCTCCCCGCCGTGGCGGGAGGAGTAATCATTCCGTCAGCAAAGGTGTACCCGGACGGGAGCTGGAACAGCGGCCCCTCGGCTGCCTGCCAGCTCTCCTCGCGCCCGCCTACTTCGCGCGCAGCACATCCACCGCGACTTCCAGCGAGTCCATGAGGAAATAGGGGCGGTTCTCGTAGTCGAGCGTCTCCACGCGCTCGATGGTGACGAGGTACTCGAGTGCCCCCACGCGCTGGCGTTTCGAGGCACCGGCCACCAGCTCCGCGCCCGTGAACGCGATGCGGCCCATTTCCTCCTCGCCGGTTCCGGAGTCCAGCTGCGTCCGGCCGCTCAAGCGGAGGATGACGTCGGGCGCACCCGAGCCCTTCTCGAAGTTGTAGGCCTGGCCCTCCCAGGAGAAGAAGTGGGCGTAGCCGAGCACGGCCTCTGACCCCGGCTCCTGGACGATGAGCGACTTGCCCGTGCAGCAGAACGGCCCCACCTGGGGGTTGCCGTTGGGAACGCTGTCCTGCGGCAGCCGGTAGGAGACGATCAACCGCTCCTGCTCCTCGGGCGTGAGCCCGCCGCCGCCGCAGCCAGCGCCCAGGATCGCCACGACAGCCAACGCCATCCAGCACAGCCTCTTCAATCCACGCATGGGTTCCCCCTCCGCGCTCTCGCGCAATGGCGAGGGCCCCGTGCAACGCACGCGCCACGCCTGCTTGCTCGTGTGCATGAGAGCGGCGTGGCGTGCGAAAGCGACAGACTGACCGATGGGCGCCCCGTCAGGAGGGACAGAGTGTCAGGGCGCCCGGGAGCCCGGCGTTACTGGCCCAGTTGGAAGGAGCCCTCGGCCACCAGCAGCAGCTCCACCGCGGGCGTCGCCTTGGTGCCGAACACGGCCAGCGCGGTGGCCTGTGCCCGCACCGCCGTGGCGTAGGCCTGGTAGGCCTCGGCCGTCTTCGTGGCCAGCATGGAGACGTCCACCGCGTTCGTCGACACCGCCGAGGAGACCGCCGCGTCCAGCGTGGTGTCCAGCGTCGCCGCCGCCGTCACCGTCGCCGTCACCGCCGCGCCCACCACGAGCTGGTTGGACGTGTTCACCCCGAGGTAGCGGCCCAGCACCGAGGCCTGCAGGTTGGTGCTGCCCGTCACGCCCGCCTCGAAGCTGGAGAAGGCGCTGGCCGCCATCGCCGCGCTCGTGGAGGCGCGCACCTGGGTGCGCAGCGTGGTGCTCGCCGTGACGGCCTGCTGCTTCACGTCATCGGCCGCGTTGCCCGCCGAGAGGATGGCCGTCAGCGCCGCCCCCGAGGCCCGCGCCTCCATGCCCGCCGAGGCCCGCAGCGTCGCGTCCACCAGCGGCTGCGCGTCCTCCGCCGACAGCCGCGCCTTCACCGTGGCCCGGAAGGAAGCACTCGCCGCGCGCTCGCTCTGCGCCTGCTCCTCCACCTTCGCGCCCAGCCGCTCGGCCGCCGCGCGCAGCTCCGCGTGGAACGTGTCATAGGCCTGCTCCACCGAGCCGCCCGCCTCCAGCGCCACGTTCAGCGCCGCCGCCGCCGCCAGCTCCTGCTCGAAGAGCGCCGTCTGGCTCGTCTGCACGCCCGCCTCGGCGTACATCTCCAGCTCCGTCTGCTGCGCCGCGCGCACCGCGTCCGCCAGCGCCTTCACCCGCGAGCGGAAGGCCTCGTTGGTGGAGGCGCCCTGCCGCGCCGCCGCCGCCATGTTGGCGGTGATGCGGGCGCGCACGTCCACCATGTCCACCGTCTCCGCCTGCGGCTTGTCCACCATCATCTGCAGGAAGACCTGGGCCTCCAGCGAGGTCTCCGAGTCCATGGGCGGCGCCACCGCGTCCTTGCCCTCGGCGGCCGCCTCGAGCAGCGCCGAGGCCACCACCTGGCCCGAGGCGTCCACCGCCTCCAGCACCAGGCGCTCCTCGCCCGCGGGCACCTCCAGCGTGTAGCGCCCCTGGGCCTCCAGCTTGCCCTCGGCCACCACCGTCAGCTTTCCATCCGGCCCCACCGTGCTGGCGCGCACCTGCGCCGCCGCCGACACCGTGCCCGAGCCGCCCAGCGGAGCCGCTCCCGCCATCACCGCCTGCGGCTGCGTGCCCTCGCCATCCGTCACCCGGCCCTTCACCTGCACCGTGTTGCCACAGCCCGTGCCCAGTCCCAGCACCACCACCGCGGCCCAGAGGTTGCGAAGCGTCGTCGTCTTCAAGGTCGTCTCCTTGCGCACAAGGCGCCACCTCCAGCCACCCGGCCCGGCTCCGGAGGCGGCGCTCTGCCTCTGTTTGACGGAGGGGCCGCCGGTTGGATCAACCGCCTGGAGGAGGTGCCGCACCTACACCCGGGGAGTGGCGGGCTCCCAGCCCTGCGAGACGAGCTGGAGGAGCTCGACGCCGAGCAGCCCCGGGTAGCGCTGCAACCACGCGGTCCGCTCCGGGGTGACGGGCGCTCCGTTCCAGAGCACCCGGCCTCCGGCGCGCGCCCGCAGCCGCACGGCCGCCTCGAAGGTGGTGTGCGCCGTCCGCGCGAAGGGCTCCTCCCCCCACTGGGGCCAGAGCAGCAGCTCCTGCGGAGCCTGGGGATTGACGAGGAACCACGTCACCGGTTGCTGGGTGGCCTTGTCGAACCAGAGCGCTTGCGTGCCCCGGATCTCCACGCCCTGGCCCTCCGGCGGCTCCGCCAGCAACTGCGCCAGCGGTGGCAGCTTCGGGTGCTCGAGGATCAACGCCAGCAGGTGGGGGGCATCGTCCTGCTGGCCCGCGGGGAACTCGAGCGGCATCCGCAGCCGGGTATGCAGCTGCTCGCGGTTCTGCTGCCAGGCGCGCGCCAGCTCCTGCGAATAGGCGCCCTGGGGCTCCGTGAGCACACCAAAGGACTCCACCGTCACCTCCTGGCCGTGCACCCCCTCGTAGGCGCTCAGTCCCAGCTCCGCGTTGACGCGGGAGGCGAAGGAGAGCAGCTCGAACAGGTTGGCCATGAAGAAGGGGTGGGTGACACTCACCGAGAGCTGGATGGTTCCCTGCTGGGGACCGTTGTTCGGCCGCACGCCCGCCAGGAAGAGGGGGGCCAGCGCTGGCGGCTCTCCCGCGCGGAACACCCAGACGGAACCATCGGGCCGTTGCGCCACCTGCGTGGGGCGCGAGCGCGCGAGCAGCTCCAGGCAGGCACGAAGGTTCTCGACGGTGAGCCGGTCCGGCGCACCGGCGCGGACGTCCTCGAGGCGGCGGTGCGACGTCAACCAGACGGAGAAGGGCATGGGCGGTTTCCTCGACGCGGGAAACTACCGCCCTCCCCGTGGGAGTCCAGGGGGTGTGCTCGGCTCAGCCACCAATGTTGCGCAGGACACTCGTCGCCTGTTCGTGGTCCCCCTTCATCATCTTGGTGATCCAATCCGAGAGCTCCTGCTCCTTCTGCATCTTCATCTGCGCCGCGAGGAAGGGCTTCATCTCGTCCGGAGCCGAGGCCAGGACGTCCTGCTGGGCCTTGGAGAGCCTGGACAAGGACGTGGTGACGCTCTCGGGGAGTCCGCTGACGCTCATGCTTCGTGACCTCGGGATGCAGGGCTCGACGGGGGGATTATCGCATCCCCCCGCCAGAAGTTGCGTCCGCGGGTCACCTTCCCGGCGGCGGCAGCTTCCGGTACTCCTCCGCCAGCGCCTCCGGAGTGGCCGCGAGCCTCGCCGCCACCCGCGTGGCCTCGGCCGGGGTGAGCCGGCCCAACAGGCTCCGCTCCAGGTGCTGCTCGATGAAGCCCTGGTCGTGCCGCACCTTCACGTCCACCACCAGCCCCTTGCCGTCCACCACCGGCACCAGCCTCGGCGAGATGAGCAGGATGTCCGCCGGCACCTCGACGGCCCTCACCCGCGCCACCACCTCGTCGCGCAGCTTCGGGTCGAACCGGATGCCCTTGTCCTGCACCAGCTTCCGGATGCCCTCGTAGTCCCCCGTCGCCTTGATGACCATCAGCTTCGAGAGCAGCTCGCCCACCGCCGCGCGCATCTTCCCGGAGTCCACCACCACCCAGGACGTGCGGCCCCCCTCCGTCACCTGCTTCACCGCGCCCTTCTCCATCAGGAAGCTCACCGTCATGTGGTGGCCTCGCTGGTGGTCCTCCTCGAAGGCGTCTCCCTCCGGCACCTGGTTGAGGTTGGTGAGCCCCTCCACCAGGAAGTCCCGGTACATCTGCTCGGCGATGCGCTCGTGCTCCGGCGACAGGCTGGCCAGGGACGGGTCGAAGGCGTGCCAGAGCGCCACCAGGTCCGCGCGCGCCTCCTCCAGCGTGTTGTCGTACTCCTTCAGGTAGCGCGAGGGGCCGCCCTCCAGCTTTGGATCCACCTGCCCCGAGGCATGTCCCAGCACCTCGTGGAAGGCCACCAGCCACTTGCGCGCGGTGACGGAGTACTGGCGCGCCCTCGCGGCCTCCTCGGGCGTGCGCGAGAACTCGATGGCCAGCGGCAGCCGCTTCATCGCCGCGGCGGCCTCCATCACGTTGCTCACCAGCACGCTCTTGCTGCCGTACTTCTCGCGGATGTGCTGCTCGTTGGGCAGGTTGATGCCGGCCGGCGGCCCCGGGTGGCTCGTCACCAGGTTGATGGCCTTGGCCACCGGCGCCGCCACCTTCTTGCGCTTGTACGCGTCCGGCCAGGGCATCCGGTTCTCGAACTCCTGCGCCCGCCGGGCGATGAGCTCCATCACCCGGTTCTCCCGCGCGTCCCGGTAGTTGATGAGCGCCTCCCACTGCCCCTTCTGGCCGCGCGCATCCACGTACGTCTCGATGAAGCCGAGGTTGGCGTCCACCACCGGATCCGCCTTCAGCCAGGCGATGTTGTACGCGTCCCAGTCCTTCAGGTCCCCCGTCTCGAAGAAGCGCACCAGCTTCTCGAGCGCGGCCTTCTGGTCCTTCGGCGCGGACTTCGCCGCCTCGCGCAGGTGGGCGCTGACGCGCGAGAGCTCCGCTGCGTACAGCCCGCGCGGCACCTTTCCATCGGACGTGCCGGAGCGGAACACCTGCTCCACCAGCTTCCCGTCCACCTTCACCACGCGCGAGTTGAGCGGATTCTTCTCCTGGAAGCCCTCCAGGTCCTTGAGCGTCACGCCCCGGCCGTACGCCGTGTTCGCCGAGGCCGTGAGGAGGTCCTGCCCCGGCGGGGGCGCCTTCGAGGTGAGCTGCGGCTCGAAGCCCGCGTCGAAGAGCGAGGGCCGCAGTCCTCCCAGCCACGTCTTCAGCGCCGCCTCGTCCTTCACGCCCAGGGGGGCTCCGGCCTTCAGCGCCCGCAGCGCCGCGGCCTCCAGCTCGGCCGGGGTGAAGGCGGGGACGAACTTCTGGCCCGTCGTCTGATCATGGTTGCCCGTCTCGCCGTAGAAGCGCGCCAGGTAGTCCGCGAGCTTCGCATCGAAGGAGCCGGGCCCGGCGTGGCCCTCGCGGCCGAAGAGGTACACGCCCTCCAGCAGCCGCTTGAGGGCCACCGTGTCCCAGCCGAGCTGGTCATAGGCGATCTCCTCGCCCGCGTGCGCCGCGAGCGAGAGGTACCAGGCCACCCGCTTCTCGTCCCGGGAGAGCGCGGGCACGCCCGGCGCGTACATGCGGACGATGGCGTCATGGCCGAGCCGCTCCACCAGGAAGGACTGCGAGGCGGCCTCGGTGGAAGGCGTGCTCGGAGCAGCAGGGGACGGCGCGGGCTGGGGAGTGGCGGCGAGCGCCGCCGCCAGGAAGAGGGCTTTCATGGAGGCTCCGGGAAACGTTCAACGGGCAGCACGGGTTAGCACCCGGGGACGTCCGCCACCAACGGCCTCCCGTACCTACTATTCCCCTGGCATGACCACTCTTCCTCCACCCGTGCGGGACTTCGCTCCGGTGAACGGGGCCCGGTTGCATTACGAGCTCCAGGGCGATGGCTTCCCGGTCGTGCTGCTCCACGGCGGCCTGCTCGATCTGCGCATGTGGGACGGACAGGTGAGGCCGCTCGCCCAACACTTCACCACGCTGCGCTATGACCAGCGGGGCTTCGGCCAGTCTCGAGCGCCCGAGGGGCAGCCCTATTCGCCCCACGAAGACCTGCGCGCCCTGCTCGACCACTTCTCGATGGACCGCGCCCACGTCGTGGGCCTGTCGTTTGGCGGACGCGTCGCGCTCGACTTCGCTCTGGCGTACCCCGAGCGCGTCTCCTGCCTCGTGCTCGCGGCGCCTGGCATCCAGGGCGCCCCGCCCGCTCCCGAGGAGTACGCCTGGCTCACATCCCTCACGGGCTCGGGCCGGGAGCAGGAGCCCCGGGCCGTCGTCGAGGCATGGCTTGGCAGCGACTCCCTGGCCCCCGCCATGGCCCGGCCCTTGCTGGCGCCCGTGGTGCGGCAGTGGACGCTCGACAACATGCGGGGCATGGAGGGAGCGGACCTCCCCCGCTTCCTGGAGCCCCCGGCCTATACCCGGCTCGAGCACCTCCTCGTGCCCACGCTCGTCGTGGTGGGTGACAGGGACAACCCCACCATGCTCAGGAACGCGGAGGTGCTCGCACGGCGCGTGCCCGCCCTCACCCGCGTCACCCTCCCCGGCGTGGGACACCTGCCCAACCTGGAGCGCCCCGAGGACTTCAACCGCGTCCTGCTCGACTTCCTCCTCGCGCAGGCCTCGACGCGCGTCGGCGAAGCGCCTCTGGGATAGCGCTGTCCGCCGCGTGACGCACTGCACCAGCGCCCCTGATGCTCGGGGCGCCGGGGACTCCTCTATCATCGGGTTGCCGCGGCTCCAGGGGGGGCCCCGAGGCCATGCCTCCGCCCGCGGCTCTCCAACCGAGGAACAGCCCCATGCCATCGTCCCTTCGAAACCGCGCGGGTTTCCGTCTCTCCACGCTCGCCCTGGCCGGATGCCTCGCCAGTGGTGTCCTCGCCTGCCAGGGCCCCCAGGGCCCCGATGGCGCCGCCGGCCCCCAGGGCACGCCGGGCAGGGACGGCGTCCCCACCCCGGTGCGCCTCCTGGACGACAAGGTCGGGCGCTGGCTCCCGGAGAACCGCACCCGCATCAACACGATGATCTCCTCGCTGGGCATCGCCAGCCCCACGTTCGATCCGAAGAACCGCCCCGTGGCCGTGTTCGACTGGGACAACACCGTCGTGAAGAACGACCTGGGCGACGCCACCTTCTTCTGGATGCTCAAGCACGACAAGGTGCTCCAGCCCTCGGACAAGGACTGGAGCACCACCAGCCGCCACCTCACCCCCGAGGCCCGCGCGGCCCTCAACGGCGCGTGTGACGCCGCCGCCAACCCGGGCGAGCCCCTCCCGACGAGCACCGGCCCGGGCTGCGCGGACGAGCTCGTCAGCATCTACAACCGGGGCCAGACGCGCGCGGGCCAGGCCGCCTGGAGCAACCCCATCACCCTGACGCTCAACACCGCGTATGCCTGGGTGGCGCAGTTGCAGGCCGGCTACACCCCCGAGGAGGTGCGCGCCTTCGCCCGCTCGGCCTACGCGGAGAACGCCTTCAACCCGCCGGGCACCACCCAGACGGTGGGCACCACCACGGGGCTCGCCTACCACGTGCAGGTGTACGAGGAGATGGTGGACCTCATCGAGACGCTGCAGGCCAACGGCTTCGATGTCTGGGTGGCCACCGCCTCGCCCCAGTTCGTCATCGACGCCATCTCCGAGGAGCTCACCGGCATCAAGCCCAACCGGGTGATTGGCATCCGCAGCATGACGGACGCCCAGGGCCGCGTGACGGCCCACTTCCAGGGCTGCGGCGGCGTGGCCGATGGCGCGGACACGCTCATCACCTACGACCAGGGCAAGCGCTGTTGGATCAACAAGGTCATCTTCCGCCAGCCGGCGGAGCGGCAGCTGACGCGCCAGACGGACGCGCAGGCGCGCCAGGTGTTCGCGGCCGGGGACTCGGACACGGACCTCGCCTTCGTGCAGGACGCCACGCACCTCAAGCTGGCCATCAACCGCAACAAGGTGCAGCTCATGTGCAACGCGTACGCGAACCACCAGGGCTCGTGGCTGGTGCAGCCCATGTTCGTCCAGCCCCGCGCGCAGCAGACGGCCAGCTACCCCTGCACCACCGCCCTGGACGCGGCCGGACAGCCCATCACCGATGAGCAGGGCAACCGCTTCACCCAGAACTACGCGGACAGCGTCTACGCGCTGCCCTGAGCGGGGCACTCAGGCGACGAGGCCGTCCACGTCCTCGGGCAGCGACAGGTGGCGGCGCACCACGGCCGAGAGCGCGGCGCTGGAGATGGGCTTGCGCACGAACTCGGAGACGCCAGCCTGGAGCGCGCGCTGCTCGAGGTCCGGCGCCTTTCCGCCGGAGAGCATCAGCAGGGGCACGCGGCTCACCTCGGGCCGCGTGTCCGCGCGCACCTGGCGCACGAAGTCCAGGCCACTCATGCCCGGCATGTTGAAGTCGGCGATGACGAGGTCCACGGGGTTTGAGCCCAGCAGCCGCAGCCCCCGGTCCGCCCGGTCCGCGTCGAGGAACTCCAGCTTCAGCTTCGTCAGATAGACCTTGAGGATGTGCCGGATGGTGTCGCTGTCATCGACGATGAGCACGGTGCGCTTCATGGATCCCCCCGCGAATCCCTGACTGCGCTCCCGCGTACACGAAGCCGCTCAATCCCTTGCAGGTGCGAGGGGTTGCGTGAGCCGTGCGGTGGCGGAAGCGGTAGTCAGTAGAATCCCGGAAGACCCGGCGGGTGTCGATCCGAGGGCACGCGGCGGTGTTCAACAACCGACGGCAACGGAGTACCTCAGGCGACAAGGTGCTCCAGGGGCTCGGCCAGGGGGAGATGGCGGCGCACCACGGCCGCGAGCGCGTCGATGGAGACGGGCTTGCGCACGAACTCGGAGGCGCCGGCCCGCAGGCCCTTGGACTCGAGGTCCGGCGCCTTGCCGCCGGAGAGCAGCACGATGGGCACCCGGCGCATCAGCTCCCGCTCGCTCGCGCGCGCCCGGCGCACGAACTCCAGCCCATCCATTCCACCGGGCATGTTGACGTCGGCGATGACGAGGTCCACGTGGTGCGTCTCCAGCAACCGCAATCCCTGCTCGGCCCCGCTCGCGTCCAGGAAGACCAGGTCGAGCTTCAGCAGGTAGATTTTGAGGATGTGGCGGATGGTGTGACTGTCTTCCACGAGCAGAACGGTGTGCTTCACGAGGACCCCCTGGACTTGCCTGGATTCATTCCATTCCGTGTTTCCTCGCGCGCCGCCAGTCTCGGTTTCCAAGAGCCCGCGTGACGACGGGCGCTGAACAGAGCGGGGCTCCTCGTGTGCACCAACCGATAGCCCGGACGTTCTGTCCCGTACGGGCCCGAAAATCCAAAGGGGTCCCTCCCGCGTAGCTCCCTGTGAGGCCCATTCGGGGCCAACAGAGGAGACACGCCATGAAGAAGACCGAGAAGAAGCTCGCCGTGCAGCAGTTGCCGGGCCGGGTGCTTGGCCGGGTGCTCGCCGAGGAGCTCGGCCACGTCCGCGGAGGCCAGGGAGTGATGCTCGCCTCGGCGACCGGGACCAAGACCGTCCAGGACAGCGGCAACCTGGACTTCACCGGAGGCCGGCCGGGCCAGGCGGATGGCGACTGAGTGCCGCCACCCGCACCCTCCGCATTTCCCGCGGCCGGAGGGGCCCGCTCCGTCCGGCCGCGCATCACCTCCGCCCCCGCCTCCCCTCCCCATGAAGACGATTCTCATCCTCTCCCAGCCCAATGACCTCCACGCCGCGGCCGTCACCGAGGCCCTCACGCGCAAGGGCGCGGAGGCCCTCCTCTGGCACACCTCCGACTTCCCCTCGCGCGCGACCGAGACCGTCTCCTTCACGGGCCGCCAGCGCTCGGTCCGGCTCCGAGGGCCGGAGCTCGACGTGTCCGGCGAGGCCCTCGACACCGTGTGGAACCGCCGGCCCACGTTCGTGCTCGAGGGGCTGCCACTGCATCCCGCGGATCGCCCCTTCGTGGAGCTCGGGTGCGAGACGTTCCGGCGCGCGCTCTTCGACACGCTCGCACCGCGGGCCTTCTGGGTGAACCCGCAGCACGCCCTGATGCGGACGAGCAAGCTCCGGCAGCACCAGGCCGCGCTCGACGTGGGGCTGGAGGTGCCGGACACCCTCTACACGAACGACCCGGAGGAGCTTCGCGCCTTCCTGCGCGAGCACCCCGGACAGGTCATCTACAAGCCGCTCAACATGACGGCCTGGAGGGACGACGAGCGCTACTACATGCCCTTCACCAGCGTGCTCACCGAGGAGCGGCTCGTCGAGGATGCGCTGCTGCGGGCCGTGCCCGGCATCTACCAGGTGCGCGTGCCCAAGGCCTACGAGCTGCGCGTCACCATGATGGGCCGGCGCGCGCTCACGGCCCGGCTGCGCTCACAGGAGACGCGGGGTGGAAGGCTCGACTGGCGCAGGGCCCAGGAGGAGCTGCGGATGGAGCCCTTCGAGCTGCCCGCGGACATCGCCGCACAGTGTTTCGCGCTGATGCGAAAGCTGGACCTCGTCTTCGGGTGCTTCGACTTCATCGTCCGCCCGGACGGCCGCTACGTCTTCCTGGAGGTCAATCAGGCGGGCCAGTTCCTCTTCGCCGAGGAGGCCGCGGGCCTGCCGCTGCTCGATGCCTTCACGGAGTTCCTCCTCCAGGGGAGCGTGGACTTCGACTGGTCTCCGGACCGGGTCACCCTGCGCTACGCCGAGGTGAAGGACGCCGCCCTCCAGCGGCTCCGGGCGGGCTTCGAGCGCCACGTCGCCGAGCCGGAGGGCACCTGGTACGAAGGCTCGGTCAATCCCGCTGCTTGAGCTCGGCGTAGCGGCGGGCCTTGCCGAGGGCCTCCTTCAGCTCCGCGGCGTTGTGGCGATGGTAGTAGGCCGGCAGGTCGGGCTGGAACCGCCAGCCCTCGGAGAGGGGGCCGGTGTCGAGCACGTCGAAGCCGAAGGTGTCGATCAACCCGGCCACGGTCTTCTTGGCCTGGGCGTCGTTGCCGGCGATGGGCAGCGCGCGGCGGTTCTTCGAGCCCGCGGGCTGCGCATGCTCCTCAAGGTGCTTGAAGTAGATGACGTTGAAGGCCTTGACCACCTTGGACTGGGGCAGGTGCGCCTGCAGCAGCTCGCTGCTGGTGGTCGTCTCCGCGTCGAGCTCGGGGATGCGGCCGTCGCGGCCGGGGTAGTAGTTGTTGGTGTCGATGACGAGCTTGCCCGCGAGCGGCTCGACGGGGACGGACTTGTAGGCATTGAGCGGAACGGTGACGACGACGATGTCCCCTGCCGCGGCGGCCTCGCGGGGCGTGGCGGCCCGGGCCTTCGGGCCGAGCTCGGCGATGAGGCTGGAGAGCGTCTCCGGGCCGCGTGAGTTGCTCAGCACCACGTCGTAACCGGCGGCGATGGCGAGCTTCGCCAGGGTGCCGCCGATGTGTCCCGCGCCAATGAATCCAAGGGTTGCCATGTGACTCTCCTGGTCCGTTGCCCTGCGTCTTCTAAGGTGAAGAGCGGCGTCAGGCCAGGAGTGTTCCCGCGCGAGCCGCATGACGAACACCCGCCCGCCCCTCACGAGAAAACCAGTATGACTTGATTTTCCTGGAAGACTCCATTTCATTGAAGGCGATGCCGGGGCGGGTGTCGGCACACGAACGACGCAACAGGAGGCACGGAGCGATGATGAAGCGCGCGATGCGGTGGACCGTGGTGACGGCGGCGCTGGTGCTCGGTGGCTGTGGCGGGGCCGGGATGGAGGAGCCGGGCGCGCCGGAGCAGGCCGCGCCCCAGGAGACCTCGGGGGGCACGGTGCAGGCCCAGTCGTGTCCGGCCACCAGTGACGTGAAGACGACGACGGGCTGCATGAACTACGACGGGTGGAAGCAGTACTCCTTTACCTACTGCCAGAGCTTCGGCTCGCGGTGCGTGGCCAGCTCGACCAGCCCCTACAGCTCCTGCGGGGGCGACCTGTACGGCTCGGCTGTCATCACCTGCATCTCCTACTGAACCGAACCCGGGCCCAGGACGCTCCTGGGCCGAGCGGGCAGGCAGGCAGCACCTCGCACGGGGGCTTCCGAGTCCTCCCCTCCCGCCGCACCGTTGCTCGTCAGGAGCGCGACGCGCATGGAGCAGGAGGACACAGCGTTGGGAGACCTGGGGGCCGCGAAGGTCCCGCTCGTCTCCGCCGAGCCCCAGCAGCGGGTACGCCGGACGCCCCGGACGCGTGCCGCCTCCCGGCTGCCCAAGCCGGACGCGCGGAGCATCGACGAGCGCATGGAAGCCGGGCGGGCGCTGCGCAAGCGCTATCCCCGGAGTGCCCATGCCCGGTGGCGGCCCTTCCGGGGGCGCAAGCCGCTCGAGCAGCTGCGGCAATCGGACGCCACGCGGCTGCCCTGGCTGGTGCCGGTGCGCCACGAGCGGATGGCGGAGTCGAGCTTCGCCTTCCTGCGCGGCACGCCCTTCCTGATGGCGGGAGACCTGGCGCACACGCCGGTGAGTGGCCTGCGGTGCCAGCTGAGCGGGGACGCGCACCTGGCCAACTTCGGCCTGTTCGCCACGCCGGAGCGCCACCTCATCTTCGACCTCAACGACTTCGACGAGACGCTGCCCGGGCCCTTCGAATGGGACGTGAAGCGCCTGGCTGCCAGCTGCGTGGTGGCGGCGAGGTGCAACGGGTTCGGCCCCGGGTGCGCGAGGAAGGCGGCGCGGTGGGCGGTGAGGGCCTACCGGCGGATGATGCGGCGGCTGGCGACGGCGGGGCTGCTGGAGGTGTGGTCCTTGCGCATGGACGTGACGGAGCTGGCGCACGCCTCGCGCCGCACCGCGCCGGTCGCCACCGAGGCCGCGGAGAAGGCACGCCGCCACACCAGTGCCCACGCGGTGGAGAAGCTCACCGAGGAGCACGGCGGGCGGCGCCACCTCGCGTACCAACCGCCCCTGCTCTTCCCGCTGTCGGCGGTGAAGCTGGGCATCTCCCGGGGAGAGCTGCACCGGCGGATGAAGCAGCTGACGGAGGGCTACCTGGCCTCGCTGGATGGGGCGGTGCGCGACCTGTGCCTGCGCTACAAGCGGCTGGAGTGGGGCTTCAAGGTGGTGGGCGTGGGGAGCGTGGGGATGCAGGCCTACGTGGTGCTGTGCGAGGGCAACGGCGCGGGGGATCCGCTGGTGCTGCAGGTGAAGGAGGCGCAGGCGTCGGTGCTCGAGCCCTACCTGGGGCCGAGCGGCGCGAGGAGCGCGGGCGAGCGCGTGGTGGTGGGCCAGCGGAGGCTGCAGGCCTTCTCGGACCTGTTCCTCGGGTGGACGGAGGTGGAGGGGATGGGCGCCTTCTACGTCCGGCAGCTGCGCGACATGAAGGGCTCGCTGGACGTGGAGAAGATGACGGCGGGCGCGTTCCTGGACTACGCGGACGCCTGTGGCGCCACGCTGGCCCGGGCGCACGCGCGCACCGGGGATGCGGCCACCATCGCCGGCTACCTCGGCAACGGCCCCTGCTTCGATGAGGCCGTGGCCGACTTCGCCGTCGCCTACGCGGACCAGATGGACGAGGACTACGCGCGCTTCCTCGAGGCCCATGCCCGCGAGGCGGAGCGGGGGCTCGTGCACTGATGCGCCGTGGCCCCCGGGCTCCTCCCGCCGTGCTCAGCCCGCGCGGAAGCGGGTCTCGAAGCGGTTGGCACCGGGCTCGCGCTTCACGCCCTGGTCCGCGTTGGCCGCCAGGTGCTCCAGCACCTTGAAGACCGTCTCCACCTCGTCCGGCGAGCCCACCGCCGTGGCCAGCTCCTCCGCGGTGTGGCCCTTGGCCTTGTCCCCGCGCAGCTTCGCCAGCAGCTTGCGCTGCAGCTCCAGCACCGCCCCGGCCGCCTTCTTCCCCGCCTCCACGCCCGGCTGGTGGTACGCGTTGATGTTCACCAGCGACGCGTACAGGCCCACCGCCCGCTCGTAGAGCGCGATGAGGGCGCCCAGCGTCCGCGCGCTCACGTCCGGCACCGTGAGCGTCATCGACTCGCGGCCCTTCTCGAAGAGCGCCCGCCGCGTGCCCAGGAGGAAGCCCAGCAGGTAGTCGCCGCTGGTGAACTCCTCCTCCACGCGCATGGACGTTCCCTCGCGGTCCTTCAGCACCTCCACGAAGGTGGCGAAGAAGTTGTTCACGCCCTCGCGCAGCTGCTGCACGTACGCGTGCTGGTCCGTGGAGCCCTTGTTGCCGTAGACGGCGAGGCCCTGGTTCACCACCTTGCCGTCCAGGTCCTTCTCCTTGCCCAGCGACTCCATCACCAGTTGCTGGAGGTAGCGCGAGAGCAGCAGCAGCCGGTCCTTGTACGGGAGGATGACGAGGTCCTTCTCGCCGCGCCCCTTGCTGCCGTGGAACCACATGAGGGCCATCATCGCGGCCGGGTTGCGCAGCACGTCGCGCTCGCGCGTCGCCGCGTCCATGTCCCGGGCGCCCGCCAGCATCCCGTCGATGTCCAACCCCTGCAGCCGCGCCGGCAGCAGGCCCACCGCCGACAGCACCGAGGTGCGCCCGCCAACCCAGTCCCACATGGGGAACGTCCGCAGCCAGTTGCCCTTCTTGGCGTAGCGGTCCAGCTCGCTGCCCTCGCCCGTCACCGCCACCGCGTGCCTGCCGAAGTCCAGGCCCTTCTGCTGGTACGCGCGCTCGGCCTCCACCATGCCGTTGCGCGTCTCCTTGGTGCCGCCGGACTTGCTGATGACCACCGTGAGCGTCTCGGCGAGCCTGTCACCGAGCTGCGCCAGCACGCGGTCCATTCCATCCGGGTCCGTGTTGTCGAAGAAGAACACCTGCATCCGGTCCGCCGCCGTGCCGAGCGCGTCGGCCACCAGCTGCGGGCCCAGCGCCGAGCCGCCGATGCCCACCAGCAGCACGCGGGTGAAGCGGTCCGCCTTCGGAGGCTTCACGCGGCCGGCGTGCACGTCGTCCGAGAAGGCGCGGACGGCGGCCACCGTGTCGCGAATCTCCTTCGTGAGGCCCGGCTCGGGAGCCAGCTCGGGGGCGCGCAGCCAGTAGTGGCCCACCATGCGCTTCTCGTCCGGATTGGCGATGGCGCCCTTCTCCAGCGCGGCCATGGCATCGAAGGCCTTCTCCATGGGGCCGCGCATCCGCTCGAGGAAGTCGTCGGCGAAGTTCATCCGCGACACGTCGAGCGTCAGCCCCAACGATTCCACCCCGCACAGATACTTCTTGTAGCGCTCCCACAGTTGACGCTCGGTCATCGCATCTCCCCTCGGCTTCGAATCCCTGGGTTCGTCCGGCCCGTTCCTACCGCCATGGGCCCGTGCGGGGGAATGGGTTTGATGCGTGCCACGCCCGGGGCCTGACACTGAACACCCGGGCCGCCCGAGCGTTGAGCGCCTCGCAACCGGCACTCCCGGCCGAGGCCCTCGCCCTTCCCGGTGCGCTCCCTTGTCCGCCGGACATCGCCGAGCCCCCACCCCAGGAGCACCCATGCCCACCCGGTTGCACACCTCCGCGGTCCTCCCTTCCCTGCTCGTCTGCGCCGCGCTCGCCGCCGGCTGCCAGACGTACGACTTCGAGCCCGTGCCCCCCGCCGCCATCTCCGTGCCGTCGGTGGAGCGGACGATCGTCGCCCGGGGCAGCACCCCCAACGTGATGCTGCTGGTGGACACGTCCGGCTCCATGCTCGAGCCGATGAATCCCTCCAACCCCCTCTGCCGCTCGCCCACCTCGGGCGTGCTCTGCCGGGGCGAGGGGTGTCCCGCCGGCTGCCCCACGCGCTGGAGCGCCCTCCAAGGCGCCATGGACTCCTTCCTGAGCGCCAGCGGCGCGTTCGCGCGAATGGGCCTCGCCCTCTATCCCGGCAAGCAGCTGCTCCTGGGCGAGCAGTGCGGCGGCTCGGACGCCCTCACCCTGGACCTGCCCGCCGATGACAGTCCGGACGCGCTGCAGGCGCAGGCCCTGGCGGTCAACGCGGAGCTGCACAAGATTCCCAACCACACGCGGGGCGGGCCCACGGGCGGCACGCCCACCGGCTCGAGCCTCCAGTACGTGGGCTCGCTGCCGCAGCTCCAGACGGACGAGCGCGGTGACTTCGTGCTGCTGCTCACCGACGGCCTGCCCAACTGCAACGAGAACCATGCCGCGTCGGGCTCCTCGCTGGCGTGCCGCTGCACGCTGACCGAGTGC